>JAPYPT010000149.1 GCA_029937535.1 Alphaproteobacteria bacterium
CTGTGGGACCGGGACGGCAAGCGCTATATCGATGCCTGTTCCGGGCCTCAGACCGCCAACATCGGCCATGGCAACGTACGTGTGCGCGAGGCCATGATGGCCCAGGCGGAAAAGGTCAGCTATGCCTTCCGCTCCCACTTTTTGAACGAACCGGCGGAATTGCTGGCGCGGGAAATCGTCGAACAGGCGCCCGACGGCCTGGACCAAGTATTTTTCGGCTCCGGCGGCTCGGAAGCGGTGGAGGCCTGCGTCAAGCTGGCCCGCCAACATGCCCTCGCCGTGGGCGAGGCGACCCGCTACAAGGTGATCTCCCGCCTGCCCTCCTACCATGGCACCACCTTGGGCGCGCTGTCCCTGACCGGCGATCCGGCGGGGTTTTCCATGTTCGCGCCCCTGATGGTCAATCAGCCGAAAATCCCGGCGCCGTTCTGCCGTTACCGCCCCCCTGGCCAGACCGAGGATGCCGCCGCCCTGGGGTTCGCCAATGCCCTGGAGACCGAAATTATCAACCAGGGTGCCGAAACCGTGCTGGCCTTTATCATGGAACCCATCGGCGGGGCCGCCACCGCCGCCCTGACCGCGCCCGATATCTATTACACCCGCATCCGCGAAATCTGCGATCAATACGGCGTGCTGTTGATTTTCGATGAGGTCATGAGCGGGGCCGGGCGCAGCGGCAAGTATCTGGCCGCCGAACATTGGGGCGTCACGCCGGATCTGGTGGCCCTGGCCAAGGGCCTGGCGTCTGGCTATATCCCCTTGGGCGCCTGCCTGACCTCGAACCGTATCATCAACGCCGTGGAGGATGCGGGCGGCTTCATGCATGGCCATACCTATTCCGCCTCCCCCATTGCCTGCGCCGTGGGCCGGGCCGTATTGGCGGAACATCTCGACAATGACCTAATCGGCAATGCCGCCCGCATGGGCGCGGTGCTGAAGGGCCGGTTGGAAGGCCTGCTCGACGAGTTTGAATTCATCGGTGAAATCCGCGGCCGGGGCCTGTTGCTGGGCTTTGACATCATCGCCGACCGGGCCACGGGCCGGCCCCTGCCGCCGGAACTGGATGCCTATCTCCACCTGGGCCAGGAAGCCTACGACCGCGGCCTGATCATCTATTCGCGCCGTACCCTGGGCGGGGCCCGGGGCGACAATTTCCTGGTCTCCCCGCCCCTGATCGTCACCGAGGAACAGATCGACGACATCATGGAATTGCTCGTGGCCGCCCTGCGCGCCTTTGCCCCCACCGCCCGCGCCGCTATAAAAGCGGGTTAGATCAAGCAACAAACTCAGGAGACCGCCATCATGTTAGCCGCCATCGCCACCCTGCGCGCCAAGGAAGGTTCCGAGGCCGATTTCCTCGCCGTCGCCCAGGAACTCGCCGCCGCCGTCAACGCCAACGAACCGGGCTGCCTGTCCTACGAGATTTTTCAGGGCGAGACGCCGCAAACCTTCATCTTCATCGAACGCTATGAAAATGAGGCCGCCACCGAAGCACACCGAAATTCAGAGCACTTCAAAACCATCGGCGCCCGCATGGGCCCCTTCATGGCCGGCCGCCCCGACGTCCAACGCCTGAACCTGGCCTGATCCCCCCGCGACACCCCTATTGCGGTGACGTAGTAATTATATGGTGATTTACAGCTGGTTTACCGCACAATTCTGCGGATTAAAATAGGTATTACGTCGCCGCAAACAAAATAGGTATTACGTCGCCGTAAATAATCTTACTCAGGGGATTTGGGGTCGGCGGCATTTTTTCCGCCGGGCTTGCGGCCGGGCTTTTGTTTGCGCAGATCGCGGCCGGTGCGGCTTTCCAGGGCCTCGACGAAATAGGGTGAGCCGACGGGCCGGCCCGTGCGCTCGCCCGTGCGCAGACGCTCGGCCTGTTCATCGGTCAGGCCTTGATCCAGGAAGGCGCGCCAATCGGGCGCCAGCGCACCCAGCGCATCCGCCCGCATGACGCCATCGTCCTCGCCCGCCAGATGGCCCCGGGCGGAGGACCAGGCCCAATCCTCGGCCCGCTCGACCAGCCCCGCCCGCACCGGGTTGAGCTCCACATACCGCGCGGCCATGAGGGTATGGGCCTCGTCCATGGGGCAGGAGGCGTAGCGTCCCTGCCACAAATGACCGGTCCAGTCGTGCTGCAGATTGATGTAGCGGGTATAGCGGCGGTGGGCCTCCTGCAGGGCCCGGTGCAGGCCGTCCTCGTCGCCGGGCACCAGCATCAGATGCACGTGGTTGGGCATCAGGCAATAGGCCCAGATCTCGGTCCCCGCCTCACTGGCGTGGTCGCACACCAGCTCCAGATAGCGGCGGTAATCCACGGCGGAGAAGAACACCTCCTGCCGGCGGTTGCCCCGCTGGGTCACGTGATGGGGAATGCCCGGAATAACGATGCGCGCGAATCTGGCCATGGCCTCACCTTAGCCGCCTGCCGCTCCGTTCACAAGAATTTAATGCGGCGACGTAATTAGTATTAAATCCACTTATTTACAGTAGGTTAGAGTTATTTTCCGCGATATAATTACTACGTCACCGTATTAGGGCCACCGAATTAAGGTTTTGTTTGGGCGGTGAAGGCGTCGAGGATTTCGGCGCCGGTGGCGGACCAGACGCCGTCGTGGCCGGAGATATAGGACAGGACCTCTTCCAGGGCCTTGATGCGGTAGGCCTGGCCGGTGATCCAGGGGTTGAGGTTGATCGCCATGATGCGGCCGCCCCTCTCGCCGGCCTCTTCGTACAGGCAATGGAACTGGTCCTTGAGCTGACCGACGTATTCCTGTTCGGTGTGGCGCAGGGCGATGAGAATTTGCTGATCGTCCAGCTCCATCGTGTGGGGCATGTTGTGGATGGCGCCCGATGTGGTCTGGAACGGGTAGGGCATGTCGTCGTTGGCCCAATCGCACAGGTAATCGATACCCTGGGCCGCCACCAGGTCCGGCGTGTTCATGGACTCGGAGCGGATCGGCGACAGCCAGCCCCGAACCGGCTGGCCCGAGAGGCCCCGCAGGCTATCGAGCACGCCCTTGATCAGGGCGGCTTCCTTCGCCTCGTCCATATCGCCATGGTGGGGATGGCCCATGTCCAGGCCATTGGCGATCAATTCATAACCCCGCTGGTTCACTTGTTCGACCAGGTAGGGATACATCTCGGCGAGGGCCGAATTCATGGCGACGGAGGCGCGGATGCCCAGTTTGTCCAAGACCTTGAAGATCCGGTAGACGCCAATACGGTTGCCGTAATCGCGCAGGGTATAATCCCAATAATCGGGATAGGGCCGCGCCATGCCTCCCGGTACGGGAACCGCCGGCTTCATGTCCATGGGGAACCACTGCAATTGGGTCACCACCCACAGGGCCACGCGGGCGCCGTTGGGCCAGGTGATGGCGGGACGTTCGTGCAATTGCGACCAGCTATAGCGGTCGTGATCCATGCCATGGCCGCGGTTGGGATATTTCAGATAATCATCGGACAGGGTCATGTTCAGGCACCTTTTCTGGCGGCCAGGGCGGCGACCACGTTGTCATAGTGATGTTCGTAATAATGCGCCGCGATCTCCCGGCCCGTGGTCACCCAGACCTTGTCATGGCCGGTGATATAGTCCAGCACTTCGGCGAAATTGCCGATCCGGTGCGGCTGGCCGATCAAAAAAGGATGCAGGGGTATGCACATGACCTGGCCGTTCTCGGCGCCTTCCTCGTAAAGCTGATCGAAATTGGCCTTCAGAATATCGGTGTAATGACGGCTGCTTTTGCCCAACATGGTGAGCACCACGGTGTCGTTCATTTCCAGAGAATAGGGCACGGAAATGAGCCGGCCGCTTTTGGTATTCACCGGCTGGGGCTGGTCGTCGTGAAACAGATCGCAGGTATACTGAATGCCGAATTCCGCCAGCAGCTCGAACGTATTGGTGGTGTAGGACAAGGCGGGAGCCAGCCAGCCGTCCACGTTCTGCCCCGTGGCATCCAGAATTGTGGCGATAACGTCTTTCATCATGGCCCGCTCCTGGGCCTCCGACATGCCGTAGGTGTAGCGGGTGTTGTAGATACCGTGGGAGAAAAATTCCCAATCCAGCTCGTTACAGACCTTGATGATCTCCGGGTGATGCTGACAGATCGCCACGTTGAGAGAGACGCTGCCGCGCACGCCGTATTTCGCCATGGCCTCCATCATCCGGAAAAATCCGGCCCGGTTGCCATAGTCCCGGTGCGAATAAGGCACCACGTCCGGGTTTGGCTTCGGCCAGGGCTTGCGCCCCGGAGACAGCGGCGGGTCGTATTCGTAATATTCAATATTCGGCGCCACCCAAAAGGCGACCCTGGCGCCGTTCGGCCAGGTTATTTTCGGGCGGTCCACCTGGGGTGAATAGTCATAAAGCCCAGGCACCCGCATCAGGGGGGCGTCTTCGGTCATGGCAACCTCAATCGTTCAGGATCTGATAATTTTCCAGGTAGTCGACCACGTCTTGGGCCGGCACCACATCGGCATACTTGATCGCCATGTCGTAGAGGTTGGCGAAATGCGGGCTTTCGTGTTTATCGGCCACGCATTCCTCCGGCACGATGGTGCGGAAGCTGCGCGAGAGACTGTCGACAACCGTGGCCCGGACACAACCGGATGTGGAACCGCCCGTGACGATGACGGTGTCGATGCCATGATAATTCAGCACCGAGGGCAGATTGGTCTCGTGAAAGGCCGAGGCCATGCGTTTGTTGATGATGACATCCCGCTTGTGGTCGATGTTCAGGCGGTCGTCGAATTCCGAACGGCGGGAGCCGACCTTGATATTTTGCAGGGAATCCGGCGTATCGGTGCGCGTGCCCCAAATCCCGCAATCCTCGCCCGAGTCCATATAGGCCACATAGGTCCAGACCACGGGCAAGTTCTTGGACCGCGCCAGGTCCGAGATTTCGTTGACATGGTCCATCTGCGTTGGATCGGTCTCGTAAGAGGTGGCGAATTCGCCCAGATTGGTATAGGCCTTTTGCAGATCCACATTGATCACCGCCGCCTTGCGCCCAAAACCAAAACGCGGCCGGGTCGGGTTGGCCTTGATCTCTTCGTAAAGCTGCCGGGCACTCTTGTCCGAAGTTTCCATTGTTCGCATCTCCCTATTCTTCAATTTGTCATATTAGGCACACCAGACCTCGCACGGCCTCATTAACGTCATTGCCGGGCTGGACCCTGCAATCCAGGGCAACAAACTCATGTGTTAGAGGCCCTGGATCCCCGGGTCTCCGCTTCGCTACGCCCGGGGATGACATTGTGTCGTATCGCGAACATATCAGGGCTGAAAGCCAACCGCGCCCTCGTATTTGTCCGCTTCTTCCTCCGGCATGAACTCCGCCTCCAGTTCGCGGATTTCACCGAACCCAACAAAGGTATGGAAATCCGCCAACGGGTGCGCCTTGTTGGAGGCTTTCAGGCGGTCTTCAAGTTCGTTGTCCTCTTCCAGGAAGGCGCTGTAATAATCCCACATGGCGTTGTAGGCCGCCCGCATGCCGCCGCCGGGATTAATGACGATGTCAACGCCAAGGGCTTGCAGTTCGGTGGCGGAGATGTTTGGCGAGACGCCGGTGCGGTTATAAAGAATGCCGCCCGGCACCGCCTCGCAGACCTGTTGGATTTCCTCCACCGTCAGCAAACCTTCGGGGAAGGCTACATCGGCGCCGGCCTCGCGGTAGGCCTGGCAGCGCTGAATGGCGTCTTCCAGACTGCCGCCCGCCACGCCGCGGGCATCGCAGCGGGCGATCAGCACGAAATCCGGGTCCATTTCATCGCGCACCCGCGCCGCCGCGCGAATCTTGCCGGCCGCCTCCTCCAGTGGAATGACCTGTTTGCCGGCAACGTGGCCGCAACGCTTGGGCGCGATCTGGTCCTCGAGGTGTATGCCCGCAACACCGGAGCGGATGAACTCCTCCACCGTGCGCATGGCGTTGATGGCGTTGCCGTAGCCGGTATCGGCATCGCAGATCACCGGCACTTTCACGGTCGAGGCGATCTTGCCCGCAACATCCGCGACCTCCGTCAACGTGGTCAGACCCACGTCGGGCCGCCCGATGTGGCTGACCGAGACGCCATAGCCCGAAACATAAACGGTGGAAAATCCCGTCCGCTCGATAATTTTCGCGCCCATGGCATTGAAACAGCCAGGTGCGACGACAATTTCATCGCCGGCCAATTGTGTACGCAGAACTTTCGCGGCTCCACGGGAACTCGACATATCAAAAATCTCCCCCTGTGTTTTTTCCCACCGTAGAGCAGTTCCGATCCAATGTGAATCACGAAGTGATTCTAGGTGATTGGAAAAACTGCTCTATTCTTAAGATTCGGAGCATTTCCAATTCGGAAATGCTGTGGCAGAAGCGGCGGGCAGGGCAAAACCCACAAGATCACAAAAAATCGGGGCCGCCCCGAAGGACGGCCCCGATCTTAGTCATATATGCGCCGAGGGGATCAGACGCTGTAATACATCTCGAACTCGACCGGATGGGGGGTATGTTCCATGCGGAAGACTTCTTCCCATTTCAGCTCGATATAGCCGTCGATCTGATCGTCCGAGAATACGCCGCCCGTCTTCAGGAAGTCGCGGTCGGCATCCAGGTTCTCCAAGGCCTCGCGCAGGGAGCCGCAGACGGTGGGCACATCGGCCAGTTCCTCGGGCGGCAGGTCGTAAAGATCCTTGTCCATGGGGTCGCCGGGATGGATCTTGTTCTCGATGCCGTCCAGGCCGGCCATCAACATGGCGGAGAAAGCCAGATAGGGATTGGCGCCCGGATCGGGGAAGCGGATTTCCACGCGCTTGCCGTTGGCGCTGGGCGAGAACGGTATGCGGCAGGAGGCGGAGCGGTTGCGCGCCGAATAAGCCAGCAGCACCGGGGCTTCGAAACCGGGGATCAACCGCTTGTAGCTGTTGGTCAGCGGGTTGGTGAAGGCGTTCAGGGCCTTGGCATGCTTCATGATGCCGCCGATGTAGTAGAGGCAGCTTTCCGACAGATCGGCATAGCCCGAACCGGCGAACAGCGGCTTGCCTTCCTTCCAGATGGATTGATGCACGTGCATGCCGGAGCCATTGTCGTCCATCACCGGCTTGGGCATGAAGGTCGCCGTCTTGCCGTAGGAATGGGCGACGTTGTGCACCACATACTTATAAATCTGCAACTGGTCCGCGCAACTGGTCAGCGGCGCGAATTTCATACCCAGTTCATGCTGGCTGGGGGCCACTTCATGATGATGCTTTTCGGTATCGATGCCCATCTCGCGCATCACGGTCAGCATTTCACTGCGCAGATCGGCAGCCGAGTCGACCGGCGGGACGGGGAAATAACCGCCCTTGGCCGCCGGACGATGGCCAATATTGCCACCATCGAAATCCCGGCCGGAGTTGTAAGGGCCCTCGCCCTCGTCCAGGGCGTAGAACGTTTCGTTCTGGGAAACGTTGAAACGCACATCGTCAAATACGAAGAATTCCGCTTCCGGTCCAAAGTAGGCGGTGTCGCCGACGCCGGAACTTTGCAGATAGGCTTCCGCCCGGCGGGCGGTGGAGCGGGGGTCGCGGCCATAGGCCTCGTGGGTGGCGGGCTCGACCACATCGCAGAAAATCGCCAATGTGGGCTGGGCCATGAAGGGGTCCATCACCGCCGTGGCCGCATCCGGCATCAAGGCCATGTCGGAATCGTTGATCGCCTTCCAACCGGCGATGGAGGAGCCGTCAAACATGACACCCTCGGCGAATAGATCGGCATCCACCATATTGGAATCCATGGCCAGATGCTGCCACTTACCGCGCGGATCGGTGAAGCGGAAGTCGACAAAGGGGATTTCTTCATCCTTGATTTTCTTCAGGACGCTTTCGGCGTTGGACATGGCTTTCGGTTCCTTCCTGTGTCCTCTGTGAGTGTAATGTAGCGTATCTAAATCTGCTAAATGGCGTCGTCGCCGGTTTCACCGGTACGAATGCGGATGGCCTGCTCGACCGTGGTAATGAATATCTTGCCGTCGCCGATGCGCCCGGTGTGGGCCGCCGATTGGATGGCCTCCACGGCGCGCTCGACCAACTCGTCCGGCAGAACCACCTCCAATTTCACCTTGGGCAGGAAATCGACGACATATTCGGCCCCGCGGTAGAGTTCCGTATGACCCTTCTGACGGCCAAAACCCTTGGCCTCGATCACGGTGATGCCCTGCAGTCCGATCTCGTGCAAGGCTTCCTTCACCTCATCCAGCTTAAAGGGCTTGATAATCGCTTCAATTTTTTTCATCGCGCCAAATCTCTTTCCTGTCGTAGTCGGCAAAACCGCTGACCACACCACATGAGATGAATAGCATAAATCGTGCCAACTTCGATTATTTTTAAGCTATTGAATTTAAAGGATATATTACGTCGCCCCCTGATGATTGCCTAACGTATTGCCTAAAATTTCGGCAATCTGCCCAAAATTCTTGCGGCTGATCAAATTTTACGCCGATACCAACTGGCGGATCCGCGCCATGGCCTCCCGGATATTTTCAGTGGAATTGGCGTAGGAAAAACGCAGATAGCCCTCTCCGAAAGCGCCGAACGAGGTGCCGGAAATAGCCGCCACGCCGGCTTCGTTCAATAGCCGTTCCTGCAAAACGGAGGATGTCATGCCCGTGCCCTCGATATTGGGGAAGGCATAGAAGGCGCCGCCCGGCCGCGCACAGCGGAAACCGGGAATGGCATTCAATTCGTCCAAGATAACCTCGCGCCGCCCATCGAAGGCCTTGACCATCTCCTCCGCCGCCTCCTGCGGTCCGCGCAAGGCCTCGACACCGGCCCATTGAGTGGCGGCATTGACGCAGGAATGATCGTTGACGCACAGGCGGGTGGCCTGTTCGGCGCAGGCCTCGGGCCAGATGGCGTAACCAAGGCGCCAGCCGGTCATGGCATAGGTCTTGGACCAGCCGTCCAGCAGGATCAGGCGGTCGCGGATTTCCGGGTAACCCAGCATGGAAACATGGGGCTGGTTATCATAGACCATGCGGCTGTAAATCTCGTCCGACATGATGACCACCTCCGGGTGCCGCTCCAGACCGGCCACCAATTTGTCCAGCTCCTCCTTTTGCACCACGCCGCCCGTGGGGTTGGCCGGTGAATTGATGATGATCAGGCGGGTGCGCTCATTGATCTTTTCCAACACCTCGTCGGCGGAAAAGCTGAACCCGGTATTCTCGTGCAGCTCGATCGGCACCGGCGTGGCGCCGGAAAACCGGATCGCGGATTCATAGATGGGGAAACCGGGATTGGGATACATGATCTCCGCCCCCGCCTCGCCGAACATCAGGCAGGCATAGAACATGGTCGGCTTGCCGCCCGGCTGAATGACGATGTGCTCGGGATCGACCGCCACGCCCCGGTATTTTTGGATGTCATCGACCACGGCCTGGCGCAGTTCGGGAATGCCGTTGGCGGGGGTATAGCCGTGATGGCCGTCGGCCAAGGCCTTTCGGCCCGCCTCGACAATATTCGCCGGCGTCTGAAAATCGGGCTGGCCGATGCCAAGGTTGATGATGTCGCGGCCCTGGGCGGCCAG
The DNA here is from genome assembly GCA_029937535.1 of Alphaproteobacteria bacterium. Taxonomy (GTDB): domain Bacteria; phylum Pseudomonadota; class Alphaproteobacteria. The sequence goes on from JAPYPT010000149.1 coordinate 9,555, forward strand.
CGCGTTGGCCCGGGCCAAAACCTCAAATGCGGTCTCGGTGCCCAGGTGGTTCATTCGATTGGCAAGTTTCATGGCCGGGTTATGCCATGGCGGCAGGCTGGGACCAAGCCATCAATGCGCCGACTTGTAGTCCTTCAGCGCCTCGCGCGCGATGACCAGTTGCATGATCTGGGAGGTGCCTTCGAAGATCCGCAGCAAACGGGCATCCCGGAACAGCCGCTCCACCGCCGTTTCCCGCATGTAGCCATAGCCGCCGTGCACCTGCACCGCCCGATCGGCGATGCGGCCGACGGCTTCGGAGGCAAAGTATTTGCAGGCCGCGGCGTCCTTGGTCACCTTGGCGCCCTGGTCCATGCGGCGCGCGGTTTGCTCAACCATCGCCCTTGCCGCCAGGCATTCGGCCTCGCTGTCGGCGATCATGGCCTGGATCAACTGGAATTCGGCAATGGGCTTGCCGAACTGCTGGCGTTCAAGGGCGTAGGCGGTCATCTCCTCCACCAGACGGATGGCCAAACCGACACAGACAGCGCCCATATGGATGCGGGCATCGTCCAGCACCTTCATGGCGGTAATGAACCCACGGCCCTCGGTGGCGCCCAGCAGGGCGCCCGCGGGCACGCGGCAGTCGGTGAACGTGACATCCGCCGTGGGCGCGCCCAACTGGCCCATCTTCTCCAAGGGTGGGTCCACGTGCAGGCCCGGCGTGCCGGCCTCGACCAGAAAGGCGGAAACACCGGCGGCGCTTTTGTCGGCGGGATCGGTACGCGCCATGACCGTGAACAGGCCCGCCACGGGGGCGTTCGAGATGAAACGTTTGCTGCCGTTTAGCACATAGCCATCGCCGTCCCGGATTGCCGTCGTGGCCAGGCTTTTCGCATCCGAACCGCTGCCCGGTTCGGTTAGGCAAAAGCTGACGATCATTTCGCCGGCGGCGATGGCCGGCAGGTAGCGGCGTTTTTGCTCTTCGGTGCCGTCCAGCACGATGCTCTTGCCGCCGACGCCGTTGGTGGTGCCCACATAAGAACGAAAGGCCGGCGCGGCGCGGCAGAATTCAAAGATCATCCGCACCTCCGCCCATTTGCTCAAGCCCAGGCCGCCGTGTTCGCTGGGAATGGCATAGGCGAACAGACCCATCTCGCGCATCAGGTCGAGCAGTTCATCGGGGATACGGTGTTCGCGGTCGATTAGCGCTTCCGCCGGGATCAGTTTTTCGTTCACCAGGCGGCGCACGGCATCCAACAGCGGGGTGATATCGTCTTCATTCATAAAAGCTTACTCCTCTGCCTCCAATGTGCCTTGCCTTTGCCCCACCGACTAGAGCACATTCAACATAATCACTGGAAAAGAAAGGCAAGAGTATGAAACCAGCCAACAGCATCCTTGCCGGCTTCGGCACCACGGTGTTCGAGGTCATGACCCGCCTGGCGATCGAGCATCAAACCATCAATCTGGGCCAGGGTTTCCCCGACGAGGACGGCCCCGACAGCATTAAGCGAATGCTCAACACCGCCACCCTGGAGGGTCCAAACCAATACCCGCCCATGCTGGGTATCCCCGAGTTGCGCCAGGCCATCGCCGCCCATAACAAACGCTTCCACGACCTCGACGTGGATTGGCAAACGGAGACGATGGTCACCACGGGCGCTACCGAGGGGCTGGCCGCTTCCATTCTGGCGTTGATCGAACCGGGCGACGAGGCGGTGGTGTTCGAGCCGCTGTACGACAGCTATGTGCCCATGCTGCGCCGCGCGGGGGCGGAGGTGAAGTTCGTGCGCCTGCAGCCACCCCACTGGGGCTTGCCAAGGGAGGAGCTGGCCGCCGCATTTTCGGAACGGACAAAGCTGATCCTGATCAACACGCCCATGAACCCCACCGGCAAGGTGTTCGACCGGGAGGAATTAAGTTTCATCGCCGCGCTAATCGAAAAATACGACACCTATGCGATTTGTGATGAAGTCTACGAGCATTTGATCTTTGACGGCGTTAAACATATCCCCCTGATCACCCTGCCCGGCATGCGCGAACGCACCATCCGCATCGGCTCCGCCGGCAAGACATTTTCCATGACCTCGTGGAAAGTGGGCTTTCTGACGGCGGCGCCGAACTTGTTGAGCCTGATCGCCAAGGCGCATCAGTTTTTGGTTTTCACCACGGCCTCGAACCTGCAACGCGCCGTGGCCCATGGCCTGGACCATGAACAGGACTGGTACACCAACCTGGCGGTGGAACTGCAGGCCAAGCGGGATATGTTGCACGATGCCCTGACCGACATCGGCTTCGACGTCATGCCCACCGCCGCAACCTATTTCATGAACGCCGATTTCCGTTCCCTCGGTTTTGAAGGCACGGACGTGGATTTCTGCCGCCATGTGACGGTGGAGGCGGGCGTCACCGTGCTGCCCGTCTCGGCGCTCTATGCCACTCCGGACGTGGATCATCTGGTGCGCTTTTGCTTCTGTAAAAAAGATGCCGTCTTGCAGGGCGCCCTGACCCGCCTGCGGGATTTCTTCGGCGCATAGGCCGATGCCTGGGAACACACAACGTCGGTTGGCGGCCATCGTCTCGGCCGATGTGGTTGGCTATTCCCGCCTGATGGGCGTGGATGAAATGGCCACGCTCGATGCCCTGCGGGCCCACCGGGCGGAACTCATCGATGGCAAGATCGCTGAATACGCGGGCCGCATTGTCAAGACCATGGGCGACGGCCTGCTTTTGGAATTCGCCAACGCCGTTGATGCGGTACGCTGCGCGCTGGACATCCAGGAGGGGATGCCGGCCCGCAACCAAAACATCGGCGCCGACAAGAAAATTATTTTCCGCATCGGTATCAATTTCAGCGAGATCATCCTTGAAGACGGCGACATTTTCGGCGACGGGGTCAACATCGCCGCCCGTTTGGAAGGCCTGGCGGAACCCGGCGGCGTGCTGATGTCCCAAAGTGTATATGACGAAGTCGCCAGGGATGTCGGCGCCCGGTTCGCGGACAACGGCAACAAAACGTTCAAGAACATCGCCAGGCCGGTGCATGTCTGGTCCTGGCCGCGCCGTCTGCCCGATGACCGCCAGGACCGCAAACCCTTTATCGTGGTTTCTGAATTCGAAGGCCGGAGTGGGGACGAAAAACAGCTCGCCCTGGATTTGCGCGAAGACCTATCGGCAGCCCTGTCCCGGTTGACTGGCCTGGAAGTAACCCTTGATCAACGCAAGGCCGATTATCTGATGCAAGGCGGC
>JAPYPT010000150.1 GCA_029937535.1 Alphaproteobacteria bacterium
GGCAATTCTTCATGGGCCCGATCACGCCTCGCCGTAACCGCCGCCGCCGGCCTCTCGCATGGTGATTTGGTCGCCCGACGCCAATTCGATGCGAGCCTTGGGATTAACCACCACCCCATTGACTTCGTAGACCCGCAGCGCACCGGCGCCGCCACCGGCGAACCCCTGGGCCGGAAACTCGGTGCGCTGACCCATCAGGGCGAACTCGAACAGGTGCCCGCTGTCGTTGCGAAACACTACTTCCTGCCCGTCACCACCGCGCCAGCGACCGTCGCCGCCGGTACCGGGCAGGATCTGGCGCCGTTCGATGGTCATGGAGGTGCGGTTTTCCCATATCTCGGTCGGCACCACGGTCATGTTCGATGGCGCGGGCGTGACCGCCCGACCAGCCAGCCCCTGCATGGCGCCGAGGCCACCGGCCAGGAAGAACAGGCTTGTTACCTCTTCGCCGTCTCGGTGGCGGCCCTGGACGCTGAACACGTTCATCATCGCTGCGTCCGCCTGCACCCGATCGGGCAGCGTCTCGGCCAACGCACCCATCAGCAACGGCACCACGAAATGCCCGACCGAATGGCGGGCCCCGGTCGGCCAGGGCGGTTGAGCGTTCAGGATGCAGGTCTCGGGCGCCGTCACGGTAATCGGCCGCATGGCGCCTTCGTTGTTGGGCAGGTTGGGGATGGTCAGGCATTTGATGACGTAGTTCGATTGCGCCCGAGTATAGCAGATCGGTACGTTGATCGAGGCGCGCACCGGGTCATCGGTGCCGGTGAAATCGATGCCGACTTCGGAGCCCGCGACGGTCACGCAAGCCGCCAGCCGGATCGCCTTGCCCGGCCCTTCTATCGATATGGCGTTCGAGTAGGTGCCATCGGGGATTTCGGCGATTCGTTCGCGCATCGCCGTCTCGGCGTGGGCATTGACCGCATCAGCCAGGCTTTCGATCTCGTCGAGGCCGTACTCCTCCATGAACTCGATGATCGCCCGGCCGCCGACTTCGTTGCAGGCGACGTTGGCCATCAGGTCGCCGATGGTCTGTTCGGGCACCCGCACGTTCATGCGGATCAGATCGAGCAGCATTTCGTTCAGTACGCCGTCGTCGCGCAGCTTGCAGACCGGCAGGCGCAGCCCCTCGTGGTAGACCTCGGTGCAGTCCGAGGCGATACCCTTGCCACCGATGTCTGGCAAATGCGTGACGCTCATAGTGAAGCCGACCAGCCGTTCACCGCGAAAAACCGGGCGCATGACGTTGATGTCGAACAGGTGACCGGTGCCCATCCAGGGATCGTTGGTGATGACGATGTCGCCCGGCCGCAGGGTCTCGGCCGGGAAGGCCCGCAGCATATGACCGATGGTGGCGGGCGCCGTGCCGGTGAAGGACGGCACCGAATAGCTACCTTGGGTGAGCAGCCGCCCGCGCGCGTCGAAGATCATGCAGGACAGGTCATAGCCTTCCCGTACGTTCATCGAGAACGAGGTGCGGACCAGCGACAGCACCAACTCGTCGGCAACGGCCACCAGGCGGTCCCACAGGATCTTCAGGCTGACCGGATCAAATGTCGTCATCTAAACTCTCCCCGTCGGCGAAGGTCGCCACCAGATTGCCGAAGCTGTCGACTTCCAGCCGCTCGCCGGTGCCCAGCACGGTCGTCGCCTCATTCTCCTGAATCAGGGCCGGACCCTCGATCGTCGTGCCCGCCGGCAGCGCGTAGCGGTCGTACACCGGGCATTCGACGTAGTCGTCGGAGGTCGGATCGAAGACGCGGACCCTCCGCGCTATCGGATCGCCGCCGCTCGGCCCGGCGAAGGGGTGATAACGCTCGGCGAAATCGGGATTTGGCCCGTTCGCCTCGATCTTCCAGTTGACGATTTCGATACCGGCGTCCAGCGGTGTCACCGCGAACGCCTCGGCATAGGCCGCCAGAAACAACTCGCCCAAGCGCGCTGGCGATGTCCCATCCGGCAGCGTCACTTCGACCTCATGGCCCTGGCCATAGAAGCGCATATCAAGCCGACGCTCCAGGGTAATGCCGTCGAGTGGTACGCCCGCCGCCTCGAGCAACGACCGGGCTTGGCGTTCGACCGGCGCGAAGCCGGCTTCCAGCCCCGCCCCATCGAGCGTTTCGAGACGGGCATCACCGGAACGCAATGTAGCAAACGATATCGGCACCGTCAGCAGGCCAATCGCCGACATGACACCGGCGCCAACCGGGAAGATCACCTTGGGAATTCGCAGCTTGCGCGCAACCCGCATGGCATGGGCCGGACCCGAGCCGCCGAAGGCGACCATGGCGCAACGCCGGTAGTCGAAGCCGATCTCGGAGGCGTGGACGCGAAAGGCGCGGGCGACGTCCTCGTTGATCACTTCGTGCACGCCCCAGGCAGCTCGCGGCACCTCGACATCCAGGGCTGACGCCACATCCCTCGCCAGTGCGTCGGAGGCCGCCCCGGCATCAAGTTCCATCTCGCCGCCGAGGAAGGCGTCCGGCACCAGGTAACCAAGCGCCACGTTGGCGTCCGTCAGGGTCGCTCGCGCGCCGCCGCGCCGGTAGCAGGCCGGGCCCGGATCGGCACCGGCGCTTTGCGGCCCGACGGCGAGCAGGTTGGTGTCGTCGACCGCGGCGATCGAGCCGCCACCGGCACCGATCTCGATCATGTCGATCACCGGGATACGCAGGGGCAGGCCGCTACCCTGTTTGAATCCGTGCTCGCGGGCAATTTCGAATTCGTAACGCCGCAGCGCCCGGTTGTCACGGATCAGCGCGCCCTTGGCCGTGGTTCCCCCCATATCGAAAGACAACAGGTCGGGCGCGCCAACCTGGCGGCCGAGGAACGCCGCCATCAGCGCACCGGCGGCGGGGCCGGACTCGACAAGACGCACCGGAAAGCGCCGGGCCAACGGCGGGGTCGCCATGCCACCACTCGAGGTCATGACCAGAAGCCGGCCCTGAAAGCCCATCTCGGCCAAGCCGCTCTCCAGATGGCCGAGATAGCGGTCGGTCAAGGGCTGCACGTAAGCGTTGATGGTCGTCGTCGTCCAGCGCTCGTATTCGCGCATGAAGGGCAACACCTCGTTCGAGGTGGTGACGCGAAGATCCGGATACAGCATGTTGGCGATCTCCCGCGCCCGCTCCTCGTGGCCCGGATCGGCGTAGGAATGCAGGAAACAGACCGCGAGCGCTTCGATGGCGTGCTCCTCGACCAACCGGGTTACGGCCCGGCCTACCGCCGCTTCGTCGATCGGCGCGCTGATCGCGCCGTCAAACATCACCCGTTCGGGGATCTCGAGGCGGAGACGTCGCGGCACCACGGGCTCGGCGAAGTGCAGGCGCAGGTCGAACAGGTCGTAGCGCCGCTCCATGGCAATGTCGAGCACGTCGCGGAAACCCTCGGTGACCAGCATGCCGGTCGTCGCCCCCTTGCGCTCGATCACGGCGTTGGTGACCAGTGTCGTGCCATGCGCAATGGTGGTCAGTTCGGCAATATCCGTGCCCGTGCGCGCCAGCAGCGCGGCCAGCCCTGCGAGTACGCATTGCGAGGGATCTGCGGGCGTGGTCAGTTGCTTGTGGACGGCCAGCGCGCCGGTCTGGTCATCGACCAGGGCAAAGTCGGTGAAGGTGCCGCCGATATCGACGCCGAGTCTATGGCTCAAAGGTCTACCCCCGAAAGTACCGTACGAAACGCCGCCAGGGTCTCCGCTACGGCGGCGTCGGTAATTTCATGATGGGTGACGAGACGCAGGAAGGGCCCGAACGGCAGCACGAGAACATTATGCCGGGCCAACGCCGCGATAAGCGCGTCAGGCGTCGCGCTGCCCGGCCGGACCAGCAAGATGTTGCTCTCGACGGCTTCGGGATCGACATGGATCCCGTCCAGTTCCGCCAGCCCGTCGGCCAACGCCCGGGCACGGGCACGATCGTCCGCCAGCCGGCCGACCATGGTTTCCAGCGCCACGATGCCCGCCGCCGCCGGCACGCCGGCCGGCCGCCAGCCGCCGCCGAACATCTGCCGTACGCGAACCGCCTCGGCGATGAAGTCTGTCTCCCCGGCGAGGATGGCGCCCAGCGGAGCGGCCAGTCCCTTGTTCAGATTGAAGGCCACGCTGTCGGCGGCCGCCGCCAGGTCCCGCGCCGGGACGCCAAGCGCGCTGGCGGCATTGAACAGCCGCGCGCCGTCGAGATGCACCGGCACGCCGGCTGCGCGTGCGATCTCGGCGACCATGCGCATATGCCCCAGGCCGACCACTCGGCCGCCGGAGCGAACATGGGTGTTTTCGACCACGATCACGCCCACTCGCGGCCGCTGCGCATCGGCGCCCACCAGTGCCGCCGCCGTCGCCGCAATATCGAGCGCCCCGTTTCGGGCCGGCACCAGCCGCGGCATGGCCCCGCTCAAGGCCGCGGCGGCGGCAGACTCCGATGTGACCACATGGGCCTCGGCCTCGGTGACGAAGGACTCGCCCGGCCGGCAGCGAATATGGATGGCGATCTGGTTGGCCATGGTACAGGTGGGGCAGAACAACGCGTCGGCGTGGCCGAGCATATCGGCGGCCAGCCGTTCCAATCGTGCGACGGTGGTGTCCTCGCGCGGCCCGAAACCGCCCGGCAGTTCCGCCGCTCGGGTCATCGCGGTGATCATTTCCCGTGTCGGGCGGGCAATGAAATCCGATCTCAAGTCAATTGCCATGGCGCGCAGTAGAGCGTGGCGCGTGGATTGCGGTCAACCCCTGTACCTTTCAATTATTCCATCGGCTCTCCGGAACGAACATCATCTTGAGCCAGCCGATTTTGAGATCGACCACGGTCGCGGTCATCACGATGCTCATTCCGCCGGATCGTGTCAGCGAACATTATGCAAGGGCATGGGCAATATCGTGCGTCTGTATCCTCATTCGTCGTGTAACGCGACGTTCGTGGCGTACCCAATCAGCGGAACAGCCGTTTTAGGTAGGCTCGAAGTTGGAGTGTCAGCAGAAATTGCTGTCCAGGCCCATGATCAGCGGCGTGTGCCATGAGCCGACATCGGCGGACCAATCAATCAGCATAGATTCCCCTAACCGCGACAGCTACACTCTGCCCTATGTCGGAAGGAACTCAACGTAGACTGGCGGCCATCGTAGCATGGCGTTCTCGGACGGCACATCGAGCATGAACAACGACGAGATGTTTCAACGATTTGGGCCGGCATATCGCTGGCTGGTTACCCTGACCGTCATGACCGGCACCATGGCGCTAGGCCTGGCATCTTCCATGGTGAACGTCGCGGTGCCTTCGGTGATCGGGACATACGGGATTGGCCTGGATCAGGCGCAGTGGATGTCGACGGCCTTTCTCGGCACCATGGCCGCGATCATGTTGGTCAGCGCCTGGCTGATCGAGGTATTGGGGCAGCGCCTGACGTTTACCATCACGATGGCCGTGTTCGCGACCGGTTCATTTTTGAGCGCGACGGCGCCGAATTACGACATCCTGATCCTCGGCCGCGCGCTGCAGGGCGCGGCTACCGGCGTGGGGTATCCGCTGTCCATGTTCTGCATGTTTTCGGTTTTCCCACCCGAACGCCGAGGCACGGCCCTGGGCATCGCTGGCTTGATCAGCGTTTTGTCACCGACCTTTGGCCCTGTATTCGGCGGCATTATGATCGATACAATCAGTTGGCGCTTTCTGTTCTTCTTGCCGTTGCCTTTTTGTATCGTCGCCTTATTTCTGGGTCTGATCTTCCTGCCCGGCAAAAAACGCGTCACGCCATTGCCGACCTTTGATTGGATCGGCCTGGGACTGGCCTTCCTCATCCTGTTCAGTATCTTCAGCGGTCTCGCCAGTGGTCCGCGCCTGGGCTGGAACGATGATACAATATTACTGCGCCTGTTGGGTGGTGCGGTCATGATCGTGACCTTCATCATTTGGGAGCTAAGGGCGCCTTATCCCCTGCTTGATCTAAGCCTGTTCCGCAGCCGGCCGTTTTGCCTGACCATGCTGTCGAGCTTTGTTTTCGGCTGCGGCTTCTACGCATCGATTTATTTCATTCCGGTATTCGTACAGACCATTCAGAATTACAGCGCCACCCGGGCGGGTTTGCTGTTGGCAACCAGCGGCGGGGTAATGTTGTTGTTTTTCCCGATCGGGGGCCGCGTCACCGATCTGGTCTCCGCCCATATCCCGGTCGCCGCGGGATTGTTGATTTTCTCGGTCGGCTTCTTCCTGATCCAGGCTGCGGATGTCAATACGGCATTTTGGGTCATGGTCGGCTATTTGGCGGTCAATCGCGTCGGTCTCAGTCTGGCCATGCCCGCGCTCAGCGCCGCCGCGTTGCGGGCCGTGCCGGCGGAGAAGCTGGCGCGCGGCACCTCCAGTTCAAACTTCTTCCTCACCATGGGCGGCGGCTTTGGCGTGGCTCTGTTCACGGCGTTTTTCCAATACCGCACGCAGTTTCACGGCGAGGCAATTGTCGATACCCAAACCCCCGCCAACAAGACGACCCTGGAACTTCTGGGCGGGATACAAAATTTGCTGGCGGGCTCCGGCATGACCGATTTAGCGCAGGCTATGGGCGCCTTAAACTATTTGTCACAAGTGGTTCTGGCGCAGGCAAGCACTCTGGGCTTCAAAGATACATTTCTCGCGATCGCCGTTGTGGCACTGTTGGCGGTGGGCCCAGCGTGGCTGATCGGCGGCGCGACGCCGCCAAACCGGCGGTGACAACGTCCAGTGATGCTGCCCAAACCCACCACCGCCGTCAGCGGGCTCGTTCCATTCCCCTTCCAATTCCGTCAGAGGCTTACCTGCCGTAGCGGTAGTGACGGATAATGTAACGGCTGCCTCGGACACTCAACGCCTCCCTGGCCGAACCGGCGGACGCCACGTTGGATTAATATGGCCGGGTTGGTGGTCCGGCAGAACGGCTCTCACGGCTCAAGGGGCCGGTGCTGGGGCACTACGCCACCCACGACCAGTGGATCAACAAACAGATGGTATCGGCGTCCGAGGCGGCCACGGACGAGGCCGGCAAGCCCTGTATCTCGCACTGGTACGGGGCCAACCACCACATCAATACTGCTTCACATCTGGCATCTATCAAAGGTGGAACCATAATCGGTACGTTAACCAAGCCCTTTGAAATTGAAGAACTAGAAGGCTTGTTGCAGCCGATCTTAGACGCCCATGACCTATGAAACTTGAAGCCTGCGATGCTCCAGATGGGTCAAACACAGAAATGAGAAAATTCAAATGTGGTGCTCGAAGCCAGGGTACAGCGGACATCAGCCTAAGGCCGCCTGATGCTTGAAGAGTGCCACAGCATCAACAACGGACTCTTAGAATTTTCTAATACATGGCACCTAGATACCGGCTGGTGTTGGCCGTCTACAGCATCAAGAGGAGACATGCGGCGTTGCTCCGGGGATCTTACGAAAACCATTGCACATGGTTTTTTCCATAGCAATTGTCTAACATCGCTAGCGCAAATTGGGCATGGAGAGGAGCATGGCCGAGGCGCGCATTGAAAGACGGCTTGCGGCAATCGTCGCGATCGACGTGGCGGGCAATTCGCGGCTCATGGGGCCGACGAGCAAGGTACGCTTGTCGAGCCAAACACATCCCTCATAACGACCAAATAAAGGCCATTCCATGCGACTTGACTCTTTGATCGAACCTGCTTCCGTTGCGGTGCTCGGTGCCTCGGCCAACCCCTCGGTAGGGCGAGACATTATTGAATCCCTGAACCGGTTCGGTTTTTCCGGCGAAATTTATCCAGTCAATCCGAAATATGCGTCGATCCTCGACATTCCCTGTTACCCAAGTCTCGCCGATCTTCCCGCGCCGCCGGACGTCGTCGCCTTTTGCATAGGAGCGGGCCAGATCATGGAGAATTTCCGCCAGTTGCCGGCGATCGGCGCGAAAGCCGCGGTGATCTTTGGCGGCGGTTATGCGGAACAGGGCGCGGAAGGTGGCAAGGTCCAACAGGAAATAATCGACATTTGCAGGGAAGGCGAGATCGCTCTGTTGGGGCCCAATTGCATGGGGGTCATTAATCCGACCGCCGGCTGTGCCACCTATCTGCATTTCGCCCGGGAACCGGCGGCATTGGTGGGAAATGTTGGGCTGATCTCGCAAAGTGGGTCGGTCAGTATTTCCATGCTGGCCGACACGAGCCGGTTCGGCTACAGCCTTGTGGCTTCCACCGGCAACGAAGCCGTTGTCACCACGGCCGATCTTCTCGACTACATGGTCGATCACGCGGAAACCAAGGTTATCGCGGCGTTTACCGAATCAATCTCGGACCCCGAACGATACGTCGCCGCGCTCGACCGCGCGGCGGACAAGGGCAAGCCCGTCGTGGTTCTCAAGGCTGGAAAAAATGAACGGACGCGGCGCGCCATCACCAGCCATACGGGCGGGTTGGCGGGAGACGCGCGGGTTTTTTCCGAAGTCCTGCGGGCGCACAGGGCGATAGAAGTGGATGACATAAATGAATTGACCGAGGTGCTGGCCGTTTGTCAGGGCAAGCACTGGCCCCAAGGCCGCCGGCTAGGCGTCATGACAAGTTCGGGCGGCGTGGCCGAACTGATCCTGGATCTCGCCGACACCGTCAATCTGCATCTGCCGCCGCTGCCCCCCGCCGACCTGCAAGAGGTCGCGCGGGTCATCGGGCCGGTGTCGGGTGACGGCAACCCGCTTGATGCCTGGGGCAATGGAGATTTCCACACCAATCTTCCCCACGCCATGAAAGTCATCCGCGACTCGACCGGCAACGACGCAGTCGTCATGACCTATGATTATAATGACGACGGCGCCATGGCGCGGACGGAGACATTGCTGTCCCGGGCCGAAGTTCTTCGTCAATCTGCGGCGCTGTCTCAAAAGCCCCACTACCAGATGACCCTGCGTTCCAGTTTGTTGATCCGTGAGCAGATTCCGCTGTTGGCCGAAGTGGGCGTGCCGGTGCTCTACGGCGTTCGCCAAGGTCTGCGCGCCATCGACCGGATGAGCCGCTGGATGGGTGGACCGGGCGCAAAACGAGGGCCGGCGCGCGCCATTGACGCGGCTGAGTTGGCTGAATACCGAATTACCGAACGCAAAACCGTGAACGAATTTGACAGCAAACGACTGATGGCGCGGTTGGGCCTGCGCGTTACCCGGGAACGCCTGGCCGCCACCGCCGAGGATGCGGTCGGGGTGGCGGTGGACATTGGATTTCCCGTGGCGATGAAGGTGTGTTCGGACGATATCCCGCACAAATCGGAACACGGTCTTGTACTGGTGGGCCTGGCCGATGAAGATGCCGTCCGGCAAGGCTGGGAAAGCTTGCGGGTGCGCCTCGGCGCCGCGGATTTGGCGGAAGCTGAAAGCGCCATCTTGGTTCAGGAAATGATCCAGGATGGGATCGAGGTTTTCGCCGGCGTGGCGCGTCAGCCCGGCTTCGGCCACGCCCTGGCCTTTGGGCTGGGTGGCGTTGAGATTGAAGCAATACGCGATTTCACCTTGCGCATGCTGCCGCTTCGGTGCGGCGATGGGGAACAAATGATTAGCGAAATCCGCGGCGCTGCCTTGCTTGGACCGGTGCGCGGGCGCCCGCCCGCCGATATCGCCAGTCTGGCCGATTGTCTCTATGCGCTGTCTGATTTCATGCAGAGCGCCGGCCCGGTGGTCGGGGAAATCGACCTTAATCCGATCATGGTCTTGCCCGAGGGACAAGGCTGCGTCATCGTCGATGCTCTTATCGCAGCGGCGCAAATTGGGGAGGAGAAACAGTGACGGACAATCTGGTTCTTTACGATACCGACGAAAAAGTCGGCGTCATCACCATGAACCGTCCCGATAAATTGAATGCCATCAGCCATGAAATGCGCGAGGAGATGTGCCAAGCGTTTGCCCGCGCCGACGCCGATCCCGTGACCAGCGTCGTTGTGCTGCGCGCCGCGGGGCGCAGTTTTTGCGTCGGCTACGACATCGTTGGCGGCGGCCCGGAAAAAGAGGCGCGGCGCCATGACGCCATGAAGTGGCATGACAGTTTGGACGGCGACATTAATTTCGAAATGGCGCCGTGGGACATGCGCAAGCCGGTGATTGCATCGGTTCAAGGCCACGCACTGGGTGGCGGCTGCGAGTTGACCATGTTCTGCGACATCACCATCGCCGCCGACAACGCGCTGTTCGGGGAACCGGAAATTCACTTTTCATCCGTTGGACCCGCCATCATCATGCCCTGGATGATCGGCTACAAAAAAGCGCGGGAACTGCTCTATTTTGGCGACATGATCGGTGCCGAGGAGGCGGAACGCCTCGGCATGGTAAACCATGTCGTACCCCTGGACGAGCTTCATGAAAGGTCGATGAAATTCGCCAAGCGGATGACCTATATATCCCCTGAAGCCTTGGAGAAGACCAAGCTTGCCATCAATCGCGGCGCCGACGCCGCCGGGTTCCGCAATGCCATGCGTGCGGGGCTCGATATTGTCGCGCCGCTGTATGCCGCAAAAACCGACTACGGCGAACAATTCCATGCAATCCGTAAAAAAGACGGCCTGCCCGCCGCCTTGAAGTGGCGCCGGGCGCATTTCGAGGAATAAGCCTGCCCGGTTTGCCGGCTAAAACCCCTGCCCGGTTTACCGGCTAAAATCATAGCAACGCCATTAGCCGCGACACGCCCTAGGCTTCATTCAATCTACAGGCCCATCTGCCGCGAGATCAGATTGCGCTGAATCTGGCTGGTCCCGTCGCCGATCACGAACAGCCTTGCATCCCGCAGGATACGTTCGATGTCGAACTCGCGCGTAAATCCGTAGCCGCCCCAGACGCGCATGGCATCGGATGTCACACGAACCAGAGTCTCGGTAGCGTGGAGGTTGGCAATTGAAGCCTCGCGTACACAGGGTGAGCCCTCGTCGATCATGGCTGCCGTTCGGTAAAGTAAAAGCCTGGCCGCATCGGTTTGCACCTGCAAATCGACCAGCAGATGCGCAATCGCCTGAAATTTGCCGATCGGCTGGCCGAACTGTTCGCGCTCATTGGCGTACTGAACGGCCTCATTGATAACGCCCTGCGCGGAACCAACGCAGTACGAGGCTTGCGCGATACGGGCGCGTTCGAGCGTGCCTCTGACAACGTTCCAGCCGCCGTGCAGGCCACCGAGCAATGCGGAACCGGGGACGCGCACATCGTCGTAGTGCACTTCGTACAGACCGCCCGCGCCCCTCATTCCAAGCTTCTCGATACGGCGGCAGTTGATGCCGGGCGTCGTCGAATCGACCAGGAAGACACTGATGCCCTTGTGCTTCCCGACGGTCGGGTCAGTTCTGGCCGTGACGATCAGACAAGGGCATTCAGCGGCGCCGGTGGTGAATATCTTGCTACCCGAAATGATGAAATCTTCGCCTGCGGGGACCGCCTTGGTAATAATCGCCGCCGCATCGGAGCCGGCATTTGGCTCGGTATGCGAGAACGCGAATATCATCTCGCCCGACACTACCCGGGGCAAAAAGTAATTCTTTTGCGCGTCGGTTCCGAAGCGCTGAATGGAATCCGCCCCCCAACCGAGCGCCCGGTTCAACAACGAAGCCACTGACAACGAAACGCGGCCGAACTCTTCCAGGACAACCGTGACATCCGTAGCGCTTCCGCCACCGCCGCCGTACCCGGTGGGCACCGAAAGTCCCGTGAAACCGAGCTTGGCCATCTCAGGCAGTAATTCGTGGGGCGCGCGGCCATTGGCATCGATCTCACGCAAAAACTCTCGGGTCAGCACCCTGTGCGTAAATCCGCGGGCGGCATCCCTGATCTGCACCTGTTCGATCGTGAACCCGAAATCGAGTGTCGCATCGTTGTCCATGCTCACAGGCCCATCTCGCGCGCGATCAGATTGCGCTGGATCTGGCTTGACCCGTCGCCAATCACGAATAGCCGGGCGTCACGGAAATGGCGCTGGATATCGAACTCCATGGTGAGTCCGTATCCTCCATAGACTCGCATGCATTCCTCGGTCACCCGCAACAGCGCTTCTGTACACGCCAGATTAGCCATGGAAGCCTCCTTGATACAGCGATCGCCCGCATCCACCATCCACGCCGCCCGGTAGAGCAGCCAGCGCGCACCGTCGACTTCTACCTGCAGGTCGGCCAGCAAATGCGCGATCGCCTGAAACTTGCCGATGGGCTGGCCGAACTGTTCTCGTTCACCCGCGTAGCGGACCGCATCATCAATGACATGCTGCGCGCAGCCAATGCAGTACGCCGCCTGCGACAGGCGAACGCGCTCCAGGGTCGCCTTGACCGCATCCCAGCCTCCATTGAGTGGCCCCAGGAGCGCGCTCTTGGAGACCCGAACCTGGTCGTAGTGCACCTCGTAGAGGCCGCCTGCACCACGCATGCCAAGCTTCTCGATGTTGCGGCAGGTAATGCCCTGGCTCTTCGGGTCCACGAGAAACAAGCTGATCCCGCGATGCCGGTCGACGTCGGTATCGGTTCGCGTGGCGACGACCAGGCAGCGCGCCTCCACCGCACCGGTGGTGAAAATCTTGGCGCCATCGATGACGAAATCGTCCCCGTCGGCCACCGCGCGCGTACTAATCGCGGCGGCGTCGGAGCCCGCGTTCGGCTCGGTAAGGGAAAAGGCAAAGCACATTTCCCCAGCGACCACTTTCGGCAGCAGATCCCGCTTTTGCTCATCGGAGCCAAAGCGTTTGACCGTCTCACATCCAAAGCCGATAGCAAAATTCAGCATCGAGGCCACTGACAGCGACGATCGGCCAAGCTCCTCAAGCAGGATCGTCGTATCGACCACGCTAC
>JAPYPT010000151.1 GCA_029937535.1 Alphaproteobacteria bacterium
CCCCTTTCCCTTTATCCAGAATCTCGGCTTTGCCATGGTCATGCAGCTGCGGCGGACGGCGGACGACAGTTTCATGAATGCCCTGGTCCCCCTGCCGCAGTTGGTGGATCGCTTCGTGCGTCTGCCCGGCGATGATATTCGCTTCATAAGCCTGGAAAATCTGGTGGGTCTGTTCCTGGATCAGCTTTTTCCCGGCTACACGACCGAAGGTCTGGGCCTGTTCCGGGTGATCCGCGATAGCGATATAGAGGTCGAGGAAGAGGCCGAGGATTTGGTGAGGTTCTTCCAGACCGCCTTGAAACGGCGGCGGCGGGGCAGCGTTATCAGCTTGTGGGTCGATGCCGCCATGCCCGATGATCTGCGCCGCTTCGTAGCCCGCAATCTCGATGTCAGCCGGCGCGAGGTGATGGCCGTGGATGGTGCCTTGGGCTTGTCGGATGTGGATCAACTGATCGTTGATGAACGGCCCGAGTTGAAGTTCGAGCCGTACAATCCGCGCTTTCCCGAACGGATCCGGGAGCTGGGCGGCGATTGCTTCGCGGCGATCCGGGCCAAGGATATTCTGGTTCACCACCCTTACGAAAGTTTCGATGTGGTGGCCCAGTTTCTCAGCCAGGCGGCGGACGACCCCGATGTGATCGCCATCAAGCAAACCCTGTATCGCACCTCGGACGATTCACCCATCGTCAAGGCATTGATCACCGCCGCCGAGAGCGGCAAATCAGTCACCGCCCTGATCGAACTGAAAGCCCGGTTCGATGAAGAGGCAAATATTAAATGGGCCCGTGACATGGAACGGGCCGGGGTACACGTTGTCTATGGCTTCATGGATATGAAGACCCATGCCAAGGTCTCGTACGTGGCCCGGCGCGAGGGTGAGGATTTGTTGACCTACGTGCATTTCGGCACGGGTAATTATCATCCCGTGACGGCCAGGAGCTACACCGATTTATCATTCTTTACCGCTGATCCTGATTTAGGCGCCGACGCGGCGCGGTTGTTCAATTATCTGACAGGGTATGCCGCGCCGGCCTATTTTGACCGGCTGGTCATTTCCCCCTCCGGATTGCGGGATGCGGTACTGTCCCTGATTGAGCAGGAAATACTGCATGTGAAGGCCGGCCGGCCGGGCGCCATTTGGGCGAAACTGAATTCCCTGGTCGATAGCCAGATCATCGACGCCCTCTACAGCGCGTCCAATGCCGGAGTAAAGGTTGACTTGATCGTGCGCGGCATTTGCTGCCTGCGCCCCGGTGTTGCCAACATGTCCGAGAATATTACCGTAAAGAGCATTGTCGGCCGGTTTCTGGAACATGGCCGCATCGCCTGTTTTGGCGCCGGTCATGGTTTGCCCTCGGCGGCGGCCAAGGTGTTTATCTCTTCCGCGGATTGGATGCCGCGGAATTTCGACCGCCGTGTCGAGACCTTGATTCCCATAGAGAATGAAACCGTGCATGAACAGATCATGGGTCAAATCATGGTGGCGAACTTCAATGACCGGGACCAAAGCTGGATTTTGAATGCCGAGGATGAATATCAGCGCGTGAAGGTCCAGGGGGACGGGTTTTCGGCCCATCAATACTTCATGACCAATCCCAGCCTTTCCGGCCGGGGTAGCGCATTAAAGAGCGGCACGGCGGATCTGCGCCTGGCTCTGAATCAGGAATGAACCTGCCCGGGGAATTGCCCGCCGAGACCAAGGGTAAGGACCGCCTGGCGGTTATTGATGTCGGCTCGAACTCCGTCCGTATGGTGGTTTACCCGGCCAGGGCCCTTGCCGCGCCACCGCTGTTTAACGAAAAAGCCATGTGCCGCCTGGGACGTGGCCAGACGCCGGGCGGGGAATTGGCGGAATCCGCCATGCAAATGGCCGTTGAAACCATTCACCGCTTTGCCCATTTGGCGGAGGCGTTGGAGGTCGGGGTAATAGATGCGGTCGCAACCGCCGCCGTGCGCGAGGCCGCCAATGGAGCGGCATTCCTAGACCGGATTTTACGGGAAACCGGCATTAAGGTAGGCATCCTGGATGGTGACGAGGAGGCGCGCCTGGCGGCTTGCGGCGTGTTGGCGGCAAGTCCGGGCGCGCGGGGCCTGGTTGGTGATCTGGGCGGCGGCAGCTTGGAATTGATTCATCTCGATCCCGACCAAACAGGTGGTGTTGGGCAGCGCAGCAGCCTGCCGCTTGGAACTTTAAAACTGGCGGCGATGGAAATGGCGGGGCCTGACCTGGACCGGGAAATAGACCGCATTCTGGCCCAGGTGGACTGGATGCCGCGGGTAAAAAATGCCGAACTTTACATCGTCGGCGGCGCCTGGCGCAGTCTGGGCCGCCTTGAGATGGCGCGAACCCGCTATCCCTTGCGCGTGCTGCATGGCTATACCTTGCCCAGTGCCCGGGTTGGCGCCATGTGCCAGTTAATTGCCGGCTTGGGCCTGGAAAGTCTACGCCGGATCGAGGCGGCGCCAAAGGACCGTCTGGATTCGCTTGCATCGGCGGCGCGAATCTTGGGCCGTTTACTGCACTTGAGCGGAGCGGAGCAGGTGGTCTTCTCCGACCATGGCCTGCGTGACGGCATGTTGTATGAACACCTTTCGCCGAACGAAAGGGAGGTTGACCCATTATTGGCATCGTGCCGGCTGACCGCGTTGGCGACGGCGCGGGATGGCGAAAACGGCCTTGGTCACGGCAAGGGCGACGGCGCGAGACTGACTGATTGGCTGTCACCGCTGTTTCCGAATGAGGGCCACGACGATAGCCGCCTGCGTCTGGCTGCCGGGTTGTTAAGTGATATCGGCTGGCGTATCCACCCTGAAGAACGGCCCGACCATGCCATGGCGGATGTCCTGCGGGCGCCGCTCATCGGTTTGGATCATACCCAACGGATCAAACTGGCCTTGGCGATCCGTTTCCGCTACACCCACCGGTCCGACAGCCATTGGGTAAAGCCCTATGAACGGCTGATCGAGGACGAAGACAATCGTTGGTCCCGGCATGTCGGGCAAGGTCTGCGGCTGGCCCACACTCTTTCGGGCGGCGTCATGGCGTTACTGGCGGATTATCGCCTCAGCCTCGATGAGGACGCCATTAACCTGCATTGCAAACCGGAGCAGCAACACCAGATCGGCGAAGCCGCGTACAAACGTCTTTCAGCCATGGCCGGCGGCTTCGAGCGCGCCGGACGGATCGTGGCGGAATGAACCCGGTCAGGATTGCAGCCAGCCGCCATCCACATCAATGGTTGTGCCGGTGACAAATTCATTCTGCACCATGAAGACGATGGCCTGCGCCACTTCATCCGCGGTGCCGGCGCGGGGGATGAGGTTGTCCGCCGTCGCACCCTCGTAAAACTTCGTCCGGTCATCGCCCTGCATGGGTAGTATGGGGGTATCGATGACGCCGGGGGCGACGACGTTGATGCGGCGGGGCGCCAGTTCACCCGCAATGGCGCGCGCCAATGCTTCCACGCTGGCACCCACCGACGAGAGGGAAACCTGTCCGGGCTTGGATTTGCGCGCCGGGGTACCGCTGACCAGGACGATCGCGCCGGTCGCGGTCAGATGTTCGGCACCGAACCGCACCACATTCGCATAACCCCACAGCTTGTCGAACGAGGCCGCGTAGCCGTCCATGTCCATGGACAGAAACGGCCCCATGGCGCGCGAACCGCCCGTGGCGGCGGAAATGAGAATGTCGAAGGGGGCGCATTCGAGAAACAGGGCCGATAGGGCATCGCGGTCAAGAACGTCGCATTTCTTAAGGCTGATGCCCGACGGCACGTCGCCGGCTCTGTCGGGATTGCGGCTGATGGCAATAACCTCGCACCCCAGCGCCGCCAATTGCTTTGCCGCCGCCAGGCCAATACCCGATGTGCCGCCAAATATAACCGCCTTCTTGCCTGCAACGTCCATGTTCAAACCTTCTCCAAAAATGTGTTAGCGCCTATTGATCGACCAAGAGCATTTCCGAGTGGGAAATGCTCCGATTCTTAAGATTAGAGCAATTTTTCCATTCACTTGGAATCGCTTCGCGATTCACGTTGGATCGGAATTGCTCTCGTTGCCGCCGCCCAAGGCGGTGGCATTGCAATTTCCCGTCTCGATTAGTGGGCGCCAGTATCCCTCGGGAGACCTCTCCCGCATTCCAATTCACCAATATGGACTGCTCGGTTATTCAGCCGCTACCGGTTTTAGCCGCTCCGCCTTGACCGCCGCCGTCTCCGCCGTCCAGCGGGCCAGGGTTTCCGCCGACTTGGCTTCCTCATGCTCCATGATCGCCTCATGGCCCTCGGCCCGCACGGTAAACTCCAGCTGCAGGCCATTGGGGTCATGAAAGTAGATCGAGGTGACAAAGCCATGATCAATGGGGCCGCGCACGGGCACGCCCAATCCCTCCAGCCGGTCCTTGAAGACCTGCTGGGCGGCCATGTCCTCCAACTCGAAAGCGAAGTGATATTCCTTCATGCTGTCCTTGTTGTAGAAATAATCCTCGCTCACCGTGTCGGGCAGATCAAAGAAGGCAATGTAGTTGCCGTCTTCCATCTCGAAAAACAGGTGCATATAACGCAAATCGATGTCCGTGCCAGGCCGCTTTTCGATGGCCAGGGTGGCGCGCATGCGCATGCCCAGTACGTCGCAATAAAAATTGCGGGTTTCCTGGGCATCGCGGCACAGATAGGCGCTGTGATGAATGCCTAAAACTTTCGGTAGGGTCGTTGCTTCGGTCATGTCGTCCTCCCTTTGCCGTGCTGGTTCGTAAGAACGGTATCAACTCAGGGCGTGCGGATCAATTCCACCCTTTTGCCCTTTGCCGTCATGGCCAGGCGGCCATGTTTCAAATCCAGGGCGTCGGTGCCAAAAATCTCGTTGCGCCAGCCTTGCAGGGCGGCCACGTCCGCCTTGTCGTCAATGGCAATCCGTTCCAAATCCGCCACCGTGGCAACCAGTTTCTGGGCCACGTCATGGGCCTCGCATTTGGTTTTCAGCAGAACTTTCAAAAGACTGATCAGGGGGCCCAGGCCGCGCGGCAAAACAACTTGCGCCGCCGGTTCGGGCAATTCCCCCGCCGGCAGGTTCTGGCCCGATTGTATGGCGGCTAGGATTTCCTGTCCCGCCGGGCCTTCCGCCAGGCCTTTCGAGACGGCGCGCAAACGGGCCAGGGTTTCGACGGTTTCGGGCATCTCGGCGGCGAGTTCCTGGATCGCCTCGTCCTTCAGGATATGGCCCCGGGGCATGTCGCGGCGTTGGGCCTCACGTTCACGCCAGGCGGCGATCTCCTTGGCCACGCCAAGATAGCGTGAATTGCGGCTGCGCAATTTCAGCCGCCGCCAGGCGTCGCCGGGTATCTGCTGGTAGGTGGCGGTATTGGTGAGCACCGCCATTTCCTCTTCCAGCCAATGGGCGCGGTTGGATTGTTCCAACTGACCGCACAGAGCCTCGTAAACCTTTATAAGATGCGTCACATCATCAAGCGCATAGCCGATCTGCTTGCCGCTCAAGGGACGGCGGCTCCAATCGGTGAAGCGGGACCCCTTGTCGATACGGGCGCCGGCCAATTTCTCAACCAAACGGTCATAGCCGACGGAATCGCCAAATCCACAGACCATGGCGGCGATTTGGGTATCGAACATCGGCGTCGGCACCACGCCATTTTGCTGCACGAATATCTCTACGTCCTGGCGCGCCGCATGGAAGACCTTGATGATCTTCGGATTGGCCAGTAATTCCGCGAGTGGGCCGAGGTTCAGGCCCGCCGCCAAGGGATCAATGGCGCGGGCAAGGTCGTGATTGGCAACCTGCACCAAACACAGACGCGGCCAATAGGTGCGGTCACGAATGAACTCCGTGTCCACGGTGATATAGGACGAGCCGGACATCTGGGCGCAAAAACTGGCCAGGGTCTCGTCATCGTCGATAAGATCGGTAATACGCTCGGGCGACATGGCGGACAGCTATACACAATTTTTTGCCGTCCGTCGCCCCCTCTGTCGCCCACTGTGTCAGGTAATTGGTTTTCCCCTGATATTGCCGTCCTTGCACTTGACACAATGCCTCGTTCCGTGCGGTTTAGCGCCGCCGTCCGGGGCCAAATCCCGTGCGGCCCGGCAGCTAATCCAAGGATCGTGAACATGCATATATACCGCAGTCATACCTGTGAGGCTCTGCGTTCGGTGGACGTGGGACAGACCGCCCGAATTTCGGGCTGGGTACACCGTAAACGGGACCATGGCGGCTTGCTGTTTATTGATCTGCGGGACAATTACGGCATTACCCAATGCGTGATCGAGCCGGACAGCGTATATTTCGCGGCGGCCGAGGCGGTGCATCCCGAAAGCGTGCTGCGGATCGAGGGCGCCGTGGTCGCCCGCGAGGCCGAGACCGTCAATAAGGACCTACCCACCGGTGAAGTGGAAATCCGCATCGTCAAGCTGGACCTGCTGTCGGCGGCGGAAGAGCTGCCCCTGCAGGTTTTCGGCGATCAGGTCTATCCGGAGGAGACCCGCCTGCGCTACCGCTTCCTGGATTTGCGGCGGCCGGCCATGCACGACAATATTTTGCTGCGCAGCAAGATCATTTCCTCGATCCGCCGGCGTATGGAGGCGCAAGGCTTCATCGATTTTCAAACGCCGATCCTGACCGCGTCCTCACCCGAGGGCGCGCGGGATTTCCTGGTGCCCTCCCGCCTGCATCCGGGCCAGTTCTATGCCCTGCCGCAGGCACCGCAACAGTTCAAGCAATTGGCGATGATCGCCGGCTTTGACCGCTATTACCAAATCGCGCCTTGTTTTCGCGATGAAGACGCCCGCGCCGACCGCAGTCCGGGCGAATTCTATCAGCTCGATCTGGAAATGAGCTTCGTTGAACAGGAAGACGTCTTTCAGGCCGTGGAACCGGTCATGCATGGCGTGTTCGAGGAATTCGCCAACGGCGGTGCGGTCACGCCCATGCCGTTTCCCCGCATCCCCCATGCCGAAGCCATGTTGAAATACGGCAATGACAAGCCGGACCTGCGCATTCCCACGGTAATCGCCGATGTGAGCGAGGTCTTTGCCGGTTCGGACTTTCAGCTGTTCGCCAAGGTGGTCGCGGGCGGCGGCGTGGTGCGCGCCATTCCAGCACCTGGGGCAGCCTCCCGCCCGCGCAGTTTCTTTGACAAGATGAACGACTGGGCCCGCGAAGAGGGCGCGCCCGGCATGGGCTGGATCAGTTTTGCCGAGGGGGCTGGCAAGGGCCCCATCGCCAACCGGCTGGATGATGCACGCATGGCCAAGCTGAAGGCCTTGACCGCCACCGATGACGGCGACGGCCTGTTCTTCGCCGCCGGCAAGGAGGGGGAGGCGGCGTCCCTGGCGGGTCTGGCCCGCCTGAAGGTCGGCCGGGACCTAGGGATCGTGGAGGAGAACGCCTTCCGGTTTTGCTGGATTGTCGATTACCCCATGTATGAATGGAGCGAGACCGAACAAAAACTGGATTTTTCGCACAATCCGTTTTCCATGCCACAGGGCGGCTTGGACTCCCTGCGGAATGACGAACCCCTGGATATTCTGGGCTATCAATACGACATCGTTTGCAATGGCGATGAGCTGGCCTCGGGCGCCATCCGAAACCATTTGCCCGAGATCATGTACAAGGCGTTCGAGATCGCGGGTTATGGTCCGGAAGAGGTCGAAAGCCGCTTTGGCGGCATGCTCAGCGCCCTGAAATTCGGCGCCCCGCCCCATGGTGGCATCGCGCCGGGTATTGACCGCATGGTCATGTTGTTGGCGCACGAACCCAATATCCGCGAAGTTATCATGTTCCCCATGAACCAGCAGGCCCAGGACCTGATGATGGGCGCCCCGGCGCCCGCCGACGCCAAGCACCTGCGCGAAATCCATATCCGTACCGTGATACCCGAAGCACCAAAACCGGCGGCCGGGTCCGGGGACAAGGAATAGGCTTATAAGTGTGGATTGCCCGGCCCGAGCTAAAGGTCGAAATGGATTGCCGGGTCAAGCCCGGCAATGACGAAACAGGGAATTAATGAGCTAAAAACTGTAAAAAATGTCATGCCCGGACCTGATCCGGGCATCCAGGGCCACAAGGCAATCTGGTGCCGGTTGTCCCGGTCATTCCGGTCATGGCGCCGTTCGGCTAAGGGCTCAACACTCCTACGACGATCCGGTCAGCCCCTTGATGCCGTCGATTTCGTCGTAGAACACGGGGGTCTCGGGCAGGGTTGAGCCGCCATCGACACAGATCGTCTGGCCCGTGATATAGCGCGCTTGGTCGCTGGCCAGGTACAGCATGCAATAGGCGATGTCTTCGGGATCGCCGATATAGCCGACGGGGATGTATTTCGCCATGTGCGCCAGGCCCGCCTCGTCGGCGAGGTGGTCCATCGCGGCCGTGCGGATGAAGCCCGGCTCGACCCCGTTGACAGTGATATTGTCTCGCGCCAGTTCGATCGCCGCCGTCCTGATGAAGGCATTCACGCCGCCCTTGGAGGCGGCATAGTAGGATGTTCCCGGTATGGCGACGCGCGGCCCGGTGACGGACGAGGGACACAACCGACGCCCGCCGCCGCGTTTCTTGAAATGGGGAAGGACTGCTTTCGATAGCCTGAAGCAGGCGTTCAGATTGACCGACAACACCGTTTCCAAATCGTCTTCCACGTAGCCCTCGACCGGCCCGCCCAAGAACGAGGCGGCATTATGCACCATGATGTCCACGCCGCCCCATTTATCCACGGTTTCTGAAACGGCGCGTTCGATATCCGCCAGTTCGCCAATATCCACCTGGCAAAGTGCCGCGATGCCACCCGCCTCCATGATCTCCCCGACCGTTGCCTCGCCGTGACGGGCGGTCCGGGTTGCAACCATGACTTTCGCGCCAGCGCCGGCAAAAACCTGGGCTATCGAAGCGCCAATACCCTGGCCCCCGCCGGTTACGATGACGATCTTATCTTCTAGACTGCCGAACATTGGGCTATTCCCCGCGTGCCAGTACAATAAAAGCAAACCGGAAGACCCCGGATGGCGTCTCCCAATCGCCGGGAATGGTAGCAGAATGTGCAACTGATCACGACTCTAGCCCCGAGCCGTCACGATAGGCTGCGGCAGTTCTTAACCAGGCTGCATTGTAGATGAGAAGCCCGGGATCAGAGCCCCTGGGTATGGCTGGAGAGCTGGGCGCTGGTCGCCGTCAGGCGTTCCGACAGGATCAAGGTCAGATTGAACAAGACCTTGCTGGCGAGGCCGGGCTCTTTTTCCATGGTTTTCTTGAACATCTCCTTGGTCAGCACCAAAACCTCGGCATCGTTGGTAATCACGATGTCCGCCGACCGCGGCGTGGCCGAAAGGTAGGCGATTTCGCCGACCATGGCGCCCTTGGCGAAGCGGGCCAGAACCGAATTTTGCCGGTCGCGGATTTCAATGGCGCCCGACAGCAGTACAAAGGCCTCTTCGCCCATATCACCGGCGCGGGCCAGCCTCTCGCCTGTGCGAAGGGCCATGGTCGTGGCATTTTTGATGAACCGGCGGGCCTCATCATAGGTCAGATCATCGAACAGCGGCACACCCTGCAGGGGGTTTAGGTGCATCTGGCGGGTCATGAATTCCCATAGTTTTTGCTCGTCGCGCAGGGCCTTTACCTTGCGTCCGGCCGCATCGGGAAATCTACCGGCGAACCAACTGACAATCTCAAGGTTGGGTTGCTTCATCATCGCCAGGCGGGCGAAGGGTGAATTGATCGATTTCAGATGTTCCACATCGTCCATGACCAGGACCATGGGCACTTGCAGGCCCTCTCCGCCTTCGAGATATTTGCCGCCATGGCGGCGGTAGCCGATTTTTTCGTACAGGCCCACCAGGGCCGGCGCACAGTAGGTGAAGTCAAAAAGTGCGCCCGAACCACGCGCCAGCTTGAATGCCGCCGCCGTCATCAGCGCCGACGCCTGGCTGCCGCGCCAGCGCTCCCCGACCACCATATGATCGGTGAATGACAGACATTCGGGACTAAATTCAGCAAAGGTTTGCAGCTCGTAAACATCCATCATTTGTTCGCTGGGCGGGATCAGGTCGGAGGTATGGCTGCGCAGACAGCCGGCGATGGATTTACCGGAGGTTAGAAAGATATGCCGGGCGGCCTCGTCCCGGGCCGTCTGGTCGAGCTGTTGCGCCACGCCCATCGTGCTGGAATCAACGCCCATGTCGTCGGTCATGATGCGGTCGCGGAATTGCAGAATTTTGTCCCGTTGCAGGGCATTCGACGCTTCGCGCACCTGTAGCTGCGTCTTGGCGGCTGCCGGTTTTCCGCGCGATTTCAATGCTGCCTGTGCCATGCTGACAACATAGGCCATGAGGCTAAACGAGGCGTTAATACCGATTCTGGCCAAAAAAAATGGGCGCGGCGTGAGGGCCGCGCCCGAGTCACAACAGGGAGGACTATGTACGCTACTTACAATGGTGCAGCCGCGATGCCCGGTCCCTAAACGAGAGGGACCCTCATGGGAGCGTTAGCTGCAGCCCGAAGTGCCCCCACAAGTATCGCATTTCATACAGGTGCCGTTGCGCACCAGGGTGAAGTTGCCGCATTCGCCGCAGGCATCACCCGCATAACCCTTCATGCGGGCCTCGCGGATGTGGTCCAGGCGTTGATCCACCTCGTCTCGAACGGCCGGGTCCACCGCGACCGCCTGCGCCGTGGCGGTGCCATTGCCGCTGGCGGCCAGACCACTGCTACTGGCCGACAGGCCGTTGCCGCCGCCGTTGCCGCCGCCATTGCTGCTACCGTTTCCGCCGCTCTGCTTGCCGCCGGTCAGCACCAGCAGCGACCGGCCCCGGACATAGCCGTGGGAGGCGATACTGTGAACCGCCGCCAGGTTTTCCTGCACCACGTCGTCTTCGGCTTCCGCCGCCGTCAGACCCGCGCCCAGGGTATCGGGGCGCAAATCTTCGGGGTCCACGTGGGCCAATTCGTTGCGGCCCAGGTACGACACCGCCAATTCCCGGAACAGATAGTCCAGCACGGATGTGGACATCTTGATCACGTCATTGCCTTCAACGATGCCATTCGGTTCAAAGCGGGTGAAGGTAAAGGCGTCGACATAGTTTTCCAGCGGCACGCCGTGCTGGAGGCCGAGGGAGATGGCAATGGCGAAGCTGTCCATCAGGCTGCGGAAGGCGGAGCCCTCCTTGTGCATGTCGATGAAAATCTCACCCAGGGAGCCATCCTCGTACTCGCCCGTGCGCAGATAGACCTTGTGACCCCCGACCACGGCTTTTTGGGTATAGCCCTTGCGCCGTTGCGGCAATTTGCGCCGTTTGGCGATGATCCGTTCCACCACCCGTTCGGCGACGATGCGGGGATCGATCCGTGGTGCATTGAGAGCGTCTTCGACGCTGTCGCCGGCATCAGCCTCGTCGACATCGTCGAACAGCGCCGATGACAGGGGTTGAGACAGTTTTGAGCCGTCCCGGTAGAGCGCATTGGCTTTCAGTCCGAGACGCCACGAATCCCGGTAGGCGTTTTTGCAATCTTCAACGCTGGCTGAATTGGGCATGTTGATGGTCTTCGAAATGGCGCCGGAAATAAACGGCTGCGCCGCCGCCATCATGCGGATGTGGCTGTCCACCGACAAATAGCGCTTGCCAATGCGGCCGCAGGGGTTGGCGCAATCGAAGACGGGCAGGTCCTCGTCCCGCAAGCCCGGCGCCCCTTCCAGGGTCATGGCGCCGCAGCAATAAATGTTGGCGGCTTCGATCTGTTCATTGGAGAAGCCCAAGGCGCCCAGCATATCGAAGGATATATCGTTCAACTGTTCATCGCCGAAGCCCAGGGTGTCCCGGCAGAAGGTTTCACCCAAGGTGAATTTGTTGAAAACGAAGCGGATGTCGAAAGCGCTTTCCAACGCCGCCTCAACTTTTCCGATTTCTTCCGGGCCGAACCCTTTTTCCCGGAGGGAGGGATGATTGATGGCCTCGGCGCCGTCCAGGGTGGCATGGCCGACCGCGTCATTGACGATCGCGTTGGATTGATTTTGGTCATAGCCTAAGGTCGCCAGCGCGGTCGGAACCATGCGGTTGATGATCTTGAAATAACCGCCGCCCGCCAGTTTTTTGAACTTGACCAGGGCGAAATCCGGCTCAATGCCGGTGGTGTCGCAATCCATCACCAGCCCGATGGTGCCCGTGGGCGCGATGACCGTGGCCTGGGCGTTGCGAAAGCCATGCTTCTCGCCCAGACTCAGGGCTTCGTCCCAGGCCGCCACCGCCGCCGCCGCCAGGTTGGCGTCGGGACAATCCGCCGCCTTTAGCGGGACGGGCGCGATTTCCAAACCATCATAGTCCTTGGTCGCGCCCATGGCGGCGCGGCGGTGATTGGCGATGACCCGCAACATGTGCGGCGCATTTTCCTCATACCGCGCGAAGGTGCCCATTTCCCCCGCCATCTCGGCCGAGGTGGCATAGGCCGTGCCCGTCATCAGGGCGGTAATCGCGGCGCAAAGCGAACGGCCCTGTTCGCTGTCATAAGACATGCCCAGGGCCATCAACAGCCCGCCAATATTGGCGAAGCCCAGGCCAAGGGTGCGGTAGTCGTAGGACAATTGCGCGATTTCCTTGGAGGGAAACTGCGCCATCAAGACGGAGATTTCCAGCACGATGGTCCACAGGCGCGTGGCGTGGCGGAAGCCCTCCACATCGAAACTGCCGTCCTCGCATAGGAAGTTGATCAGGTTGATGGAGGCCAGATTGCAGGCCGTATCGTCCAGGAACA
>JAPYPT010000152.1 GCA_029937535.1 Alphaproteobacteria bacterium
CCGACGAGTTCAAGAAAGAAAACGGCATTGATCTGCGCGAGGACAAACTGGCCCTCCAACGCCTGAAAGAGGCGGCGGAAAAGGCCAAGATCGAGCTGTCCTCGGCGGTGCAGACGGAGGTCAACCTGCCCTTCATTACCGCCGATCAGAGCGGGCCGAAGCATCTGACCATGAAATTGACCCGGGCGAAGTTGGAGGCCCTGGTTGATGACCTGATCCAGCGCACCCTGCCGCCCCTGAAGGCCGCCCTGAAGGATGCGGCCATGACCGCCGGCGAGATCGATGAAGTGGTGCTGGTGGGCGGCATGACCCGCATGCCCAAGGTTATCGAATCCGTCAAAACATTCTTTGGCCGTGAGCCCCACAAGGGCGTGAACCCGGACGAAGTGGTGGCATTGGGCGCCGCTATTCAGGCCGGCGTGCTGCAGGGCGATGTCAAGGACGTGCTGTTGCTGGATGTGACGCCGCTGTCCCTGGGCATCGAGACCCTGGGTGGCGTATTCTCGAAGTTGATCGAACGCAATACCACCATTCCCACCAAGAAAAGCCAGACCTTCTCGACCGCCGAGGACGGCCAATCCGCCGTGACCATCCGGGTCTTCCAGGGCGAGCGGGAAATGGCCGCCGACAACAAGTTGCTAGGCCAGTTTGATCTTATTGGCCTGCCCGCAGCACCCCGTGGCGTGCCCCAGGTCGAGGTGACGTTCGATATTGATGCCAACGGCATCGTCAACGTTTCCGCCAAGGACAAGGCCACTGGCAAGGAACAGCAGATCCGCATTCAAGCCTCTGGCGGTTTGTCCGATGACGAGATCGAGGGCATGGTGCAGGACGCCGAGGCCCATGCCGAGGACGACCAAAAGCGCCGGGAAGAGGCGGAGACCAAGAACCAGGCCGATGCCCTGATCCATGCCACCGAGAAGAGCCTCGCCGATTTGGGCGAACAGGTCCCCGAGGAAGAGAAGACCGCTATCGAGGCCGCCGTGGCCGAATTGCGCACGGCGCTGGAAGGCGAGGACTTGGAAGATATCAAGGCCAAGAGCGAGACCCTGATGCAGGCCTCCATGAAGCTGGGCGAGATGGCCTACCAGGCGCAGCAGGAAGCCGACGCCGAGACCGACGATGATGGCCCGGCGGACGCCAAGGCGGACGGCGCGGATGATGTCGTCGATGCGGACTTCGAGGAAGTCGACGACGACGACAAGAAAAGCACCTCTGCCTGATTAGGTGCGGCGATGACAGCCTGGTTCGTGTACCAAAAGGCGCGGCTCCGGAAACGGAGCCGCGTTTCGCCGTATCCGGACCGCTCCGTTGAGTGCGTGGGGAGTTAGTTTAGGTGACGGAACAGGATTTTTACGAAATTCTTGGCGTGGACCGTCAGGTCAGTCAGGGCGACCTGAAAAAGGCCTATCGCAAACTGGCCATGCAATATCACCCGGACCGCAACCAGGGCGATGCGGCGGCCGAGTCTAAGTTCAAGGAAGTCTCGGAAGCTTACGATATTCTTTCCGACGAAGAAAAACGCGATGCCTACGACCGCTTTGGCCATGCCGCCTTTCAAGGTGGCGGCGGGGCCGGCTTCGATGGCAATTTCGGCTCGTCCTTCGCTGATGTTTTCGATGATCTGTTCGGCGAGTTCATGGGCGGTGGCCGGCAGCGGCGGGGCGGCGGCAACAATCGCGGCGCCGATCTGCGCTACAACATGGACATCACCTTGGAGGACGCCTTCGGCGGCAAGGCGGCCAAGATCACCATTCCCACCACCTCCATCTGCGACGGGTGCGGCGGCTCGGGCGCCGAGGCGGGCTCCCAACCCAGCACCTGCGGCACCTGCCAGGGCCATGGCAAGGTACGGGCCCAGTCCGGATTTTTCACGGTGGAGCGGACCTGCCCCAATTGCGGCGGCGTGGGCCGGGTTATTTCCGATCCATGCGGTAAATGCGCCGGCGCGGGCCGCACGGAGAAGGACAAGACCCTATCGGTCAACATCCCCGAAGGCGTCGAGGACGGCACCCGCATTCGCCTGAGCGGCGAGGGCGAGGCGGGACTGCGGGGCGGCCCGCCGGGCGATCTGTATATCTTCCTCTCCCTCCTGGCCCACGAGGTCTTTCAGCGGGATGGCGCCAATATCTATTGCCGCGTCCCCATCGCCATGACCACGGCGGCCCTGGGCGGTGATATCGAGGTTCCCACTCTGGACGGCGGCCGTGTCGCCGTTTCCCTGCCCGAAGGCACCCAAACCGGCCGCCAGTTCCGCCTGCGTGGCAAGGGCATGCCCCACATGCGGGCGCGCGGCCAGGGCGATATGTACGTCCAGACCATGGTTGAAACCCCGGTCAACCTGTCCAAGGAACAAAAGCATCTGTTGGCTCAGTTCCAAGCCTCCCTGAGCGAGGGCGGCACCAGTCCCGAAAGCGAGGGCTTCTTCAAAAAAGCCAAGGAATTGTGGAACGACATCACTGAGTAGGGACGCTCGGCGCCCGATATTTTAATACGGTTATTTTAATACGGTGACGTAATACTTATATCACTGATAAAGTTTGATTTTTGTATCAAAATCATGGATTGATATAAGTATTACGTCACCGTATTAAAATATCGTCTGACTGCATTTCCTTCCCCTTATAGACGTGCTTCCAATTCGTGGCGGAGGATCTTGCCGGTGGTGGAGCGGGGGAAGTCGTCGAAATCTATGAAATGCACGGCCTTGGGCAATTTGTAGCGCGCCAGTTTGCCCTCGCAGGTGGCAATCAGGTCTTCCGCCGTCAGAGTGTCGTCGGTGCGGGCGGCGAAAAGCACGGGGACTTCGCCCCAGCGGGCATCGGGGCGGCGGACCACGGCGGCGTCCGAGATCTGCGGATGGGCCAGGATGTGCTGTTCAATCTCGGCCGGATAGATGTTCTCGGCCCCCGATTTGATCATGTATTTCACCCGGTCGACAAAATCCAGGGTGCCGTCGGGGTTACGGCGGAAGACATCGCCCATATGGAACCAGCCGCCGCGAAAAGCCTCGGCGTTCGCCTGGTCATTGTTCCAATAGCCTGAAAACAGCGACGGACCGCGAATGGTCAGCTCGCCCGGTTCACCGTCCGCCACCTCCCCGCCCTCCTCATCCACCAGGCGGATTTCGCATAAATCGTTCTGCCGCTTGGATAGAGACGTGGGCGCGACGCCGATGGACACATGGTTTCCCGTGGCGGGCGGCATGCCGGTCTCGGTCGAGCCGAAGGTGTTCAGATAAGGGGCATGCAATAGTGTCGTGATTTCGGCCAATTGCTGGCGCGGCACCAAATCCGCCATGGCGCCGATCATGCCAATATATTTGGGACGCACCTTGCGCGCCTTCAGGACTTCGATGAAATCCATGATCATGCCGGGGATCACGGTGAGATAGTGGACCATCTCGGTCTCGACGATGTCCGCCAGCATTTGCGGTTGATAGCCATCCACCACGATCACCTTGCCGCCGCGCAGCAGAGTGGCGAAAGTGAAATCGTTGGAGCCCATGTGGAACAATGGTGTCCAGGCGACGAAGGTGTCCTTGGCCGGCGCGCCCGTCTCGGCGCCGTAGATGGCCGCGCGCGCGATAATAGCCCGATGGCTGACCAGGGCGCCCTTGGGCAAACCGGTGGTGCCGGACGTGAAGATGATGATCAGGCCATCTTCGCCACCCGCATCAATCTTGGGTTCCTCCGGCGAGGCGGCGGCAAGGGCGGCCTCGTAATCCGGGCCGATATCCAGGCTGTACAGATCGTCCAGGTATCCTGGTTGGCTGATCAACATTTTTGGCGTGGTCAGCTCGATGCAGTGATGCAATTCGAAGGCCGACAACCGCCAGTTCAGGGCCACGTTGACGGCGCCTATTTTTGCCGCCGCCAGGTTGATTTCCACATATTCCATGCAGTTGCGCGCCAGCAGGCCGACCCGTTCCCCCGGTTCGACGCCCTGGCCTTGCATGACATGGGCCAGGCGGTTGACCCGCTCGTTCAACTCGCCATAGCTCAGATCGCGGCCATCAGAGACGAGGGCGATCGCGTCGGGGTGCTGACGTGCCTGGCTCGCGAACATGCCGCCGACGTTGCCGCCGCCGGCCTGGCGGATAAGCTCGGCAACCACCCTAAGCCTCGACCAGGGCAAGTATGCGGGCCGGACTGCCGGAACCCTGGCGGATCTTCAGGGGCGGCGTGATCAGCACCGCGCCTTGCGGCGGCAGGGCGTCCAGGTTGGTCAGGGCGGGCAGGCCAAAGCGATTGTTGCCGTGCATGTGGTAGTGGCAGGGATAGGGCACATTAAAATGGCCGGCCTGGCCGGCATCGGTGCCCACCGCCTCGCAGCCGAACCCGATCACGTCACGCTCTTCTATCAGCCAGGGCAGCAGGTCCTCGTGCGGGCCGGGGGTATGGGCGCCCTCGGCATCCATGTTCATATAGGCCGCCGCATCCCGTTTTAGGGACCAGTCCGTGCGCATCAACAGCCAGGAGCGGGGCGGGATCTTGCCATGGGTCTCCTCCCAATCCTCGATCATGTCCTGGGTCAGCAGAAAATCCGGGTCCGCATCGGCCCCGGCGGAGCAATCGACCACGCAAGCGTGCGCCAGAAATTTCTCCACCGGAATGGTATCCGTCGCGTTCTCGGGCAAGTCCTTGCCAGAAACCCAATGGATCGGCGCATCGAAATGGGTGCCCGTATGTTCGCCGCAGGACAGATTGTTCCAATAACAGAACGGCCCCCGGTGATCGTAGCGGGAAATCTCCTCCATGCGGAACGGCCAGGACTGGCCGAACTCCGGCGGCATGACGATGGTCGGCAGATCGGGCTGCAGGGTCATGGTCAGATCCACCACCTGGATGCCGCCGCCCAGGATGCCGCCCATCAACTGGCTTAGCAAACCGTTCTCAGACATGGGAAGATCCGCCCGTGCAGTCATACCCGCGAAGGCGGGTATCCATATGCCGTGCCCGTTGCTCTGGACTCCCGCCTTCGCGGGAGTGACGGATTAGATGTTTACAGCTTGATCTCACGTTCGATTTCCTTTGGGTTTTCCGCCAGACGCTCGGCGATTTCCTCCGCCACGGCGCCGACGGCCAGGTCTTCGCGGCCCTTTTGCAGGGCATCGATGATCCGCCCCGCCACCATGTCCGGGGCCAGCTTGGGCGGCGGCACCATTTGGTGCCATTCGTCATCCAGGGGACCTATGTAGGCATTGACCACGCGCACGCCGCCACTCGACATCTCCGCGCGCAGGCATTGCGCCAGGGAGCGCGCCGCCGCCTGAGAGGCGGAATAGGTGCCAAAGGCGGGGTTGTTGATCTGGGCATAGGCCGACAGCACGTTGACCCAGGCGCAGGCGCCATGTTCGCCGTCCGCGCCACGGGCCCGCATAGGGGGGCCAAAGGTGCCGGCCAGGCGCAGCAGGCCGAAATAATGGATATCTATTTCCTCGCGGGTAATGTTCATGTCCATGCGGTCCACGGCGCCGCCCGGCCGCAGGTGGTAGCTGTTGTTGACCATGATTTCGACCTTGCCGCCCAGCACGGCGGCCAATTCCTCGACGCTGTCGGTATCGGTGACATCGAGGGGAAACAGGGTCACGTGGTCCAGGCTCTTGATGGCTTCCAGGGACGGCGAGGCCTTCCAGGGTTCGCCATGGCCCACATATACCTCCCGGGCGCCGGCGGTCAGAAAGGCATTTGTTAGAGCCAGGCCAAGCTCGGTCTTGCCATTGACGATCAGCACCCGGCGGTCCTTGGGATCCATGCTCAGTTCGCGCAATTGCATATCATCCTCTTGATTGGGGCCGGGGTTTTCGGGCCGGGCGTTCATTACCGCATGGCCGCCGCGGTCCAGGTTCAGGGATAGTTTCACCCGGGCGCCCTGGCGGCAATCCTCGGCCAGATGGGCCACCACCGAGGGGCCGGCATCCATGCCCACCACGCCCAGGCGCCAGGGCACCCGGTCGCGGAAGAACAAATCGTTGGCGTGGTGCAATTTCGTCTCCGCCAGCAGGGTACCCATGGCATCCACGTCCCGCCAGGGCAGATCATCGCCCAGGCACCGTCCGCAGACTTGGCGGGGCGGATACTGCACCTGGCCGCAATCGGCGCAGACTTGCAGGGCGAACCGGCCCACGGCCGCCATGGCCGTCAAACCCTGGGCCTCGCGAGAGCGGTTGCCCGGTGGCTGCGTCGGCGCCCTGGTACGGGCAACCGGATCTTTTTTGCCGGGCGGCGGCAGGCGGGTCGTCATCGCCCGCTCCGGCCCAGAATGGCGGCCGAGGTGCACAGCCCCCGGTCATAGTTGATCATGCCGAAACAGGACGCCAGGCCGATTTGCGCGCCCTCCACCACTTGGCCGAGGCATTGATCGGTCAATTGCCGGATGCTTTCCACCAGGCCTAGCGAGCCGCCCGCGGCGCCCGCCTGGCCGACGGAGAGTTGCCCGCCGGAAGTGTTGAAGGGAAAATCACCGCCCGTGGTCAGGTCGTGTTCGCGGACGAACGTCCCCGCCTCGCCCTTGGCGCAAAAACCCAGATCCTCAAGCTGCATGAAACAGATCACCGGATAGTCGTCATAGGCCTGCAGGAAATCGATATCCCCCGGCCCGACGCCGGCATGATCATAGAAACCGTCCACGTCCATGGCCCAGCCGGCCCTGATCTGGATCGGATCGTCGGGGTAGGCGTTATGCCGTTCGATGGTGGAGAGGATCTCGGCAAAGGGCAGATCCAGGGCTTTGGCGCGGTCCGCCGACATCACCAAAAAGGCCTCCGAGCCCGCGCAGGGCATGACGCAATCGAACAGGCACAGGGGATCGGCGATGGGCCGGGCATTGAGGTAATCATCCAGGCTCAGGGGCCGTTTCATCATGGCGTGGGGGGTCGCCAGGGCATTGTCCCGCTGGGCAACGCATAATTTGCCGAAATCTTCTCGTGTGGCGCCGTATTGGCGCATGTAATGGTCGGTCAAAAAGGCAAACGATGCGTTCGGGCCGCCCGAGCCGTAGGGATAGACCGCGTCGTTGGCGAACTGGGAGAACGAGGCGATGGTGTTGCGGAAACTGTCCACATGATTGGTATCGCCGGCGATACAGGCAACGATCTCCGCATCGCCGCATTGTACCGCGCGGGCGGCCCGCCGCAGGGCAACGGCGCCCGAGGCCCCGCCCATGGGAATATGGTCCAGCCAGCGCGGCGAGACGCCCAGATGCTGGGTCAGGCCGACGGCGCTGTCGGGCGCCAGGGTAAAGGAGGCGATGCAGAAGCCGTCAACCTCGTCCTTGACAATGCCCGCGCCCTTGATCAGTTCGGCCAGGGCGCGGCCGCAAAACCAATGAGCGCTGCGCAGGGAATAGCGGCTGTAGGGCACGGTCACGGGCACGCAGACCGCCACGCCGCTGTAATCCATGCGCGCCATGGGTTGTCTAAAGCCCCTTTGGATGGGTCAGGAATTCCTCGATGATCTCGGGCGGCGGCTGGGTGTAGTCCGAGGTGCGGCTGACGTGCAGGCCGGTCAGACGGCGCAGCTTCACGGCCATTTCCGCCATCTTGGTGACGATGGGAATGCCGTTGATGATCGGCGCGCCATCCACGTTGTGGTTATGCTCCTTGGCGAACAACAGCATGGGGATACCGCCGCCCGGTATCAGCACATCGCAGCCCTGTGCCACCAGGGGCTTGGATTGTTCCGCGAACAGACGTTTGACGTTCTCGAAATTCTCCTCCGAAT
The DNA here is from genome assembly GCA_029937535.1 of Alphaproteobacteria bacterium. GTDB lineage: Bacteria > Pseudomonadota > Alphaproteobacteria. Next base: position 7,725 of record JAPYPT010000152.1, read on the forward strand.
CAAAACCCGCCAGGATCTGTCCCGGCTCGAAGGTCATGGCATGTACCCCCGTGACCCGCTCGCGCAGGCCGTATTTGCCGATCTGGTGACGGAACCAGGGGATAAAGCGCGGGTTGATGGTAACGATGCCGCTCTGCTGGCCCAATTGGCAGCTATACAGCATGGAAGCCTCACCCAGGGCGACGACGGGAATATCCACCGCCGATCGCGCCTCGTACAGCCCGGCGTCCTGAAAATGACCGATGATGAAGGCATCAAAACCGTCCCGTTCCGCCTGGATGGCATTGGCGATCATTTCCCGGGCGCAACGGAATTCCACCAACGGGTGGGCGTAGCTGTCGAAGGGTGTGATGCCGATCACTTCAACCTCCGTCCCCTCGTCAACGATATCCGCCAGATGGGCGCGCAGATTATCCCAATAGGTGGCGCCGTTCTCATAATCGACATAGCTTTGATAACAAATGCGGATCGGCGCCATGATGTCCTCCTGCCCGGCAAAACCGCGTTTAGGTTAGCACATTTTGTCCTGGGGGAACGTGGCGGCCATTGCCGAACCGGCTCGCTTCGATAGAATGGCGCCAACTGGTCGGGAGATATGTACATGGGTTGTCGTGTTGGCGTTGATATTGGCGGGACGTTTACGGATTTCTGTGTGTTTGACGAGGACAGCGGCGCCCTGCATACCTTGAAGGTGCTCTCGACCCCGGACCGCCCCGGCGAGGAGGTGCTGGCCGGTCTGCGCGAGATCGAGCGGCGCCACGGCGTCAAGCCGTCTGAGATCACCTACTTTACCCACGGCACCACCGTGGGCGTGAACACGGTGATCCAGCGCCAAGGCATCAATCTGTGCCTCTTCGCGACCGAGAATTTCGAGGACGTGCTGGAAGTCGCCCGCCTGAAAATGCCGGATCCCTATGATCTGTTCTCCCGCCGCCCCGTGCCCCTGGTGACGCGGGAAAAAGTGTTTTCCATCCCCGGCCGCATGTTGTTCGATGGCACGGAGGATGCGCCCCTGGATGAGGATGCCGTGCACGCCGCCATTCAGGGCGTACGAGGGGTGGGCGGCGAGGGCATCGTGGTCTCCCTGCTGCATGCCTACCGCAATCCCGCCCACGAGGCCCGGGTGGTGGAGATCGTGGAAGGGGAGGCGCCGGATCTGTTCGTGGTCTCCTCCCATCAGGTCTGGCCCATCATCCGGGAATATGAACGCACGGTGACAGCGGTGGTGGCGGGCTATGTGCAGCCCCGGGTGGCGCATTATCTGGGTTCCCTGCAAACCGCCCTGGCGGCGGCGGAGGTGGGTGCGGAGGCGATGATCACCAAATCCAACGGCGGCGTGATGACGGCGGAAGCGGGCAAGACCCGTTGCGCCCAGATGCTGCTGTCGGGCACGGCCTCGGGCGTGATCGGGGCCTGTCAGGTGGCCCGCATGGCGAATGTGGCGGATGCTCTGAGCCTGGATGTGGGCGGCACCTCGGCCGATGTGGCCGTGGTGCGGGCGGGCGAGCCGCAATACGGCGTGGGCGAAATGATCGGCGAATTTCCCATCCATATCCCCACGGTGTCCGTGACCTCGATCGGCGAGGGCGGCGGTTCCATCGCCTGGGTCGACCCCCACGGGGTTTTGAAAGTGGGACCGGAAAGTGCCGGCTCCAACCCCGGCCCGGCCTGTTACGGCCAGGGCGGCACCCGGGCCACGATCACCGATGCCTTCGTCGTTTCCGGTTTCCTAGGCGCCATGGGCCTGGCCTACGGTGAGGTTTCCATGCGTACCGATCTGGCCAGGGAGGCCATTGGGGCGGTAGCGGATCAAATATCCATGAGTGTCGAGGACACGGCGGAAGCCATCATCAAGGTCGGCGTATCGGGGATGTACCTGGAAGTTTCCAAACTGGTCTCCCGCTACGGCATCGACCCGCGCGAGATGTCATTGGTGGCCTTCGGCGGCGCCGGGCCCATGCTGGCCTGCCACGTGGCCGGCGACTTGAACATGCGGCGCATCGTCGTGCCCCCGACGCCGGGCGTTCTCAGCGCCTTCGGCGGCCTGATCGCCGATATCAAGAACGACTTTATCCAAACCGTTTATCTGGACCTTGAAGCAGCCACGGCGGCGGCGATCGGGAAAGGATTTGCCACCCTGCGGGACGAGGCGATGCAGTGGCTGCGCCAGGAACAGAACTTCGCCGGCGAGGCCACCCTGCTGTATTCCGCCGACATGCGTTATCGCGGCCAGTCATTTGAGATCGATACCCTGTTGGGGTCGGACGATATCGAGGCCGGCGACGTGGCGGCCCTGGCGGCGGCGTTTCATCAAGAGCATGAGCGGCTTTACGAACATGCCGATGTCGAGGCGCCGATCCAGGTGATCAATCTGCGCCTGGTCATTGTCGGCGTGCCGCCGAAACCCGAACTGCCGCCCCTGGCGGCGGCCGACGGCGAGCCAGAGCCGATACAGACTATCGAAGTTTATGCCCAAGGCGCCTGGCAGGGGGCGGCCATCTACCGACGCGACGACCTGCGCGCCGGGCATCGTTTCGAGGGCCCCGCCGTCGTCGCCCAGGACGATTGCACGACCATCGTGCTGGATGGCTTCCGGGCGGAAGTCGATGGCCATGGCAACCTTATTTTGGAAGTGGAGGATTGAAAGCAATGGCAATCGACAGCGTAACCCTGGAAATCCTGCGCAACCACAGCCGGGCGGCGGCGGAAAGCATGGCCTTCACGCTGTACCGCACGGCGCATTCCACCTTCGTGAAGGAGACCGAGGATTTTACCACCGGGCTGACCACGCCCGAGGGCGAGACCTTCGCCACGCCCACGGATCTGGGCGCAACATGGTTTATCGGCCTGAACTACAAAAACGTCATCGATCTGATCGATCATTATGACGAGGGCGATATTTGCCTGACCAACGATCCCTACTCGGGCTTTGTCTGCACCCATTCCCCCGACATGCATATCTGGAAACCGGTGTTTCACGAGGGCGAGATCGTCTGTTTCGTGGTCGGCCATATCCACAACACCGATGTGGGCGGCGCGGTCCCGGCCAGCCTGTCCCGCACCCTGTCGGAAGTGCATCAGGAAGGCATCCGCATTCCCCCCGCCAAGATCCATGTGCGGGGCGAGCTGAACAACGATGTGCTCTCCATCATGCTGGCCAACGTGCGCATGCCGGAACAGAATTGGGGCGATTTGAAGGCCCAGATCGCCGCCATGAACACCGGCGAACGCCGGGTGCATGAGATGATCGCCAAATTCGGCATCGAGACCTTCAAGGAAGGCACCGCGCAATTGCTGGACTATGCCGAACGCCAGGCCCGCGCCATTGTCCGGGACCTGCCCGATGGGCGCTATTTCTTCGCCGATTACATGGACGAGGACGTGGTCGACGGCTACCCCTGCCGCATTGCCCTCGATGTCACCATCACGGGCGAGGAGATGGTCTTTGACTTCACGGGCAGCGATCCGCAGATCGAAGGCTCGGTCAATATTCCCACGGGGGGCGAAGTGCGCCATGCCCTGATCATGGTGGGACTGATCTATGTGCTCTATTCCCTGAATACGGATCTGTTCCTGAATTCCGGCGTGGCGCGGGTCTGCCGTTGTATTCTGCCCTCGGGCACCATCGTCAATCCGGAGTTTCCCGCCGCCGTGGGTTTGCGCACGCTCTCGGCACAACGCCTGCAGGCGATCATCTTCGGCGCCTTTGTCCAGGCGGCGCCCGACCGCCTGGCTGCCAGTCCGGCCAGCGGCGGGCCGATCATGAACGTCAACGCCATCGACAATAAAACCGGCCGGCGGGTCGTCGCCTCCATCGATCCCATTACCGGCGGCTCGGGCGGCGATCCGTTCGATGACGGCACGGAAGGCTCCGGCGCCAACAATTCCTTCATGAAAAATACCCCGGTGGAGATCAACGAGGCCGAGGTGCCGATCAGAATTCTACGCTATGGCCTGCTGCCGGACTCGGGCGGGCCCGGCCTGCACCGGGGCGGCCTGGCGACGGTGCTGGAATTCCGCGCCGAGGCGCCCAACACCCGCATTACCGCCCGCAACCGGGACCGCACCCGCTTCACTTCCTGGGGCGTGCGCGGCGGGCGGGCCGGGGCGCCCTCGATCTTCCTGCTTAACCCCGGCGCCGAGGGAGAGGTCAATCTGGGCAACACCGACATTCTGACCATCGGCCCCGGTGATGAAATCCGCGTCGCCTCCGGTGGCGCCGGGGGCTGGGGCAACCCGCTGGAGCGGGATCCGGGCGCTGTGCTGTTGGATGTGCAACGGGGCTTCGTATCGCAAGCACGGGCGGCGGACGACTACGGCGTGGTCATCGCGGATGGCGCCATCGACGGCGCGGCGACGGCGGCACTGCGCGCTGGCCGGGCTGGCGAGGCCAGCAACGAATTCTACGACTACGGCGCCGGCCGGAACGAATTCGAGCGGCTTTGGACCGAGGCGAATTACGCCGCGCTGACCGAGTTGCTTCGGGACCTGCCCGTGCATTGGCGGTTTTTTGTCAAACACCGGATGTTCGAAGCGGTCGATGCCTTGGACGACGGCGCACGCAAGGGCGACGGTTCGGAAATCCGCGCTATATTTGCCCAGATTCTTGAGAACTACCCGCAATTGCGCCTGACCGCATAGCCGAATGAAGGAAGACCATATGAAACCGACAACACAGTTGCGGCGGCTACTTGCCGCGGATGGCCCACTTTTGGTACCGGGCGCCTATGACGGGGCCTCGGCCCGCGTGGTGGCGGCAGTCGGGCACGGGGCGGTTTATCTGACCGGCTTCGGGATGGAGGCGTCAATTCTGGGGATGCCGGATATCGGGCTGGCCAGTCAGGCGGAAATCGTCACCCACGCGGGCAACATCGCCGCCGCCGTGCCGCAAATCCCGGTGATCTCCGATGCCGACACGGGCTACGGCGGGTTGACCAATATTCACCGCACGGTGCGGGATTTCGAACGGGCCGGCATCGCCGGCATTCATATCGAGGATCAATCCCTGCCCAAACGCTGCG
>JAPYPT010000451.1 GCA_029937535.1 Alphaproteobacteria bacterium
ATCCTGCATGGCCTGACGCAATTCCTCCTCCGCCTTTTCGAACTCTTCCTGCTCCAGCTCGGCCATCTTCTCAAGCAGCTCTTGCTCCTCCAGATCGCCGGCTTCGCCTTCCTTGACCTCTTCATCCTCTTCCGCCGGATTGCGTTGCCGGGGCGGGGCCAGTTCCATGACGACGGAGGGAGGCGAGGATTGGCCAACGCGCGCGCCTTCCGTGGACATGGACGTACCGCCCAAAATACCGCCGCTGCCGGAGGTCGATTTCGAGGCGGCCGTGGGGGCGAAATAATCGGCCACGCCGTGTTTCTGCTCATCGGTGGTCACATTCAGCAGCCACAGCAACAGAAAAAAGGCCATCATGGCGGTCACGAAATCAGCATAGGCAACCTTCCACGCGCCACCATGGTGGCCACCGGCAACCTTGATGACCTTCTTTATAACAATGGTGCCTTCTTGACCCTTCGCCATGCTCTAACGCCTCGAACCAACGCCTTTCATCGGGCCGGTCCCTAGGCCGGCGCAAGTTCGGATGTCGCGTCCTCCAGTTCAATGAAACTGGGCCGGTCATGGCCCGACAGGGTCTTGCGCGCGAATTCCACCGAGATCGCCGGGGCATAGCCCTGGACATGGGCCAGAATTCCCGAGCGCATGCACTCTAGATATTTGGATTCGGCTTCGCAGAACGACGTGAGATAAGCGCCCATTGGCCCGACGACGCCGTAGGACACCAAAATTCCGAAAAAGGTTCCCACCAGGGCGCCACCGATCAGGGCGCCCAGGACTTCGGGCGGCTCGGAAATACTGCCCATGGTGACGATCACGCCCAACACCGCGGCGACGATGCCAAAAGCCGGTAAACCTTCGCCCTAGGTCGTCACGGCGTGGGCCACCGAATGAGCTTCATGGCGCCGGGATTCGATGTCTTCGTCCATCATGGCTTCCAGCTCGTGGGGATTTTCAGTGCCCATGGTGATCAGTCGCAAGGTGTCGCAGAGAAAGTCGCTGCCATCGCGGTTCTTCAAGAAGGCGGGGTAGTTGATGAAAATGGAACTTTCCTCGGGATTTTCGATATGCGCCTCGAGGGCCAGCGCGCCCTTGCTTTTCGCCAGCTTGAACAACGAGAACTGCAGGCATAACAGATCCACATAATCCTGTTTGCTGTAGGGCGCGGATTTGAGCAATCGGCCGAGATGCTTGCCCGTCGCCAAGGTCACTTCCTTGGGGTTGGAAATAATGAAGCCACCCAGGGCGGCACCCAGGATGATCAGATATTCCAACGGCTGCCACAGCACGCGCAGATCGCCATGCGGCGCATAACCGCCCGCGACGGAGCCGAAGACAATGACGATACCAATAATGAAAAACATATCCCGCCTATCAATCTTGTGCCCAATTCCGGGCAATATCGGCAGCGATCCAGACAACCCTGCCCATGGGTATGGATGCTGGCGAGATAAGGTTAAGATAGCGTTAGTCTAAGATGCTTTTGAGCCGCATTTATCTGCCGTTCGCGGCAAATATTCGTGCCATTTGACTGAACTATGCTCTAAATTCCAACCACGGTGCCGGACAACCGGGGAAAGCGCCGGCACGGGGACCGATGTTGAACGGTTGGAGGCGATGGGGAGCAGTACAAACTAATGAGTAACGAAAATTTTGATCAGCGGGCTTTTCGTGACGCCATGGGCTGTTTCGCCTCCGCCGTCACGGTCATAACCACCACCACGGAAGACGGCCAGGCCGTCGGCGTCACCGTGAATTCATTCAATTCCGTATCATTGGATCCGCCACTGGTTTTGTTCTGCCTCGGCCGGGAAGCCACGAATTTCGAACATTTTATGGCCTCGGGCCGCTTTGCGGTGAATATCCTGCGCCACGGCCAGGACAGCATCTCCAACGGCTTTGCCGCCGATGGCGCCACATTCTTCCGAACCATCGAGAATGGGCATTCGGCCCTGGGCAACCCCCTGATACCCGATACCCTGGCGATGTTCGATTGCCGGACGGAAGCGGTGCATGACGGCGGCGATCATATGATCCTGATTGGCCGGGTCACTGAATTGCGCCATGATCCCGACGGCGACCCCTTGCTGTATTACCGCGGCCGTTACGGTGCGGTCGTATCTTAGAGCAACCTGCGTTCGTTTGAACGCAGGTTGCTCTAACACATAAAAATAGATCAAATTATCAGCATTAAATCGATTCCGATTTTATGTTGTTTGATCTAGAGCGTGTCGCGGCTAATCAGATTCAGGATTCCCTTTTGTGTTGATTTGT
>JAPYPT010000452.1 GCA_029937535.1 Alphaproteobacteria bacterium
GTGTACCATATTACAGGCCTTGTTGCGCTTTCGCGCCATTTGCGAACATGGCGCCGTCCGCGATGAGCATTCGCCCCTGTTGGCGGCGCGGACCAATCTGGGACCGGCCTGGCTGCGGTGGTATCTGTTTCCCTTTCATGTGAACTATCACATCGAACATCACCTCTATCCCGCCATACCCCATTACAATTTGCCCACCTGCCATGCCGAAATGCAACAGCGCGGCATGCTTGAGGGGGCCGAAGTTCGCGACATATTCACCACGGCAGCCATGGTCAGCGCCGACCGGGCGCGTTCCGCTTGAGACCAGCACGACAAGACCAGCCCAACAATGGGAGTTGAACATGAGCAATATTGGTAAAGGATGTATCCTTGTTGCCGCGATGGCTCTGGCCTGCCTGGCCGCACCGGCCCTGGCCAGCGAAAGCAAGAACGCTCACTGGAGCTATGGCGGCAAGGACGGGCCGGCCCATTGGGGCGATTTATCCAGCGCCTATGCGGTTTGCAAGGCCGGTCATCAGCAATCCCCCATCGATATCGGCCAAACACAGCAAACCGGTCTGGCGGCCCTTGAAATCCACTATGCCGCGGCACCGCTGCGGGTGATCAACAACGGCCACACCATTCAGGTCGATTACACGCCCGGCAGCACCATGACCCTGAGCGGCCGGCAATATGAGCTGTTGCAGTTCCATTTTCACAGCCCCAGCGAGAATACAGTGGATGGAAAACACTTTGAAATGGAGGTGCATTTTGTCCACAAGGACAAGGCGGGCAAGCTTGGTGTTCTCGGCGTTTTCATCGAAAAGGGCGCCCCCAACCCGGCCTTGGCCAGGATCTGGCGGCACATGCCGATAACTGCCGGCGGCAAGGCCGCGCCCGTGGGCGAAAGTGTAAGCGGCAGTGATTTACTGCCGCCAAATCAGGGCTATTACCGCTTCGTCGGCTCACTGACCACGCCACCCTGCAGCGAAGGCGTGCAATGGCATGTCATGAAGCAACCTATTACCGCTTCATCGGGCCAAATCAAGGCCTTTCTGGATGTGGTTGGCGTCAACAACCGGCCAGTGCAAAAGCGCAACAACCGCCTGGTGATCGACACGAAATAGACCTCACGGACCGCCCCTGGCCCCATCACACCTGCGTTGTGATCATAATTGCGCTTCCAGCGCCGTTGTTACGGGGTCCGCGCTGGCGTAAACTTGGTTTTTTCACAGCAGATCGTGCGTAAATTTTATGTCCATTCCCGCCCCGCTCGACCAATTCAGCGCCACCGTGAAACCGGAGTGGATTGACCACAATGGGCACATGAACATGGGCTATTACATGGTGGTTTTCGACTTCGCGACCGACGAGTTCATGGAATTCGTTCACCTGACCCGGGCGCATCGCAAGAAATTCAACGTCACGACATTCTCCCTGGAAGGCCACATCACCTATAACCGGGAGATCGGCGCGGGCGCGCCCATGCGCTTCACCACCCAGTTGCTGGATTTTGACGCCAAGCGGTTCCACTATATCCACCACATGTACCACGCCACGGAAGGCTATTTAGCGGCGACGAATGAATTGATGAGCCTGCATGTCTCCGAGGAAACCCGGCGTTCGGCCCCCATGGAACCGGATATTTTGGAACGCCTGGCCGCCATCAAGCAAGCCCACGGCGCCCTGCCGGAAAATCCCTATACCGGACGCATAATTGGTCTGAAATCCAGGGCGACGACGAAGATCTGACGCCGGAAAAGTAAGAAAATCCTTGTCGGATCGATTATTTCCGCGATGCCGTCAATTTCAATTGCCAGGGTCGGGCAAAACCTCTATGGCACAATGAGATAGGCATAATTTCGCACTGCGTTTCGCACTGCGGGAGATCGCCTTGAAGTCTCCTGACCATGACATAATTGTTCTATTTCAGGACTCCCGTTTCGATTTGAAACGAGACTCTGCGACAGGTGTCGGGATTCTTTACAGTTTGGATGTCTTAACATTGTATGAATTTTTCTAAGTCATTGATTTTATTAGAGTAGAAAATCTTGGCACGATACTTGCATATTATCTGGCAAGACTAAGATACGTTTATCGGATGAGGGCTAATCCGTAATCGTTTCGACGGTATCTACGTGAGGGTAGAATGAAGGTTTGTAGAAAATATCGTGTATCGCAGGGATTGTCTTTGGACATTCCAGCGTTCGGTTGCGAAAGCCGCCCCAAAAGGGGACTAGCGGACCTGTTCTTGCACATGATAGCATCGGGCAAGCACGCCGCGTCGGCGG
>JAPYPT010000153.1 GCA_029937535.1 Alphaproteobacteria bacterium
GCTTTCATGACGCCGCCGAGGGGCCTCTGAAACGACCGAATTCGGCGCTTTACGACGGCTTTCGGCGGCGTCGCGCGCCGCTTGTGGTACTAGAGCAACCCGCATTTAATTGGATTCAATTGAATGCGGATAAGTTGCTCGATCTTAAAGGTTTTAGCGCATGGCCTCGCGTTCAATTGAACGCGACATGCGCTAATACCACAGCGCAACACGCTCCTGCCCGAAAGCCTTCGTAAAGCGTCTATATGGGTCTCTATCACCGCACCTTGGTATAAGCCGGGGAGGTAGGTCGCGAAAAAAAGGGCGCCCCTCGGGGCGCCCTTTGTTGATGTATGAAACCCCTGTCAGTTCGCTTTGCCAAGCGCTACGCCAGCGGCGTCATAGCCTGTCGTCACGACGTGGAACTGGCTGCCGACCTCCCCAACATTGTCGCTGGCGCCTCGCATGAAGGTGCCTTCAATGGTGCCGCTACGCCCGGCGCCGGAGATCGAGCCGACGAATTCCCGGCCCTGGGTGTCAGGGCTGGTCACCGCGCTTACGCTGCCGGTATAGGTGGCGCCATCAAGATCGGAAATTGTAACGCTGCCCTGTCTGGATGCCACGCCGCTAACAGTATTCTCGGTGAAATTCCACGTTTGGGAATAATTGCCAAAGGCAACGAATTGGTTACTACCGTCCTTGATGTTTGCCACCACATGGCCGGTATATGTGGTTATGCCCGTCCTTACGGTTGCCGCGGTCGTGATGTCGGCGGCGGTTGAACGTACGCCCGCGACCCAGGGCACAAGATGGAGACGCTGCCGCTGGGAAAAATCAGCCTGGCGAACTTCGCCGGATATGAAACCCCATTTGGTGAACTTGCAATCGCAAAATGTGACACCGCTAACCAGACTGCCCGACAAATTGGTGAAAGCGGAGGTGATCAGCACAATGCGGCTGGTGCCCTCGTTGCCGCCTATAGTCGGGGTCGAGGATGTTGAATCCCGGACGCCGAACAGATTATCGTCGATAAAGGCCTGCCGCGAAAGTGAACTGCCGGTGGGATTGCCGAGTGGTATGACCAGCGCCGGCTGCGTAGCAAGGACGTCCGCCGTGCTGATCGAGGCGTCAAGACGGTTGGTCGAGGCGTTGGTATTGATTTGGAAATTGTCCGGCTTGTCATCCAAGGTTTTCACAATATAGTTGGTAAAGGTGCTGGAGCCCGTCTTTTGCACGGCAATGCCGGATATATATCCATTTAGGCTTTGCGTCGTGCGCGTCGTTCCCACCCCGCTGGGCAGCGGTTTCGGCTGGGTGTAGGTTTCGTGAAAGAACGTCGTGGTTGGGGTGGAGGTATTTTCCAACTCCACGACAAACCCGGCCGAGTCCACCAATGTCGTATTGGTGCTGGTGAAATCGGAGCTGATGACGAAATAATCCGGTGCGCTGGTGCCGAAAAAGGAATTGTTATCGCCATCGCGCGAGGTGGCGGCACCGCCGCCGTCAACCCGGATCGGCCGGCCGGTGGATGTCAGGCGCACGGAGCCGCGCGCGAAGCCCGACAGCACGAGCTTGTCGCCCGATAGGCTGTCGCCGAAATACACCCCCATGTAGACAATCTGGGCGGATTTCTGGCTGGAGCCGACGCCGTCAATCGCGATCGAACCATAAAGCGCCACGGATCTGCCGTCATTTGGAAAGGTAAGCAGATTGGGCGAATAGGCGCTGTAAAGGATGGCGTTCGGACCGCCGCCAAAATTGCCGCCATAATTCACCGGCAGCATGGGGATTGATGTCAGGTTGGGAAATCCGACAAAAAGATCATGGGCTGCAAAGCCCGTGGTGGGAAAGGTTCCCGTGAATGCCTTGCCGGCAAAAACACTGGCCGGATTGTTATTGGCACCGACCTCGCGCAAGTTCCAATAGAAGAACGTCTCGTTCGGCGCACCGAAACCGGTGCCGCTTACCGCGCCGAAGTTCGTGAGCGCGGTCGCACTGTTGACCGAGAAGGTACCTGTTCCCAGCGGCAGCCTGAAAAGGAAGTTGCTGGCGCTCGAAGCGTCCGAGTCAAAGCCGTCAACAACATTTGAGATAAAGCCGTCCAAAGTAAAGGCGCCCTGGAAGTTTTTGTTACGCAAGGCAACCCGCGTGGTCTTGCCGGTATCAAAAACAAAGGAGGTGAAGGGCGTCTGGCTGAGAAAACGGCCGCCAACGTCGATGGATGGCGGGACGGGGTCGGCGACAACAACGGTTTCTTCGGTTTCTTCGAGGGTGACGATAATAGTGTCTTCGCGAATATTTGTAATCAAGTTTCGTAACGGTGCACTGTCGCTAAAACTCGCCAAGGGTGCTAGCGGCGGCGCTGCCTGATTGATCGGCGGGGCGGAAACGATGAGTGTCGGTTGGATGTTGGAGCCCAGGTCGGAGATCTGGGTATCGGCCACATCTTCGTTGGTGGGCGCCTCCAGCGCGCCACCCGTGTTATCACCGCCAGATCCCTCGAGACCGCCCAAACTTTCACCGGGGGCTTCGGCTTGTGTCGGCTGACTTGGCGGAGCGGTGGGGCTGGTCGCCACCACCTGGAAGCCGGGAATGGTGATCGACCGGGTCACGCCACCCGCTTGCACGGTCATTTGTCCGAACGCCAGTTGCGCCGTTGTAATGACCCGTGGCCCCGGGGTTGCCTGGGCCAGGCGCAATACGCCGGCCGAGGAGGCGCTTGAAGCACCCTGGCCCGCCGATAGACCATTGCTAAGGCCGGCCTGCTTGCCGACCTCGCGCACGGTAATGATCCCGATGCCGCCGCGGATACCGATTACCGCCGTTGGGGTCTTGAATAAAACAGGGGTTTTCTTGGAAATCTTGCCGCCCACCAGGCGAAACAAACCCTTGGTGGCGCTGAAAGCCAATTTGCCAATTTTTGTCTTGGGGTCATAAATGAATTCGTCTAGCACCACATCGGAGTTGGGCCCAATGGTCAGCGCCGAGCCATCCAGGAACAACAGCTGGGTTCTGCCTTTGTCGGAGGTTACCACACGTTCGTTTTGCACCATGCGGGCGCCGACCACGACCACCCGGTCGGCGCCGCCAGGTGGCGTCCCCGTGGTCGCCGGGTTAACGGCGGCGGCAACGCCGACCCGTTCCGTCGCGGCCCGCGCCGGCACAATCGCGCCACTCAAGACAATGGTGAGCGCTATCAAACCAAGCATGCAATATCGATTGTAATGCATTGAAAACATGCAACGAATTCCCTCTAGCAAGATTCACACCGAAGGTAGTGATTTTGGCGTCCCCTGGCAACCTCACCATACGCACACGAATTCCGGAAAATATGGTTAATATTTCTTTGTGAATGCGGTCTAACCGCGATTTAACCGCGATCTAACTATTGCGCAACAACGTCGCCGCCCTGGCCGCGAAATAGGTCAGAATGCCGTCGGCGCCGGCGCGTTTGAAGGATAGCAGGCTTTCCATCATGACCCGCTCGCCATCCATCCAGCCCCGTTCCGCCGCGCCCACCAGCATGGAATATTCGCCGCTGACCTGATAGGCGAATGTGGGCACGCCGAATTCATCCTTCACCCGGCGCACGATATCCAGGTAGGGCATGCCCGGCTTGACCATCACCATGTCCGCCCCCTCGGCGATATCCAGGGCGATTTCCCGCATTGCCTCGTCGGAATTGCCCGGGTCCATCTGATAGGTCTTCTTGTCGGCCTTGCCCAGGTAGGTGCCCGAGCCGACGGCGTCCCGGAACGGTCCGTAAAAGGCGGAGGCGTATTTCGCCGAATAGGCCATGATCCGCACATCCTCGAACCCATTGCCGTCCAGACAATCGCGGATGGCGCCGATGCGGCCATCCATCATGTCCGAGGGTGAGATGATGTTGCTGCCCGCCTGGGCCTGGATCAGCGCCTGCTGGCATAGAACATCGACGGTTTCATCGTTGACCACGTAATCGTCCCGGATCAGGCCGTCGTGTCCGTGAGAGGTGAAGGGATCAAGTGCCGCATCGCACATGATGCCGATGTCGGGTACGGCATCGGCGATGGCGCGGACGGAGCGGCAGACGATATTGTTGGGGTTGGTGGCTTCGCTGCCCTCGGCATCCTTCAGGGCCGGTTCGACGGCCGGAAAGACCGCGATGGCCGGGATGCCCAGATCCACCGCTTGTTTCGCCGCATCAACGGCGCCCTTTATGCCAAGGCGGGAGACGCCCGGCATGGAAGGTACGGCAACGGCCTCGTCATGGTCGTGAACGAACAGCGGCCAGATGAAATCATTGACGCTAAGGGCGTTTTCCGAGACCAGGCGCCGGTTCCAATCATCCTGGCGGTTGCGGCGCATGCGGGTGCGGGGATACTGGCCATGGGCGCGGGTGGATGTCTCCGCGCTGCCGTCCCGCCGCTGCCTGGCCGTATGCTTGGCCGCATGCTTATCCGGCTTGACCTTGGCGATCTCTGACATTTGTGCGCCCTCGTGCTGGTGATTGCCTGGCGCCAGTCTACTTCGCCTACCGCAAATGATCTAGGCGTGCAATGACCACGCGGGACATGTTATGAAGGAACAAGGCAAATCAGCGGCGGAGAATGTGCGGTGGATGGTATAAGCGTGGGTGCGGACGATAGGGCGAAGTCTTCCAATGACGCGCCGGCGAAGACGGGAAAAAAGGCTCCGCGCCTGAAGAACCATTTGCGCTTCGTGACCGCGACCTCGCTGTTCGATGGCCACGATGCCGCCATCAATGTGATGCGCCGGATGATCCAGGCCGCCGGCGCGGAAGTCATCCATCTGGGCCACAACCGCTCGGTCGAGGAAATTATCTCGGCGGCGATCGACGAGGATGTCCAGGGCATCGCCATCAGTTCTTACCAGGGCGGTCATATTGAATTCTTCCAGTATATGATCGATCTGTTGAAGGAACGCGGCGCCGGACATATCAAGGTATTCGGCGGCGGCGGCGGGGTCATCGTCCCGGAGGAAGTCCGCGCCCTGCACAAATACGGCGTTTGCCGCATCTACACGCCGGAAGACGGCCAGGCCATGGGCCTGCCCGGCATGATCGACGATCTGGTGCAGCGGGCCGATTTCGATCTGTCCCGGAAAATGCCCAAATCTCTCGCGAAACTGAAAAAAGGCGACCGGGGTACATTGTCGCGCCTGATCACCGGGTTGGAAGCCGGCACCCTGTCCAAAGCCCTTGCCAAGGAACTGACGGTGCTGGCCAAGAAGCGGGGCACTGTCCCCGTGGTCGGAATTACGGGCACGGGCGGGGCCGGTAAATCCTCGCTGACGGATGAATTGGTGCGCCGCCTGCGCACCGACCAGCCCGACATGAAGATCGCCATCGTCGCGGTCGATCCGTCACGTCGGAAATCGGGCGGCGCTTTATTGGGCGACCGTATCCGCATGAACGCCATCGACCAATTCGCCGGCAACGGCTCGGTCTATTTGCGTTCATTGGCGACGCGGGGTTCGGGCAGTGAACTGGCGGCCTGTCTGCCGGGCGCCATCACGGCCTGCAAGGCCGCTGGTTATGACGTTGTGTTGGTGGAAACCTCGGGCATCGGCCAGGGCGATGCGGCCATCGTGCCGTTCGTCGATCTGACGATCTATGCCATGACGCCGGAATACGGCGCGGCCAGCCAGTTGGAAAAGATCGACATGTTGGATTTCGCCGATCTGGTGGCGATCAACAAGTTCGACCGCAAGGGGGCCAGGGACGCCTTCCGCGATGTGCGCAAACAATATCAGCGCAACCACGAGTTTTTCACCACGCCGGTGACCGAGATGCCCGTATTCGGCACCATTGCCTCCAAGTTCAATGACGATGGCGTCACCGCGCTGTATCACGGCATTCTGGATAGCCTTAGCGAACGCGGTCTGGCGCAATGGACTTCCCATCTGCCCAAGAACCCGGACCGGGTTTCCTCGCGCCACGACTTCATCGTGCCCACGGCGCGGATCCAGTATCTGGCCGATATCGCGCGCGGCATGCGGGATTATCACAAGTTGACGGCGCAACGGGCGAGCGCGGCGCGGGAGCGCCAGCAATTGCTGGCCTCGCGGGATATTCTGGCCAAGACGGGGGCCCCGAAATCTCAGCTCAGCCGCATGGCGGCGCTAGCCGGTGACCGCGACAAATCCATCGGCGATGATGGCGTCGCCCTGCTGGCGGCCTGGCCCAAATTAAAAGCGGCCTACGGGGCGGAGGAATTCGTCACTAAGGTGCGCGGCAAGGAAATCCGCAGCCGCCTGACCACCACCACCATTTGCGGCACGGCCATCCCCAAGGTGGCGCTGCCGCGCTATGAGGACGAGGGCGAGTTGCTGCGCTGGATGATGCTGGAAAATCTGCCCGGCCACTTCCCCTTCACCGCCGGCGTGTTTCCGTTCCGCCGCGAGGGCGAGGACCCGACCCGCATGTTCGCCGGCGAGGGGGATCCCTTCCGCACCAACAAACGCTTCAAGTTCGTGTCCAGGGAATCCGCCGCCAAGCGTCTGTCCACGGCGTTCGATTCCGTGACCCTGTATGGCAATGATCCCGATCTACGCCCCGACATCTATGGCAAGGTGGGCAACTCCGGCGTCTCCATCGCCACCCTGGATGATATGAAAGTCGTCTACGACGGTTTTGATCTGTGCCAGCCCTCGACCTCCGTCTCCATGACCATCAACGGCCCGGCGCCGACCATTTTGGCCATGTTCCTGAACACCGCCATGGACCAGCGCCTGGCGACATTCGAGGCGGAGAAGGGGCGCAAGGCCTCCGCCAAGGAAGACGCGAAGCTGCGGGCTTGGGTGCACGAGAATGTGCGCGGCACCGTGCAGGCGGATATTTTGAAAGAGGATCAGGGCCAGAACACCTGCCTGTTCTCGACGGAATTCAGCCTTAAGGTGATGGGCGATATTCAGGAATATTTTGTCCAGAACCATGTCGGGAATTTTTATTCCGTCTCGATCTCGGGCTATCACATCGCCGAGGCCGGCGCGAACCCGATCTCGCAACTGGCCTTCACCTTGGCCAATGGCTTTACCTATGTGGAGAGTTATTTGGCGCGCGGCATGTCGGTGGATGATTTCGCGCCGAATTTGTCCTTCTTCCTCTCCGCCGGGATGGACCCCGAATATACCGTGCTGGGCCGGGTGGCGCGGCGCATCTGGGCGGTAACCATGCGGGATCGCTATGGGGCCAGCGAACGCAGCCAGAAACTGAAATATCACACGCAGACTTCGGGTCGGTCCCTGCATGCCCAGGAATTCGCCTTCAACGATATCCGCACCACCTTGCAGGCGCTGGTCGCCAGCTATGACAACACCAACAGCCTGCACACCAACGCCTATGACGAAGCCATCACCACGCCGTCGGAAGAGAGCGTGCGCCGGGCCATGGCGATCCAGATGATCATCGGCAAGGAATGGGGCCTGGCCAAGAACGAAAATCCCAACCAGGGTTCCTTCATCATCGAGGAGTTGACCGATCTGGTGGAAGAAGCGGTGTTGCAGGAATTCGAGCGTATCTCCGATCGCGGCGGCGTCCTCGGCGCCATGGAGACAGGTTATCAGCGCGGCAAGATCCAGGACGAGAGCCTGTATTATGAAACCCTGAAGCATGATGGCAGCTACCCCATCGTCGGCGTCAACACCTTCATCAACCCGGAGCCGCCGGCGGAAAATTCAACGCTGGAGCTGGCCCGCTCGTCGGAACGGGAAAAGAAATCGCAACTGAAGCGCCTGGCCGCATTCCACAAACGCCACGCCAAGGCGGCCCCCGCCATGCTGGAACGCCTGAAGACGGCCGCCCGCGACGATGACAATGTTTTTGCCGTGCTGGTCGATGCGGTCCGGGTCTGCTCTCTGGGGCAGATCACCGATGCTTTGTTCGAGGTGGGCGGGCAGTACCGGCGCAATATGTAGCCGCCGGCCATGTGCCGCTTTCTGACAATCGTGGTTTTTTTGTTGGCCTACAGTGCCGACGCGGGGGCGGCGCCACACCGTTGCGCCGTGCCCGTGGCGGAAGCGATGTCTCTTCGGGGCCTCGCGCCATCCCGGATAAATCGGACGGTCTTCGTCGCTGTCACCGATGGCGGCCGCGGTGGCGCTTATGTGGTGGGTTATGAAGCCTGGATGGATTTGCAATCATGTCCGGGCACGGTCGTGGCGAAAATATCCCTGCAATGCGAGATCGAGGAAACCTACACCAGGGGCACCTGCGATTTTTCCGGGCTCAGGATTGGCCGTTGATGGCTGTACCAAGCCCGCGCGTCATAAGGCGTTGAGGGGCGTTTTGAGATAGGACAGGCCGTTTTTCTCCTCGGGGGGAAAGGCGCCGGCGCGAATATTGACCTGCACCGCGGGAAGGATGAGGTTGGGCAGCTCCAGTTCCCCATCACGCGCATCCCGCATCGCCACGAAAGCCTCGGCATCGGTCCCATCGCGGAAATGGATATTGTCCGCCCGCTGCCCCGCCACCGTGCTTTCCCATGCTATTGGCCGGCCGCCAGGCCCATAATCGTGCCCGACGAAGACCCTGGTTTCGGGGGCAAGCGCCAAGACGCGCTGGACGGATGTATAGAGCGCCGCCGCGCTGCCGCCTGGAAAATCGCAGCGCCCGCTGCCCATGTCCGGCATGAACAGGGTATCGCCCGTGAACACCGCGTCACCGATGCGGTAGCAGACGCAGGCCGGGGTGTGACCCGGCGTATGCATGGCCTCGATGGTCAATGCGCCGAGTGGCACCGTCCCGCCGTCCTCGAACAGATGATCCCATTGCGAGCCGTCGGCGGCGAATTCAGGCCCTAAATTGAAAATCCCGGCGAAGGTTTCCTGCACCTCGGGAATGGCGGCGCCGATACCCAGCTTGGCGCCGGGACCTGAATGCGCACGCAGGTGCTGGGCCGCGGAGAGGTGGTCGGCGTGGGCATGGGTTTCGAGAATCCATGCCGTTTTCAGCCCGTTTCTGGTGATAAAGGCCAGGACTTCGTCGGCGCTGGCGGTGGCCGTCCGGCCGCTCTTGGCGTCGTAATCGAGGACCGGGTCGATGACCGCGCAGGCGGCACTTGCCGGATCGGCGACGACATAGGTTATGGTGCACGTGGTTTTATGGAGAAACGCCGTAATGTCGGCCTTCATGATTCCACCTCCCTGCTGCAAGGGCTACCTTCCTAGCGCGGACCGCAGGGTAGGTAATTGATGTAGCGCAAAGCGGTCAAATTGCCTTATTCACGGAGCTCTTCCCATTGCGGCGGCGCGGTGGACTGGGGGGTCTCACAGAAAATTCTATTCCAGAACTGCAGTCCGGTGACCGCCCCCTGAGGCGACATCGGCGCCCATTCAGAAAGCGCATTGAGAAACTCCGGATCCTTGATGCCGAAATAGCCATCGGATTTCGGCAGCGTATCCTTGATCCAGCGCAGCCCGGCACGGTACCAGGGCGGCGATACGACCGCGTCGGCCCAGGATTTCTTCCGGAATAATACGGCGTCGGGAAGGGTATCCCTCATCGCCTCGCGGAGCAGTAGCTTACCGGGCCTTAGCTGCCGCTCTGGGCTCCAGACAGACGGCTCTGGGCGAACCGGCAAATAGGAACCGGGCAGCGCGACGGCGAAATGCGCCGGCGAGAGGCGCAGAATTCCGATCTCGCGCAGAACCTTTTCCCATCGCGTGACGTCAATGCAGGAAATCAATTGCGCAAAGGCGTGATGGCGAAGATGCGCGGCCAAATCCATGCCGGCGAAACGTTCCTCCAGCGGCGGCGTGCCACCGTTGGGGATCATGGGCGTGAGCGACGGCGGATAAAACGAGGCCCGGTTGTTGATGATCCCGCGCGATTGCAACACCGCCAACATCAAGTGAAACAGGCGGGGGTGCGGTGGTTCCAGGCCCGGATGAAGTCTTTGCAGGTGGCGGAGCCAGGCCCCGTTCCGGGTCCGCGCGAGCCGCCAATACAGCAAGACGGCGCGGGGGAAGGGGATAAAGGGCAAAACCTTGGCGAAGTCTTCGAAATAGCCCATGTGACTGCCGATGCCGAAACCGGAGAGGAACCGGCTGTGTCCAAAGGCCTTGATGTGGCGCGCGGCGGGCAACATGAAGGCTTTCGGCCAATGGATGAAATGCTCGGCGCGCCACACGGTCTCGGGAATGGCGGCGAGATAGTCCGCAAAACTGATCTTGAAGACGTGGTGATTGCGAATACCAAGGCGTTGGCATACCTCGACCGCGAAAGGCGTCTCGGTCGGGTGCGCCGGGTCGTCAAATTCATAGGTGAATGCCGTGACATTCGCGGCCCCCACGGCCTCAACGGCAAGTGCTGCAATAGCAGATGAATCGATACCCCCCGATAACGCCACCGCAACCGGCCGCTCCCCGCCCATGGCCATGTCGACGGCGGTGGCCAGATCATTCCGGTAGGCTTTCGCCAGGCTTTTAACATCGCCCTCCCGCGGCTCCAGCAGTCCCGGCCAGTTCCATTGCTGGCCGCCGATGGTATCGGTGAGCAAAAGCCGATGGCCCGGCGCGACTTCCTCTATGCCCTCGAACAGGGTTGCGTTGCCGGACAAGATCAGGCCGCTGAGCAAGACCTCGTTGATTTTGCTTCGGTCGAACCCGGCGTTGATGCGGCTGTGTGCAAGCAGGGGCCGTATTGATGACGAGAACAGAACTATGTCGTCAATACGGGCGTAATATAACCGTTCGCCACCTGACAAACCGCGCAGCAACATCAGCTTCCGGGCCCGTGGCGTTGCCTGGACCAGGGAATAATGTCCCTCGGGCTGCAATGTCCCATCGCGCGTATTACAGGCTTGCTGAAGTATAGCCGTGGGGCTTTTCGCCGCGCCGCCGCCAAAGGCGATAAATCCCTCGAAGGCGAAACAGCCGCGTTCGTCGGCGGCGAAATTTTGCCGCGCCGATATCAGCCACAGCGGGCCGGCGTCATACTCGGCCAAATCACAGGACGCATCCATCGCGTGGGCCACCATCCGCGCCTTCTCATCCGCGTCCAGCCGGCCCGAGACCTTGCCCCCCGACAAGGACCATGCGCCGAGCAGGTTAGTCATCGCCATGCGGGTCCAGTCTTGTTGATTTAGCCATTACCGGTATTGTAGCGTGATCGCCTTTGATGCCTATACGACAAAGTGAAATGTGTACGCGTGACGAGATTTCCAAGGGATGAGAGCCCATGCGATGTGTCGCCTGCGAACGAGATTCAAAGAAAAAAGATCAAAAAGTTCCAAATATGTGTCCGAATTGTGGACATAAATTTGTTCTCGATCCAAATACCGATGGCGTTACCGATGGTTTCATGAAAAGAGCCGTCGTTGCCGCTTCCTCGAACGGCACCTTCAAGTACCTGCCGGCGCAACTCGACCATGAAATTTCGCGCCGTTCGCAAACTTTGACATTCAAGCAGCGGTTATCCAAACGTAAGTTGGCCTTCGCGATATTCATCGCCGGAATTTTATGCATAACGTATTTAGCTCTATCGGATTGGGAGGTGGGTGTTATCCCGTATGCGATAATTGTCCTGATCACCTACAAATCGGCGAGAAAATTTTGGGGGCGAGCCACCGGATCGAGCGGCAGGCCGAAGAACGCCAGAACCGCCCTGCGCCGCTATGAAAAAGTTAATCCGGACGCAGCCAAGATTGATCCCGGTTCCATAGACCTGAATGATGGGGGCAAGGGGGACACATTCGATCGCCTTCTCGTTTGTGCGCGTCCGGAATACCGGGATTTTTACATCGCCAATGATTTCCAACTTCATCACGCCTGCCATGTTTTGGGGCCCGACGATTTGGAGACCGAGGAAGGACGGGAGCTGTTTGAGATCCTGAAAAAAAATCCGGAGCTGGATGTGTTCGTCGTTCATGACGCCACGCCGCGCGGCGCCAAATTTGCCGACGTGGTGCGATCGGACCAGCGTTGGTTTGACGGCGCCGCCGGGGATAAAGTTCTCGACCTTGGCATGATTGCCGATCAGCTCTCTTTGTTCGAGTCCATGCTCAGGCCGCTGACGCCGGTGGAGTTGTGGGAAGTGGAGCCATCCGTAACTGGCCCCCTCGCCACCATGGGCGCGGATTTATCGGCCATTCCCGCCGGCCCGCTGATGATGCTGACGGGCGCCAGCGTGGATGAACGTCTGACTTTTGACAAGAATTCCTATACCGAGCAAAAACGTAAGAAAAAATCCTCGGATCGCGATGTCGATGAATGGTGGCTCTATATTGGCGGCGACGGTGAATGAATAGCTCGTCTAATGGCTGCTGTCCCAGCGCCTGATGCCGCCCAAGCCTTAGGCCTTGCGCCCAGCAGGTTCGTCATCGCCATGCGGGCCCAGTCTTGTTGATTTCGCCATTACAGGTATTGTAGCGCCATCGCCTTTGATGCCTGTACGACAAAGTTGGACGCGTGCGCGGGCTGAGTTTTCGAGGGAAATCGGGCCCATGCGGTGTGTTGCCTGCAATCATAATTCGAGGAAAAAGCAACGAAAGGCCGGGAATCTGTGCCCGAAATGCCGCCACCGCTTCGCTCTTGATCCGAATACCGATGGTGTCACGGATGGTTTCATGAAAAAGGCCGTCGTCTCGGCTTCCTCCAACGGCGCCTTCAAATACCTGCCGGCGCAACTCGACTACGAGATTTTGTGGCGCTCGCGGCCACCGACCTTCAAGCGGCGATTATTCAGCTATAAATATG
>JAPYPT010000453.1 GCA_029937535.1 Alphaproteobacteria bacterium
CCCATTGCTGTTTTGCTGGAGGAAGGCGAGGACGCCTCAACCATTGACGCGGCCCTTGCCGGGGCATCTGCCGCCCAGGCTGCCCCGGCGCCGGTGGCGGAGACCGCGGCCGCGGCGCCAGCACCCGAGCCGGCTGCAACATCGATGCCCACGGCACCCACGGCGCCCGCCGCGCCCGGTGGCGGCCGCATAATTGCCTCACCCCTGGCCAAGCGCATGGCGGCCCAGGCGGGGCTGGACCTGGCCGCGCTTTCGGGCAGCGGACCACGGGGCCGCATTATCAAGGCCGATATCGAAGCCGCCATCGCCGCTGGTGGCGCGCCCGCCGCACCTACTGCACCGGTCCCGGCCGCGGCCGCAGTGCCCGCGCCAGCGCCCAGCGCCGAGACGGGCGATTATGAACTGGAAAAACTCTCCACCATGCGCAAAACCATTGCCCGGCGCATGAGCGAGTCCAAGCAGCAGGCGCCGCATTTCTATCTGACCGTGGACTGCGAGCTGGACGCCCTACTGGCGCTGCGCAAGGAGTTGAACGACAAGGCGGATGGCGCCTTCAAGCTGTCGGTCAATGATCTGGTCATCAAAGCCGCCGCCGTGGCCTTGATGAAGGTGCCCGACGCCAACGTGGGTTATTCGGACGAAGGTATCCGGCGCTACAAGAACGCCGATATTTCCGTTGCCGTGGCCTCCGACAAGGGTCTGATTACCCCGATTATCCGCAACGCCAATGGCAAGGGGCTGGAAGCCATTTCCAAGGAAATGCGCGAACTGGCGCAAAAGGCCAATGACGGCAAGCTGATGCCGGAAGAATATCAGGGCGGCAGTTTCTCCATCTCCAACCTCGGCATGTTCGGCGTGAAACAATTCGATGCGGTGATCAATATGCCCCAGGCCTGCATCCTGGCCGTGGGTGCGGGAGAGCAGCGTCCGGTGGTCAAGGACGGCGCCCTGGCCATCGCCACGGTGATGTCGGTGACCGTCTCGGTTGATCACCGGGCCGTGGATGGCGCCATTGGCGCCCGGTTCCTGGCGGCCTTCAAGGGGTTGATCCAGGATCCCATGACCATGTTGCTATAGGGGAATAGGCAATGGCGGGACAAGAATTCGATCTGGTGATCATCGGCACTGGGCCGGGCGGCTACGTGGCGGCGATCCGGGCGGCGCAATTGGGCATGTCCGTGGCGGTGGTGGAGCGGGAGAACCTGGGCGGCATTTGCCTGAATTGGGGCTGTATCCCCACAAAGGCGCTGTTGCGCTCCGCGGAGGTCTATCATCTGGCCAAGACCGCGAATAAATTCGGCCTAAAGATCAAGGATATCGAGGTCGATATGGCCGCCATCGTCAAGCGCAGCCGCAACATTGCCAAGCAATTGAACGGCGGCGTCGGGCATTTGCTGAAAAAGAACAAGGTCGAGGTTTTGCTGGGCCACGCCCGCCTGCTGGGCAAGGGCCGTGTGGCGGTGGAGGTGGATGGCACGGCGATCATGGAGTTGGGCGCCAAGCATATCATCCTTGCCACCGGCGCCCGCGCCCGCGATCTGCCGGGGATGGAGGCGGACGGCAAACAAATCTGGAATTATCGCCATGCCCTAGTCGCCGACAGTGTGCCAAAGCGGCTTTTGGTGGTCGGATCAGGCGCCATCGGGATCGAATTCGCCTCGTTTTTCAACACCCTGGGATCAGATGTCACCGTGGTCGAGGTGCTGGACCGTGTGCTGCCCGTGGAGGACGAGGAAATCTCCGCCATGGCCCACAAGGCGTTCGAAGCTCAAGGCATGCGCATTCTGACCGGAGTGCAGGTTAAGGGCCTGAAGAAGGCCGCCGCCTCTGTCACAGCGTCCATCGAAATGCCCGACGGCAAGACCGAGGCCATCGTTGCCGACCGGGTCATCATGGCCGTGGGCATTGTCGGCAATGTGGAAAATCTAGGCTTGGAAAACACCAAGGTCAAGTTGGACCGGAGCCATGTTGAGGTGGACCAATGGTCGAACACCGGCGAACCCGGCGTCTATGCCATCGGTGATTTAACCGCGCCGCCCTGGCTGGCGCACAAAGCCTCCCACGAAGGGGTGATCTGCGTGGAAAAAATCGCCGGCGTGGCGGATGTCCACCCCCTCGATGCCATGAACATACCGGGCTGCACCTATTGCCATCCCCAAGTGGCCTCGGTCGGTTATTCGGAAGCGGCGGCGAAAGCGGCGGGGCACAAGGTCCGCGTCGGCCGTTTCCCCTTTCTCGGCAACGGCAAGGCCATCGCGCTGGGCGATCC
>JAPYPT010000154.1 GCA_029937535.1 Alphaproteobacteria bacterium
ATCCGCTGGCCCATGTCGATCTTTCCCATCAACAGCGTCAAGGCCATGCGCGGCTGTATCGCCGCCGGCCGTGCGGGCAAGCTTGTGCCATATGCCAAGGGCGTGTTCGAGGCCTATTGGGGCCAGGATAGGGATATCACCCAGGATGACCTGCTGGCGGAGATTGCCGAGCGGGCGGATCTGGATCCCGGCGCGATCGCCGACGCCATGGCCACGGACGAAATCAAGGGGGAGCTGAAGGCGAACGGAGAAGATCTGGCGCGGCGCGGCGGCTACGGCTCTCCCACATTTTTCGTCAACGATACGGACATGTATTTCGGCAACGACCGCATGCCCCTTATTCGCGCCGCCCTGACAGCCTAGGCCGGGCGCTGTATAGTCGCCGTCCAAAATAAGCGGAGAGGCGTAGATGACGGCAGACATCATCGATGGCAAGGCGTTCGCCGCCGGCTTGCGGGGCATGGTGGCGCAACAGGCCGCCCAGATCAGGGAACGCCACGGCCTGGTGCCTGGCCTGACCGTGGTTATCGTCGGCGACGACCCGGCCAGCCAGATCTATGTGCGCAACAAGGGCAAGGTGGCGGCCGAGATGGGCTTCCTCTCCGACACCATTCGTCTGACGGAGGATACCAGCCAGGGACAATTGTTGGCGGTCATCGAAAGATTAAACATTGACGCGGCGGTGCATGGCATCCTGGTGCAACTGCCCCTACCGGAGCAGATTGACGAAGGCGCGGTGATCCTGGCCATCGATCCGAACAAGGATGTGGACGGCCTGCACCCCATCAACGCCGGCCGTCTTTCGGCGGGCCAAAACGCCCTGGTGCCTTGTACGCCGCTCGGTTGTTCCATGCTGCTGGCCGACCGTTTTGGGCCCGGCGGCATGGCGGGCAAGCGGGCGGTCATGGTGGGACGCTCCAATCTGGTGGGCAAGCCCATGGCGCAGTTGCTGCTGGCCGAACATTGCACGGTGACCATCGCCCATTCCCGTACCCAGGATCTGCCCGCGCTGTGCGCCGAAGGGGATATTCTGATCGCCGCCATCGGCCGGGCCGAGATGTTGGGCGGGAATTGCATCAAGCCGGGCGCGGTGGTGATCGATGTGGGCATGAACCGGATCGATCTGGAGGGTGGCAAAACCAAGCTGTGCGGCGACGTCAATTTCGCCCAAGCCAGCGAGATCGCCGCCGCCATCACCCCGGTACCGGGCGGTGTCGGGCCCATGACCATTGCCTGTCTGATGGTCAACACGGTGACGGCGGCCTGTTGGGCCCGCGGCATTGATGCGGCGTGAGCAGTTGAGGAGATAAAAATCATGCGTTTGCGGCAGTTTGTTTTCGTGGCCGAGGATTTGAAATCGGCGGTGGTGCATATTGGCGCCACCCTGGGTCTGCCGGTCTGTTACAACGATCCGGGCGTGGGCAGGTTCGGCCTGCATAACGCCCTGCTGCCCATTGGCGGCGACCTGATCGAAGTGGTCGCGCCGACCCAGGCCGGCACCACGGCGGGACGTTATCTGGAACGGCGTCAGGGCGATGGCGGCTATATGATTATCCTGCAATGCGATGACGCGGTTGCCCATAGAGAGCGGATCGCCAAGCTGGGCGTACGCAAAATTTGGCGCCATGACGATGATGACTGCCATGCCACGCACTTCCACCCCGCCGACGTGCCGGGCGCAATTTTGTCCATCGACGACATGGGCCCGGAAGGCGACTGGCGGGAGGAGTTCTCCCGCTGGAAATGGGCCGGCCCCAACTGGCAGGAATTCGTTCAAACCCACGTCACCAAGTCACTAAAGGCGGTGGAGATCCAGGCCGACAATCCAGACGCCGTGGCGGCCCGCTGGGGGGAAGTTCTGGATATGCCACTGGAAGATGTCAACGGCATGCCCGCCATCAAACTGGACAACGCCCATATCCGCTTCGCGCCCGATGTGGATGGCCGGGGGCTTGGCATTGGCGCCATCGATGTGTTGCCGGCGGACCGGGACAACATTCTGGAAATGGCCGACAAATTCGACCTGCTTCAGCCGGACGGCCAGATTATGCTGTGCGGCGTGCGGGTCAATCTGGTTTCGCCATGACGGATGATTTAACAGTCGAAGGCCGCCTAGGGGCATTGTTTGCTCATCTTGGTATCGAGCGGGCCCATTTCGGGGTGCAAAACACCGCAGAGATGGACCCCATCATCGCCGCGCAACCGGATCTGTTCGCCTCCCTGGCCATGGTAGGGCTGAACCGTCTGTTGGCGGCCACGGTGGCGCCCATCGCCGACCGCTTGTTGCTGGTCCATGGCGACGGCGCGGGCGCGGATGCGGTGGCGGCGAACATAGGGGATTTGCCGGCGGCGGAGTGCCATCGCTTCCAGGACTATATGGTTTTGACCTGGACGGACGTGACGGCCGAACGCGGCGCTGAATTGGTGCCGCGCTGGCTCGAATTCCTCCGTACGGCGGAAGCCGCGCGCCCGGCCAGCCAGCCGGCCACCATGGAACGCGAGGGCGAGGTCGCGGGCATCACCTATCGCCTGCACGGCAGCGGCCCGGCCCTGGTCTTGCTGCCCATGTTGCTGTCCGCCTCGCAATGGGACCCCATCATCGAACAACTGGCGGAAAATTTCTGCGTCGTCTCCCTGGGCGGGCGGCATCTGGGCGGCGTCGCCTTCATCGATGGCCGGGGCCGGGACCCCGGTTATCTGCGCGCCGTGCGCGGCCATATTCATGAAATCGATATTCAGCCCGGCCAAACCATCCTTGATGTGGGCTGCGGCCCCGGCTCCCTGGACCGCTGGCTGGCCCGCCACACGAATGGCGCCAACCCCATCACCTCGGTGGACATCAACGGCTATTTCCTGCGCGAGGCCGCCGTCATGGCCGCCGCCGAGGGCCTGAGCGATATCATCACCTTCGGCCCCGGCAATGCCGAGGATCTGCCCTTCGATGACGCCGCCTTCGACGTGGTGATGTCGCACACGGTGATGGAGGAATGCGACGCGGAAAAAATGCTGGCCGAAATGATCCGCGTCGCCAAACCAGGGGGCAAGGTGGCGGTCATGGTCCGCGCCGTGGACATGCGGAGTTTGTGGAACCTGCCCGTCTCCGCCGCCATCAAGGACAAGGTGGAAGCTCCCGTGCCCTCCGTGGCTGCGGGCGGTTGCGCCGATGCCTCTCTGTATCGCCGCTTCGGGCAAAGCGGCCTGACGGACCTGAAGCTGTTTCCCACCACCATGAACGTCCGGGACCCGGACAGCTACACCTGGAAATACTACGAGCCCTATATCTATTCCCTGCTGACCGAGGCGGAACTCGCCCAATGGCATGCGGCCAAGGCCCAGGCCATCGCCGACAATTCCATCATGCTGGCCCGCTCGCTGCATTGCGCGGTGGGCACCAAGCCGGGTTAAGAAGTATTCCGAAAAATTTAATTTAGTAAATATTGATATAGATCAAAGCGCACGCTCTCGAAATACCGCACAATGGTGGAAATAATCGAGAGGTATCTGCATGCCTATGCATGAAGCTCTATACTTGGCGCTGGCCATCGTTGTATTTGTGTCATTCATGGGAACACTTGCCTATGCTTCGCATTCCGAGGAAAAATCACGAAAAGACTAACTGATTAGTCTTCACGCGCCCCGTTCACCTTTCTGTAATAGCCGGCAGCCATTGATGCGCCAGGTCCCGGCCGCGTCCTTGATCATGGAATAAAGCGCCAATGCTTTGTGTCCATCCGTGCCGGTAAATTCCACTATTTGAACCAATTCCCCGTTCAGTTGACTCAATTCCCCGAACGCCGCCCGGCGATGGCGATAAACCTGTGGGTAGCCCGATCGCACCATGGCCATGAAATTGGCCGGGCTGCCAAACATCCGCTGGATCATGGGCGAGGCGATGGAGAAAGCCCCACCCGCGTCGTCGCGCGAGAAAGCGCTCAGTTGCTGTTTGATGGCGGCTTGAATATCCGTGTGTTCCGAGGGCGATGGTCCATCCGCCGCCGCTACATTGGCGGCGAGCAGCAAGACCGTGCATAGTGCCGCCAGGAACGGCGGACGCCAATTTTGAAGTCCCACGGCCAACCCTCCCCTTGCAAAAGTTTGTGGCCTCATGGCGATTGGTGCTAGCCTTCCACCAATAATGACGCGGATGAGGATAGCATGAGCAACGACAATTTCAGCAGCACAATCGGCAAGGAACGGGGTACGGAAATCTTCGGCGGCAAGGACCGCGCGCCACGGCGTCCGCGCCCGGCAAAGACCGTGCGGGAGGCGGCGCGGGAGACGCCGGTGTTCGCTGAAACCGATGTGCTGGTCGTGGGCGGCGGGCCGGCGGGCACCGCCGCCGCCATTGCCGCCGGACGCCTGGGCGCCGAGGTGATGGTGGTCGAGCGCTATAACCATCTGGGCGGCCTGTCCACGGGCGGCCTGGTGATCTGGATCGACCGCATGTCGGACTGGAGCGGCAAACAAGTCATCTGCGGCATCGCCCGCGATTTTCTGGACCGCCTGCCAAACGACGCCGTGCAAGGCCCCAGCCGGAGCGATTGGGGTTCCACCGACGCCGCGACCGCCGGCTATTGGGCCCAGCGCACGGCCGCCTTTCATGGCGTCACCACCTGGTCCCCCACGGTCGACCCCGAAGCCCTGAAGACCCTGTCCATGGAAATGACCCTGGAGCAGAAGGTCCGCCTGACCTTCCACGCCTGGGCGGTCGAGCCGATCGTGGAGGGCGGCGTCATGAAGGGCGCTATCTTCGAGAGCAAGGAAGGCCGCCACGCGGTGTTGGCCAAGGTGGTAATCGATACCACGGGCGATGCGGATCTCCTGGCCCGCGCCGGGCTATCGTTCGAGACCGACAGCGATCCCACCGACATCCATTCCTGCATCAACACCGCTTTCATGATCGGCGGCGTGGACATGGACCGCTGGATCGACTTCAAGACCGGCGATGCGGCCGGTTTCAAGGATTTCATGGCCCGGGGACGGGAGCGCCTGCAGTATTTCGAGAAACCCTTTGTCTCCTGGCGCAACGATATCGCCCTCTTCATGGGCCCGCGCCTGGCCGGATACAGCGCCGTCGATGTGGAGGATCTGTCCGAGATCGAGGTCCGCTCCCGGCAACTCACCGTCGGCCATGTGGAAACCTACCGCCAATTCGCGCCGGGCTTCGAGAACGCCTTCCTGATGCTGGGCGCACCGCAAATCGGCGTCCGCCACAGCCGCCGGCTGCTGGGTGAAGACAAGGTGGTGCGCAGCCAATGGGACGACGGCATGGTCTGGGACAACGAAATCGGCGTCTCCACCTCGCTCGCCCCAAAATTCCCGAATATTTCCGTGCCCTACGGCGCCCTGGTGCCCCAAGGCCTAGACGGCGTGCTGGCGGCGGGCCGGCACGTGGCCTGCGACACCAATTCCCACTCGTTCCTGCGCGAGGTCCCCCAATGCTGGCTGACCGGCCACGCAGCTGGCATCGCGGCGGCGCTCTCGGCGGACGCCGGCATCGCTCCACGGGCTCTTGAGCCACGGCTCATTCAGCAGGAATTGTTGCGACAGGGCGCCTATCTCTCCCCCGCGACCGAGGCGGCGGCCATTGCGGCAACGCGGGCGGCTGAGTAGCGGGTTATTCGGGCAGGCCGGCTTGGCGCATAGCCGCAAGAAAATGTTCCATGAAGGCTGCATCATTAATCAACCAGAGTCCCGGCACATGCTCGAGGCGCATGCCCGGTGCAAGGCGTAGGACCTCGACTATAGCCTGACCCGCATCTTCCGACTGCCCCAGTTGCTCGAATAGGTAGGCCTTTTGCAGCCAACCCTGGACGAATGAAGGCTCAAGACTCAAAATCTCTTCCGATATAGTCAATGCCTCATCAAATTCCCCGGTGACGATCAGGGCGCGGATCAGGCCGTTGCGATACCAAATCGGGTAAAAAGGATTGAGGGACATCGCGGCGCGAAAATGCTCAATTCCTTCGTCATATTTTGCGGCGTGGACCAAGGCGAAAGCCAGAAAGGCGCGGGCATCTGCATGGCCCGGATTGCTTTCAAAGCCGAGCCTCGCCATTGCGACGCCGTCATCATGGCGGTCTCGCGCGGCCAAGAGCATGGTGCTCAGGCCAATCACCCAGGATATTGTGTCATCAAGCTCCATGGCACGTTTGGCATATTCGTCCGCCTGTGTGTACTTGGCGTCCGTGCTGCCCGTATAACCTAGTCGTCCATCCCACCAATGGGTGAAGCCTAGCGTCGCCCAGGCATAAGCGTAATTCTGATCGCGCGCCACGGCCTTCTCGGCCAATGTCTGAGCTTCCAGATAATCTGTGGGATTGAATCGCAGGAATAGTTCAGTGGCCCGTGTGCACAATTGCCAGGCTTCAATATCGTTGGTTCCCCGCGCAAGGACCGCAGCCTCTTCGCCATCGGTGAGTTTGACCCTGAGAGCAGTGACGATCTCCTTGCTGATCTCGTCCTGAATATCGAAGATATCATCAATGGTACGATCGTAGCGTTCGGCCCACACATGACTGCCGTCGGTGGCGTCGATCAACTGGGCGGCGATGCGCAGGCGCTTGCCGCCGCTGCGGATGCTGCCTTCCAACACATATCGGACGCCCAGCTCGGAGGCTACTTTCCGCAAATCCAACGCCTGGCCTTTATAGGCGAAGGTGGAATTGCGCGCGATCACCCGCATGCGGGATATTTTCGACAGCGCCGTGATGATGTCTTCCGCCATGCCGTCGGCGAAATATTCGTGATCGGGATCGGAGGACATATTGTCGAAACACAGCACGGCGACGGAGGGTTTGTCGGGCGTGGCCGGTTCCGCGACGCCTCTTGGCCCGGCATCGGTGGGAGACCAGCGCCAAACCTGCTGGGGCCGGGCGATGTTCTTCAACGCCTGCTCTCCGCCGTCCGTGAAAGCGGTATCGAGCCGGTCCCGGACATCCTCATGCACCCGGTTCGAAATAGCGACGCCGCCGGGTTCGGCGATTTCCTGCAGGCGGGCGGCTATGTTGACGCCGTCGCCCAGAATGTCATCGTCCTCGATAATGATATCGCCCAGATTGACGCCGATGCGGAAGGTTATGCGCCGCTCGTCCGCCACGCCGGCATTGCGTTCGCTCATGCCCCGCTGCACCTCAATCATGCATTGGGTGGCCTCCACTACGGAGGGAAATTCCAACAACAGGCCATCGCCCATGGTCTTGACGATGCGGCCGCCGTGTTCGGCGATCAAGGCATCGATCAACTCCGCCCGGTGGGCCCGCAGGCCGGCCAGGGTGCCGGCCTCGTCCACGCCCATCAGCCTGGAATAGCCGACCACATCCGCCGATACGATCGCCGCCAGCCTGCGTTGCGTTCTCTCCGTCATTCGGGCATTCCAGCCTGTTGTAGTCCGTCAAGCAGGCGCTCCTTGGCCGAGGCATCACTGAAATTGAACATGCCGGGCACATGTTCCAGGCGCATGGCGGGGACAATGGTGGCGAGTTCCCTGACGGCGGCCTTCGCCTCGGCCGGGCGGCCAATTCGGGCGGAGATGTAGGCTTTTTGCAGCCAGGCTTGAAAATTGCCGGGCTCCGTGGCCAGAATTTCATCCACCAAGGCCAAAGCTTCATCGAATTCGTCCAGCATCATCAAAGTGCGGCTTAAACCGCTGCGGTACCAGCTTGGAGAAAATGGGTTGAGCGCCAAGGCGGCGCGAAAATGGTCCACGGCTTCGGCAAAGGCGCCTGCATGGATCAGCGCATAAGACAGAAAATTACGAACGTTCGCATCGCCCGGATAAAGTTCCACGCCGCGCCGGGCGATTGCGACGCCCTCGTCGGGGCGGTCAAGGGATGCCGCCACCACGGCGCTCAAACCAATCGCCCATGACACCGTATCATCTAGCGCCATGGCACGTTCGGCGCATTCGGCCGCGCGGTCGAATTTCTCCGACCTGCCGCCGGTAAAACCCATGCGGCCGTCGAACCAATAGGTAAAACCCAGGACCGCCCAGGCGTAGGCATAGTTGGGATCGCGCTGCAAGGCACGCTCCGACAATTCGCGGGATTCCAAATAACCGGTCGAGCTGAAGCTGTATTGCAGTTCCACCGCGCGGACACAGAGTTGCCAGGCCTCGACATCATTGGTGCCTCGCGCCAGCACCGCCGCCTCCTCGCCGTCGGTTAGATTGACCCTGAGTGCCGTGACGATCTCCTTGGTAATCTCGTCCTGAATATCGAAGATATCGTCGATGGTGCGGTCGTAGCGTTCGGCCCAGACGTGGCTGCGGTCCGTGGCGTCGATCAACTGGGCCGTGATGCGCAGGCGCTTGCCGCCGCTGCGGATGCTGCCTTCCAGTACATAGCGCACACCCAGTTCGGAAGCCACCTGGCGCAGATCCACCGCCTGGCCCTTGTAGGCAAAGGTGGAGTTGCGGGCGATTACCCGCATCTGGGGAATTTTCGACAGCGCGGTGATGATATCCTCGGCCATGCCGTCGGCAAAAAATTCGTGATCGGGGTCGGACGACATATTGTCGAATGACAGCACCGCAATGGAGGGTTGTTCCTTGGTTGCCGCCTCGGAGAGGTCTCTTGTCGCGGTCATGCCGGGCGACCAACGCCATACGTGGACGGGACGGGCGATATTCTTCAGGTTCTGCTCCCCGCCATCGTTGAAGGCTGTATCCAAACGGTCCCGCACATCGTCATGCACCCGTGTTGAAATCGCCACACCGCCCGGTTCCGCGATTTCCTGCAGCCGGGCGGCGATATTGACGCCGTCGCCCAGAATGTCATCGCCCTCGATAATGATATCGCCCAGGTTGACGCCGATCCGGAAGGTAATGCGCCGCTCGTCCGCCACGCCGGCATTGCGTTCGCTCATGCCCAGCTGCACCTCGATCATGCATTGGGTGGCGTCCACCACTGAGGGAAATTCCAGCAACAGGCCATCGCCCATGGTCTTGACGATGCGGCCGCCATGTTTGTCAATCAAGGCATCGATTAATTCCGCCCGATGGGCGCGCAGGCCGGCCAGGGTGCCGGCCTCGTCCACGCCCATCAGCCTGGAATAGCCGACCACATCGGCGGATACGATCGCCGCCAGCCGGCGTTGCGTTCTCTCGGTCATGGCCAAACCTTATCAGCGTCCGGGCCGCTAATCCATGGACACACGTTCGGCGATGGATACGATGCGGCTCATTTCACGCAACACCGGTTTTTCGATCAATTTGCCGTCCACCACCACCAGGCCCGTATCGGCGTCGGCGAAGGCTTTCAGGATGCGTTTGGCATGGGCCACCGCTGCCTCGTCCGGGGTGAATACGCCGTTCAGGATGGGGATTTGTTTGGGGTGGATGGAACCCTTGCCGGAAAAGCCCAGGTCCCGGGCCAGGCTGGCCTCC
Source organism: Alphaproteobacteria bacterium (assembly GCA_029937535.1). GTDB lineage: Bacteria > Pseudomonadota > Alphaproteobacteria. Next base: position 9,386 of record JAPYPT010000154.1, read on the forward strand.
TGCGCCATGCCGTCGAGATCGTCCAGGTCCAAATATGGCACGTCGATGGCATCGATACCCACCGAGGCGGCGGCGTGGGCGACCCTGGAACGGGCATAGAGCAGCGGTTCCCAGGCATTCTTGCAGCGCAGCTCCGCCGCCATGTCGACACCGCCAAAGAACAGCGCGTCAATGCGGGGGCTGGCGTGCGCGATGTCGTAGGCGGCTTCCAGCCCTTGATTGGTTTCTATAATGATGTGTAGCCGCGTGTCATGGCCGCGCTCGCTCAACAGATCGTCCAGCCAGACCACTTCGTCGGGCGTCATGACCTTTGGCAGCATCAGGGCGGGGGGCGGCGTATCCGTGGCCAGGACGGCCTGGACATCGGCAAGGCCGAAATCCGTGCGCACGCAATTGATGCGGACAATGCGTTCCACACCGTCATCCGTCCCATATTTTTCTGGCGGTTCCGCGAACAGTCCCAAACCCGCCTGGCGCGCCGCTGCCTTGTCCTTGGGTGCAATGCCATCCTCTAGTTCGACACAGACAATATCCGTGCCCGAGGCCAGGGCTTTTGGGAACATGTCGGGCCTCAGGCCGGGGGAAAAGATGAAACTGCGCCGGGGCCGTACCGCGTGCTCTGGGTTAGTGGTCATGCTTTCGTCCTTTATCCTAAAGCCATTCGCCATGAACCTATCGCCCCATGGTTAACGGCCCGAAGGTCATTTGTCACGAATCCGCCCGAAAATGTTTTATCCCATGGGCATTTAAACGCTTGCAACCCATCACGCGGGGTGCCATGTAGGGCCACTCGTTGCACCTCGCCACGGCATAACCCGCTCATTTGCTGGTTGTGCCTGGATTCCGTGCATCTATGAGAGGTGCGGCTCGCCTGATACCGGAAGCCGCTACTATTAATGATCGTTTGAAGGGAGTAGCAATGGCTACCGGAACAGTGAAATGGTTTAACCCGACTAAGGGTTTTGGTTTTATCGAGCCGTCTGATGGTTCGAAAGATGTCTTCGTGCATATCTCGGCGGTGGAGCGGGCTGGCCTGCAAAGCCTGCGCGAAGGTCAAAAAGTTGAGTTCGAGCTGGTTGCCGGCCGCGATGGCCGCGCCGCGGCGGAGAATCTGGTCGCGCAAGACTAGAGCGGGTCTTGATCGCCTAGGCGCCACTTCGGTGTGCCAGGTGATTGAACCAAATACGCTTTATCTTGAGATTTGAGCCTGTCCGTATTGGGTGGGTTTGAAGCGTGGCCTTGTCACGTATTTATGTTTGCGTCCGCGGCCGGATATTCCGGCCGCGGCGTGATCCTGTCCGATAGAGCAATATTCAATTGGTTTGAGCCTATTTCACGGCCAATTCAAATGCTACAATTGCGCTATTCATAAGGTTCCGGGCATATTTTATTCGAATGTGCTCTTCTGGCGGCGGGTCGTATCGTTCTCGCCCGTCCATCAAACACAGGTGGTAGTCATGGCGCGAAAGCCCAATTACAATTTCGAACGCCAGGAACGTGATCGGCGCAAAGCCGAAAAAAAGGCCGCCAAGGCGAAAGCCAAGGCTGATAAAGCCGAACTGGCCAAGGGCGAGCTAAGTGAGCCGGCCATCGATGAGACCTCTATCGACAACACCATGGATACCGAATAACCGTCTACGCGCGCTCCTCGCCGGCGCCGAGGGAGATACCAAATTCCAGCCCGGCGTCCGCCAAAATCCGCCAGACATAATCCGCGAAACTGCGTCCCACGAGGATGCGATAGCCGCCATCTACTCCGGGCCACAGAGTCATGGTGATCCCGGCCAGAATGCTGCGGGCGCACCGCCCAGGCCCCATTTCGCCGCCCTGCAAATCCAACGGACACAGCTTGGCCAAAACGTCGGCGGCCCTTTCTCCGGATAGTTCAATGATCTGCAAGCCGTCGCCATTGGGGACCAAGGCGTGACGGCACCCGCCTAGATTTTCCCCTAGCCGTTCGCCGCCATTCAGGCCCAGGATCAGCCATTCGCTCGGGCCCAGCCACAGGGCGGAAAAGCTATTCCCGCCCGCCACGTGGTTAGGGGCCAGGGGCAGATCGAAACCCAACCCGGCGCGGCTGCCTTCCAGGAACGCCACATCGTCACTTTCGCCGCGCAGAATTAGTGAGGGGCAATAGGGCAATGCCCGCAGGGTGACAGCGGCGTCTGCATCCGAATGGCCGCCGGCCAAAAGGGCCAGATGGGCGAGGGGTTGGTGACGTGGCCCGGTCATTTTGCAGCCTCGCCGGGATCCAGAAACCGTGGCGCCGTCACCGCCGCCGGCACCGCCCGGCCATCAAAGGCGATGTGGACCGTTTCACCATGGCGCGCATGGCCGCCGTGCAGCAGACCAAGGGCGAAGGTGCGGCCAAGGTTGGGGCTGCGGTAGGACGATGTGACATGGCCTTGCGCCAACTGCGGCGGCGTGGCGTCGCCGCGCCTGATAAGTTGCGCGCCCTCCGGCACCCGAAGCGTGGGGTCTTCGGGCAGCAGGCCAACCAGTTGCGGGCGGTCCCCGCGCACGGTATCGGCGCGGGACAGCGAACGCTTGCCCAGAAAGTCCTTTTTGCTGCTGACCATGCGGCCCAGGCCCAGATCATGGGGCGTCACGGTGCCGTCGGTTTCCTGCCCCACCATGATAAAGCCGACCTCGGCGCGCAGCACATGCATGGCCTCCGTGCCAAATGGCGTGATGCCGTAAGCTTCCCCCGCCGCCATCAGGGCCTGCCACAGGGCCGGGCCATGGCCGGCGGGGACATTGATTTCGAATGACAATTCACCCGTAAAGCCAATGCGGAAGACCCGCGCCGCGATGCCCGCCACATCGCCGTCCCGCCAGCTCATGTGGGGAAAGGCATCTGGCGAGAGATCCCAATCGGGACATAGTTTCGCCAAGAGCCGCCGGGCATTGGGGCCGCAAACGGCGGCCACCGCCCATTGTTCGGTTTGCGATGTGCAATAGACCTGCAATTCCGGCCACTCGGTCTGCAGCCAGCTTTCCAGCCAGTCCAGTACATGGGCCGCCCCGCCCGTGGTCGTGGTCATGTGAAAATGTTCAATCCCAAGGCGGGCGGTGACGCCGTCATCGAAAACCATGCCGTCCTCGCCCAGCATCAGGCCATAGCGGCAGCCGCCCACCGCCAATCCTTTCCAGCCGTTGGTATAGACACGATTGAGGAACTCGGCGGCGTCCAGCCCTTGAATGTCGATCTTGCCCAGGGTGGTGG
>JAPYPT010000155.1 GCA_029937535.1 Alphaproteobacteria bacterium
TCTAGCTCACCAAGCTCCGCATGATCGGCGGCCAGCATGAAATTCGTAAATGCCAAATCCGGCTTTAAACTGACGGCTGTCTGATGGGCGATTACGGCCTCGTCGTAGCGGCCTTGATTATATTTCGCCATTCCCAGGATCGAATAATCGGCGAAAAGCGCCGGGGCATAGGGATTGAGGGTCATTGACATGGTCGCGTCGGCACATGCCTCCTCGTACCGGCCCAAATTTAATTTTGCACTTGCCCGAAGGCGGTAGGCCAGGCCATTGCTGGACGAGAGTGCGATGGCGCGGTCCGCATGCGCCAGGGCAGAAGTCGGGTCGCCGAGGTTCAGATCGCTTAACCCCTTAACAACATGCGCACGAGTGTTGTCCGGTTCCTGGGCGATGAGATAGCCCGCGATCTCCGCGCTGCGTGCTGAATCCGTTTCTCTATCTTCTGACCAGCTAAAAATGCTCCTATTCAAATAGCAATTCGCCAACAAAAACATTGGCTGGAAATGGGAGCCATGAATTTCAACCGCTTGTTCAACGATCTCCAGGGCGGCATCGTTGTCTTCTTTTTGAAACTTGAAAAACAGCGCGGCCGCCCTGTGCATGTCGACGCGCAGATCGCTGTTGGACATTCTCCTTGATGCCGCTGGCCGCTCGAGCATAAGTTTGTAGCCTAGGGTATTGCCCACATTGGCGGCAATTCGGCTCGAAAGCTCAAAAACGTCATCGGCCTCGGCATCGAAATGATCGCTCCAGACGACGCTACCATTGTCGGTCCGTAGCAATTGCGCCGTAGCTCTGGCCCGCTGACCGAGCCATACAATAGTGCCGTCAAGCAGGTATTCCACGCTCAGCTTCTCCCCCAGCATCTTGGGGTCCCGCCCATCCTGGGTCGCCAGTCCCGGCCGCACCGCCCGGATTCTGGTTATGCTGGACGACGCGGCTTCCGTGATCATATCGCAAACCAGGGCCGCGAAACCCTGATGCTCCAGGCTGTCGGAGGCGCACTGAAACGGTAGGATGGAGATTGAAATGCCGTCGTGTTCCGGCAGTTCGATGCCGGCGGGCGTGGTGGGAGCCGGCTTCGCGATTTCTTGTTCCGCCTCGATGGGCGCCGCGACCGCCGATGAACCGGTGCGGATCTCTTCAGCTAAGTCGGCGGTTTCCGTTGCGGGTTCGGCATCCAGCTCCCCTCGCAACAGATCGCGCAGGTCTTGATAGCGTTTCAGGGCGCCGGCCTTGTCGCCGTTGTTGTTTCGGCAGTGCATGACCTGGCGCACCGCCGCTTCGTTCAAGGGATCAAGGGCGGCCCAGTTCTCGGCGCCGGCGATGGCGCCCGGCCAACTAGCGATTTCCGCCAAATCCGTGCTCAGCCGGGCGTAAATGGCCGCGATTTGTTGCGCCAAACTTTCGCGTTCGCGGCCCAGCCAGGCATCGAAACCCTCCTGGCGGATATTCATGCCCCGTAACAACTGGCCGTACAGCGCGGAGGCTTCTTCAAACGCCTCGGAAGTGCCGGCCAAAGCTCGGAATTCGGCCACATCAACGGTTGCGGCGTCCGCCCGGAACAAAATGGTGTCGGCTTCGGTCGCCAGCGGCGCCACGCCGGCCTGGTCAAGAGCGCGGCGCAGGCGGGCCAGGGCCTGGCGCAGGGATTGGCGGGCCTGATCGTCGAAACGGTCGCCCCACAACAGCCCGATCAGCTCCTCCCGGTCCACCTCTGTACCGGCGTAGTAGGCCAGGTAGGCGAGCAACGCCTGCTGTTTCGGCCCGCCCACATTGATGGGCTGGCCGTCAACCGAGACCCCAAAGCGGCCGAATAGCGTAATCGCGAGCTGCCCCATGATCCTCTCGGCGACGATTTCGCAAAAAAGAGACGAAAATATTGGCTGGAAACTGCGGATACTCAGATTGAGGACAAAGTTTCACGCATTGTCACGGCGTTGTCACGCCTTTCTGCCGCGCCTTGTGCCGGTGCCGTCACGGGGCCTGGCCATACTGTCTTCATCGAATTCAGACGCGAATTCAGGCGGCGGCGCCGCGAGAGCAACCAAGGGACAAAAACAATGACCACCATCGACACCATGCAAGGCCAGATCACCCGGACAGACAATCGCAACTCCGCCCGCGCCGCCTTTCGCTGGCTGTTTTCCGCCATCAAGGACATCCGCGACGGGCAACGGGCCCTGTACGGCAACCATCACGCCGGCAGCTATAGCGATGCCTATGAAGCGCCCTACGACCGTGTCATCAAGCGCGACCCCGTGGCGGCGATCCATCTGCTTCGCTGAGGGGCCGGGGCAGGAATAGAAACAGCAGGAACGAGCATATTGAGGCGAAGGCGCACAAGGTGAAGGCCTGGCCATAATCACCGTTGATATCGCGCAGATAACCGGCAACCGCGGGGCCCCAGGCGCCCAGGATACCGGCGCCGCCGAAAATAAAGCCGCCTATCGCGCCCGCATGGGCGCGCCCGAACAGATCCCCCACCAGGGCCGGAAACAGGGTCGCGATGCCGCCATAGAAAAAACCGAACCCCGCTGCGCCTATGTAAAGTGATGTGGAACTTTCCGATGCGATGAAGACCACGAACGCCACCACTTGCACGGATAAAGCCAGCACCATCGCCGGCTTGCGCCCGATCCGGTCCGACAGAGCCCCCAGCGTGATACTGCCAATCAAGGCGAACAATCCGGTGATGCTGACCGCCATGGCGCCGCCCATGGCGGTTAAGCCAATATCACGGGCATAAAAGGGGATATGAACGAACGGCACCGTCACCGTGAGCAGCACGACCGCGAAGCCCAGCAGAAACACCCAGAACGATACTGTCCGCCGCGCCTCCGCCAAGGTCCAGCCAGCCGTCTCCAACTCCGATATATCGCCCGACGCCGTGCGCTCCGCGCCATCGGGCAACAACCCTTTCATTTCCGGGTCGCGCACCATGAACCGGGCGACGATATTGATCCCGATGAACAAGCCCGCGCCCAAGACCAGCAGTCCCGTCCGCCAGCCCCACTGTTCGATCATGTAAGAGGACAGCAGGGGCACGGCGAGGATGCCGCATGAGGCGCCGCAGGAGGCGACACCCAGGGCCAGGCCCCGCTGGCGGTGAAACCAGCGGACCACGGTCATGTTGCAGGGAATATAGGCGGTGCTCATGCCCAGGGCGGCGACAATGCCATAGGCGAGATAAAGCTGCCATTGTTGGGACATCTGGCTGGTCGCCATGATGCCAAGGCCCAGCAGCACGCCGCCCAGACCGATCACCCGCCGGGGCCCCAAGGTATCGGTCAGCCGTCCGCTGAGCAGGCTGAAGCTGGTATAGACCAGGCTGTAGAGAGAGAACGCACCACCCAAGCTGGCCCGCCGCCAGCCTAAATCGTCCACCATGGCCGGGACGAAGACGCCGAAGGAATATTGTACGCCGTAGGTGAGGAACAACACCAGAAAGGCGCAACCCACGACAATCCAGCCATAGAACGGGGATTTCACTAGGCGGCGTCTTCCAGGATCATGGCGGCGGCTTTTTCACCGATCATGATGGTCGGTGCGTTGGTGTTGCCGGCGATGATGGACGGCATGATCGAAGCATCGGCGACACGGAGCCCGTCTACGCCGTGAACCCGCAGGCGGGCATCGGTGACCGAGTCGATCGCCTCCCCCATGCGGCAGGTGCCGACCGGGTGATAGTTGGCGATGGCGCGGGCGCGCACATCGGCCAGCAGTTCCTCATCACTGCTGACGGCGGGGCCGGGCAAAACCTCCTCCGCCATATACGCGGCCAATGCCGGCTGTGCGGCGATTTCGCGGCAGACCCGCATGCCGTGCAGGATAGCCTCCTTGTCATATTCGCTGCGCAGAAATTCATAGCGGATCGCGGGCGGGGCAAGAGGGTCGGAGCTTTTGAGGCGCACCGAGCCGTCGCAATCGGGGCGCAGGTGCACGGGGCTTAGGGTGAAGGCGGAAAACGGATGGGGTATGACTTCATTTGCCGTCCGGCTCGCCGCACTCCAGCAGAACATGTTGATTTGGATATCGGGGCGCTCCAGGCGCTCGTTGCTGCGGACAAAGGCGCCGGCGGCAATGCCCGTGCTGGCCAAGGGACCCGATTGTAGCAGCGCATATTGGGCGCCCGCCAAAAGCTGCCGGGGCAGGCTAAGGGCCAGGTCGTTTATGGTCACCGCCTGGGCGCAACGAAAACTCAGGTAGGTGTTGAAATGATCCCGCAAATGCGCGCCGACGCCTGGCAGATCACCCTGCACCGCGATATCGAAATCCCGCAACAATTGGCCCGGCCCGATGCCGGAAAGCTGCAATAGCTGCGGTGAGCCGAAGGTGCCGCCCGAGACGATCACCTCGCCCCGCGCCCGGGCCCGGCGGATTCCCGCCGGCGTTTGGTATTCGATGCCCACCGCGCGGCCGTCCTCGATCAGGATCCGGCGGGCATGGGCCGAGGTTTCAATATGCAAATTCCGCCGCTTGCGGGCCGGCGCCAAATAGGCTTTCGCGGCACTCCAGCGGCGGTGTTTGGAGGCGGTGAACTGGAAAAACCCGGTGCCTTCCTGTTGCGGGCCGTTGAAATCCGGATTGGCCGGAATACCGGCCTCCTGGGCGGCTGCGATCACCGCGGTGGGCAAGTCCAAGGCACGGGGAATGTCGGACACCCGCAAGGGGCCGCCCGCCCCATGCAGCTCGTCGGCGCCGCGCTCGTTATCCTCCGCTTTTTTGAAGAACGGCAGCACGGAATCCCAATCCCAGCCTTCCAGGCCGCGCTGACGCCATTCGTCATAGTCGGCGGGCGCGCCTCGCATATAGATGGTTCCGTTAATCGAGCTGCTGCCGCCCAATACCTTGCCGCGCGGTTGATACAAGACCCGGTTGTCGAGGGAGGCCACGGGTTCGCTCTGAAATTTCCAGTTCACCTTTTCGTCCGTGAAAACCTTGGTGAAGCCAAGCGGAATATGGATCCAGGGATTGGTGTCCCGGGGACCGGCCTCGAGCAGCAGAACGCTGTAACGGCCCGTCTCGCTCAAACGCGCCGCCACCGCACAGCCGGCGGAGCCGGCGCCACTGACAATAAAATCGAATTCCGCTTCGTCCGCCACCATGATCCAGCTCCCTCCCAAATGAATGGAACAAATAGTCGCCGAAATCCCGTGTCTTGAACAGGCCGCCTATCGATTAAGTCCGGTTTTCGCCAGCGCCAATAGCTGCCCGGTCTCGTTCTCGATCCCCTCGGCCAGGCGGGTGGCGGCGAGGACGGGCAGCCAGGACCGCACCCGTCCAGGGGTCAGTTCGCTGCCGCTAAAATAATGTGCTTGGTAGCGATGGCAGAATAGCCGCCGAAACAACAACATCATCAAGCGCGCCAATGGGTCCATATCGACCGGCGTGCCAATGGTCAGCAGCAAAAGGGTCCGGGCGACATCCGCCGCCGGTTCGCCGGCGCAGGCCGCCATCCAGTCAATTACCACGGGGCCCCGGTGGGTCAGCATGACATTGTCGGGGTGAAAATCGCCGTGGCAGACCATCGGCGGGTCTGCCCGTAGGCGGTGCATGTAATCGATCACGCGGGCCTTGTCAGCGTCCGACAGGCCGGGGGCCTGTTCAATCCGACCCGCCAGCGCGCCGCGATACGGCCGAAGGGCGGAGATTTCGCATTGATGGAGTTGGCGATGCAACTCCGCGAACTGGCGGGTTAGGCGGAGCAGCTCTTGGGGCCGCCGGCGCAATGCTTGCAGTATGGTTTCGCCGTCCAATCGTTCATAGACGATGCCTGACCGGCCCCCGATTTCAACAAGGCCATGGAACCCCGGCGCCGGCAGGCCCGCTTTCGCAACCAGTTCGCTGGCGTTGGCTTCGGCTTCAACATGGGCCAGGGGAAAGCCAGGATAAAACAGTTTGACCACGCGATCGTCGCCAAGGCCGAACACTTCCGCTGTTCGTCCGACGCCGATCCTGGGACCGAGTTTCGCTATTTCCGACATGGTCCGACGGTTTCCAGACTGCCGTACAAGAAACCGTCCGCCGCGTTACGAGGGGCCGAAGCCGCGAAAATGGGCGACGTTGGCGACATCCTCCCGATCGCTGACCAGGGTGTTCTCGATGGCGTCGTCATCGGCGTAACCAAGGGCCATGCCGCTGACCAGCACCTGATCGTCGGGAATGCCGAGATGGCGGAACACCGGCTCTTGAAATTGGATCCAGGCGGCCTGGGGGCAGGTGTCCAGGCCCATGCCGCGCGCCGCCAGCATCAGGGTTTGGATATACATGCCCGTATCGGCCCAGTTGCCCCGGCTCAGGTAGGCATCGGTGGTGATAAAGATGCCGATGGGGGCATCGAAGAACTTGAAATTCCGCGCACCCTGGCGCGCACTCCCTTCGCGGTCGCCTTTCTTGATGCCCAACAGGCCATAAAGGCCCCAGCCAACGCCCCGGCGGCGGTCGCGGTGGATGTCGTTCCAAACGGGCGGATAATAGTCATGGTCCTCGTATTTGCCCGCTTTGCCCGCGGCAGCCAGGGCCAGAACATCGTCGGTGATCGCCTGGCGGACCTCGCCGGTACAAACATAGACGTGCCACGGCTGGGTATTGGTGCCGCTGGGCGCGCGCTGGGAGATTTCCAAGATCTTATCGATGGTCTCTTTGGAAACCGGTTGGTCGGTGAAGGCTCGAATTGACTTACGGCTCATGATGGCTTCGAGAACGTCCATGCTTTCCTCTCGGGTAAAATCAAACATCGCGCATTATTCCGATTGGCCAACATTTTTCAAGCCGCCGCCGCAAAACCAATGCGAAGCCAGCGCGCTATGGCCGTAATCGCTGCTCCCGGTACGTCAAGACTTTCATGCGACTGCCCGATCTTCTGTTTCTTCCAGGTCCGAAGAGAAATCGAAAGGCCATTGCTTCGCCCGTAAACCCAGGCGGCGGAGCGGTGAATGCCAATAGGGGGAACCAACGGAACGCGGGTCGCGTTCGGGCGGGCCCGCCGTCAAGAGATCTTCCAATACGGATGCCAGGGCCGCCACATCGTCATTAGCCGCGGCCGCATAAACGATATAAACGGTTCGCGACACTTTTTTGGCGGGAAATTTTGTAACAACGCGGATATGCAGGCGGCAGGTTTCCTCAAACCGGCTTATATAGGCGCTGACGGTTACGGACCCGCTTTTCAGCTTTTCCTCATGGAGAACCGGCGAGGTATGCAGGACTTCTTCCCCCGCTCTCTTTTTCAGTTTATCTGTAAGGCTCTCGAAAGACATTTTCCTATTCACGGCATTCGGCTGTGATTGCGCCAGGAGCAATTTGTGCGCCCGTAACCTATCCATCATAAGCAAAGTTTAGCGGCGAAGGACTGACGACGCTATACGTGATCTGGACCGGAGAAACGGTCAGGATATTCAGGATCGACCGAATGGTGCTTCAAGCTCGAATTGCGAATATTCAGGCGTTGAAACTACCTTTGCTAACGAAATTTTTGTTATTTGAGCCTTATTATCCCTCCCAAATATCCACTTGTCGGATGGGCCGGATACGATGGACCTTGCCAAGGAACTGGACGTTTATTTAAGGGCGCGGTTTACGCTGATTCAAATCGTCTCTCATGAAGAAGAGCGTGCGGTACAGGACCTGCGCACCCTTTGTGAGGATAGCGGCCGTACACTGATCGCCTGGGACGTTGCCGATCACTTCCGCAAACTTGCAGGCGACGGACCGGAACCACAGCCCGCCAAGGACCCTCTGTCGGCATTGGAGGCGATCGAAAAAATCGATGGCGAGTGCGTTATTCTGCTCCTGGACTTTCATCAGTGCTGGAGCGGGCAGCCAGTGGTGACTCGAAAACTGCGGAATTTGGCGCAAAGCCTTAAATATACCCGCAAGAGCATCATCATCATTTCGCCGTCGGCCAAGATACCGGATGAGTTGAAGGACGACATCGTCGTTCTCGATTTACCGCCGCCGGGCCATGAGGAACTTTCGGAAATTTTGGCGCACCTCGAGAAAACGCCAGGCGTCACGGTGGCGCTCGGTGATGGCGTGCGCGAGCGGATGGTGTCGTTGGCCCTGGGTCTGTCGGAATCCCAGGCACGGCGGGTTTTTTCCAAGGCTATCGTCACCGGTGGCGTGCTCGATGAGACGGACCTGGAAATCATCGCCAAGGAAAAACAGCAGATCATTCGAGAATCCGGGGCGCTGGAATACTACACCGCGGCGGAAACCATCAACGACGTCGGCGGGCTCGAGCTTTTGAAGGATTGGCTGATCCGCCGGCAACTGGCCTTCAGCGAGGACGCGCAAGCCTATGGCCTGCAAGCACCCAAGGGGATCGCCCTAATCGGTATTCCCGGAACCGGTAAATCGCTGACCGCCAAGATGGTGGCGAGCCTTTGGCACCTGCCGCTGATCCGCATGGATATCGGTGCCATGTTCGGCAGTTTGGTGGGTGAATCCGAACAGAACGCGCGCACCGCGTTGCAACTGGCCGAAGCGGTTGCCCCCTGCGTGTTATGGATCGACGAAATGGAGAAGGCGCTGTCGACCGGCGACGGAGATAGTGGCACCAGCATGCGGGTTTTCGGAACCCTGCTATCGTGGATGCAGGATAAGAAGAAACCCGTCTTCATCGTCGCCACGGCCAATGATATTACCCGCCTGCCGCCTGAACTGCTGCGCCGTGGCAGGTTCGACGAAATATTCTTTCTTGATCTGCCAAACACGACCGAACGGCGCGCCATTTTCGATGTTCATCTCAGAAAACGCGGCCGCGATCCGGCGAATTTCGATCTCGCCCGCCTGGCGGCATCCGCCGGCGGCTATGTGGGCGCCGAAATTGAGCAGGCTGTGGTCGACGCCATGTACCTTGCCTTCAGTGACGAGACATCGCCGGGACGGGAATTCACCGACGATGATATCTGCGCGGCCCTGGAACATCTGGTGCCCATGAGCCGGTCTCAACGCGAGCGCATTGATTTTCTCAGAACCTGGGTCGAGGATGGCCGGGCGGCAACGGCCTCTCTGCCCGAATCCGATGCGGTTGCGGATAAGGCGCCCGCCTTGCAAATAACACCCTTGCCGCGAGCCGACGGTCCGGATCAATAGGGAGGCGGAACGATGTCGCATTTTTCGACCCTGCAAACGGCTTTTGTTTCGGCTGACCATCTGGTTGCCGCTTTGGCCGATATGGGCATGGAAAATGTTGAGGTTCATGACACGGCCCAGTACCTCTACGGCTGGCACGGTGATCGTAGGGAGCAGGCAGCGGAAATCGTCATCCGCCGCGAATTCGTCGGCCACAACAGCAACGATATTGGCTTCGTCCGCTCCGCCGACGGAACTTTCGAAGCCATAATTTCGGAATTTGATGGCCGCAGGTACGGCCCTGATTGGCTTGGCAAGCTGAGCCAGCGTTATGCCTATCGCGCGGCCCGCGACACCTTGGCCCGGCAAGGTTTCAACCTAGTCGAGGAAAATATGGACCAAGGCAAGACCATCCGCATGACCGTGCGGCGCATGGCCTGATTAAAGGGTAATCGGCGATGAGCATGAACGATGAAGAGATCCGCGGCGAGGTCCGCAGGCTGCTGTCCGTATCGTCCAAGAAGCACGGAAAATCCAAGAACAGGTGGGAAGGCTTTGGCATCGTCGTCGGGTTATTTGGCGCGGTCTTAGCCCTTGCAATCGTGCCGATATATATGGAGATCGGTTTCCTGCTCAAATGTATTGTTTTTCTCGTCGTCCTTGTCGTTCTTTTCGGTGGCATCCAAACAATCGGCCAAAAGATCAACGCAAAGCGCGCCGAAAAACTGGCCCAGACCTTCTACAACATATTTCCAAAAGGCACGGCGGAATTCGATCAAGCGATCGCCCTGCTGAAAATGGCCAACACCAAGTCAGGCGTTGAGGAAGTTCTGCTATCCGCCCTGAAAATGGATGTGACCTTTGGCCCGCAGACAAAAAAGTCCGGTTTCCTGGAAACAGGGGAGTTCGGGGTCCAAATGGGCGCGAAAAAAGGCGGTCCCGGCAGCATCGGTAAACTGGACGACGCAATTTCTAATTTCGATGTCGGAAGCATCAAAAGCACCATGTCGTCGGGACCGGGGTGGGCCAGTGTTTCGAATACGAAATCCTATTCCTCGACAAAGGTTCCAAAGCAAATGTTTGATCATATGATCCAGTCCGGGAAACTGGAGCCGATTGATATCTCAAGCGAGGAAAAAGGAGTAGGCGCCACGCCGTCCGGCGAGATCATCTACCACGGCAACATCAACATTATGTCGGAGCTGATGGCGGGCAAGTATGAGGCAAAGCCCGTCCCGTCCGCCGCCGCGCAGACGCAAGATCCCGCCGATCAGTTGTTGGGCGGGTTCGACGCTCCGGCTCAAAATCAGGACGAGGCCCAAGACAAGTCCCAGAACGAAGTTCAGGGCGCCGATAAGGATTTCATACCCCTCGACCCCTACCATGACCCGGAGCCGAAATAGATCATGGCGCAAATTCAAGAAATAGATCTTGCCATCGGACCGAACGGAGACGTGACGTTCGAGGTCCGGGGCGTTAGCGGACCCGGTTGCGAGGATCTCACGGCGCAATTGGAGGCCATCCTTGGCGGCAACGTCCTGACGCGGGAATACAAACCATCTTACCGCGAACAGCCGGCTCAGCAGGATCAAACCCTGGTCGAGAGAGATTGACAGCGGCGGCGGCGAAACCATGCAAGATATTGAAATCAGCTTAAATATCAAAACCCTGGTCGATGACTTCAGGGAGCGCAATGCCAAGAGCTCGTTCCGTTGGGGTTGCGGCGGTTTGGTACTGGCCATCATCGTAACCCCGGTTTTTACGATGCCTTTCTTCGTCGTGGTTAAGGTATCGGCGGCTGTATTTGCCGTTTCGTTCGTTCTATTTGGTTATGGTGTTTATTTAATTCCGGTCGGTATCGGCCGGCTGATTGTAAAGCGGCGGACAAGGGCGGCGGCCCGCCATTTCGAGCAGGCGTTTCCGAAGGATACGGAGCTCTTTGACCGGGCTCTCGAACATCTGATCGGGTTCTATCCCCAGCATGGGGGCGGGGGCTTCGGCGAGGTTGGAAGGGCCGCTTACCGCCGTTACCGCAGGGAGAAACGACAGTTCGACCGCCTTCTTGGTTTACTCGGCGCCGAAGCGCCAGCCGTGTCCAAGGCCGAGGACAAGGACAAGGACAAGGACCAGTCTCCGGAAGTCACCTTCGATGACGAAGTGCCACAGTAACCGATGGATATCCGTACTCACAATATCATAAGAAACAGTGCCGCGAACGGACCCGGCCTGCGCTATGTGATCTGGTTTCAGGGTTGTACGCTGGGTTGCCGTGACTGCTTCAATGCCGATACCCATGAATGGGATGGAGGCCGCTTGTTATCGCTCAAAGACATCATGGCGGACATTCATCTGCAGGGCGAGGCTATTGCCGGCGTGACGATTTCCGGCGGTGAACCGTTTCAACAGCCGGCTTCACTGCTGGCTTTGGTCGAGGCCGTTCGGGCGGAAACGGACCTGTCCATCATCGTGTTCAGTGGTTACCGAAAAGAGGAAATAGAACATAATCCCTTGTGCGAAGGGGTTCTTGGCGGCATCGATGTTCTGGTTGCCGGACGCTATGTTCCCGCCAGGTACTTGGGCCACGGCCTGCGGGGCTCATCCAACCAGGTCCTGCATTTTCTTTCGGGACGCTATACCCAGGAACAATGTGATGCCGTGCCAGAGGCCGAAATCACAATTTCGCTTGGGGGTGAGGTATCCGTCACGGGCGTGCAGGTCCCTGTCATTGCAGGTTGGAATTAATAGGTGGAATCCGGCACGGCCGCCTTCTTCACGGCAATGAATTCGTTCAAGGCTTCGTCAATGCCTGGATCGAGGCTTGGTGCTTCGTAGTTTGCCAGCATGCTTTTCCACAGAGTGTTGGCCCGCTGGGTGGCATCCTGGCTGCCGTCGATTTCCCATTGCTCGGAGGAATTGTTGTCGGCGATTTCGGAACGGAAAAAGGCCTGTTCGAAATTAGCCTGTGTATGGGCGCAGCCAAGAAAATGGCCGCCTGGTCCGACCTCGTGAATGGCGTCCAGGGCCTGGCCGTTTTCACTCAGGTCGATGCCGTTGCCGTAAACCGCCATCATCCCCAGTTGATCACAGTCCATGACGAATTTTTCGTAGGACGAACAAAGCCCGCCTTCAAGCCAGCCGGCGCCGTGCAAGACAAAATTCACCCCGCCGTTCAGGGTGGCCTGCAAGGTATTGGCGCTTTCATAGGCTGCCTGGGCATCCGTGATCTTGGAGCCGCATAACGATCCCCCCGAGCGGAAGGGAAGCTTCAAGCGCCGGGCCAGTTGCGCGGCGCCCAACAGCAGCAATCCGGATTCGGGCGTGCCAAAGGTCGGCGCGCCCGACTGCATGGATATAGACGAGACAAAGGCGCCGAAGATGACCGGCACGCCCGGCTTGATGATCTGGGTCAAGGCGATACCGGCCATGGCCTCCGCCAACAGTTGCGCCAAAGTGCCCGCGACGGTGACCGGGCTCATGGCGCCGGACAGGATGAAGGGCGAGACAATGCAGGC
>JAPYPT010000156.1 GCA_029937535.1 Alphaproteobacteria bacterium
ACAAATCAACACAAAAGGGAATCCTGAATCTGATTAGCCGCGACACGCTCTAGCTTTAGACTTTTTAGTACTATTGTCTGCTATCAGGATCCGCACATTCCGCGAGAGCGCAGCGAACTTCATATTCCCCGCGTGCCCAATAAGGCAAAATAGAGTTGAAGTATTAAGCTTGCCCTAACATTCAAAATATTTCTAATAGTTGAAATATAAGTCGAAAATTTAATAAAATATAAGATTGCAATATAATTATAATAATAATTGTTGAAATGTTATGAAAATATTGCCTTTTGCGGTATTTTGTCAGTATCAGCAAGATTAATGATAATCGGCTACCGCCCCGTGCCGGCACCGATGTGGAATTGTACGAGTTGCTTGCCGCATATTGAGTTGTTTCCCTATGATGCAGGGTGTATCCGTAACGAGGCATGAAGGGGTTGGTGGAATGCATTTATTCAAGGAACAGGCGGCCAGGGATCTGAGTTCAGCCATTGCCCAGGTGCCGATTATTGATTTGGGCCCCTATCTCCGCGACGAGACGGGCGCCCTGGACGCCCTGGCGGCGGAGATCAGGACCGCGTGCGAGCGGGTCGGGTTTTTCTATATTACCAACCATGGCGTGCCGGAAAGCCTGATTGAAAGCACCTTCGCGCAGTCGAAACGCTTTCACGGGCTGCCGCTTGATGTGAAACAGGGTCTGACCCTGGACCAGAACAACATCGGCTATATGCCCATGAATACCTCCATGCAGGCCCATTCCACGGTGCATGAGGCAACCACGCCAAACCAGAACGAATCCTTTTTCGTGACCCATGACCGCGGCGCCGACCATCCGGACGTGGTCAAGGGGACGGCGCTTCGCGGACGGAACCAATGGCCCGATGATTTGCCTGGTTTCCGTGACGGCGTGATGGATTATTTCAAAACCCTGAACACACTGGGCCAGCATCTGGTGCGGCCCTTCGCGGTGGCCTTGGGCATGGCGGCGGATTATCTGGACCAGGATTTTTCCGACGAAAACAACGCTACCCTGAGGATGCTGCACTACCCGCCGACCAAGGTGGAGGGCAATGATTTCGGCACCGCGCCCCATACGGACAATTCCTTCATGACCATTCTGGCGCGCATGGACGTGGCGGGCCTGGCGATCCGGCTGCCGTCCGGGGAATGGCTGCCACCGCCTTTGATACCGGGAACATTCCTGGTCAATATCGGCAATATGATCCGGCGCATGTCCAACGACCGGTTTCTCTCCACCCCCCACGGCGTCATCGTCGATGGTGCGGCGGACCGCTATTCCCTGGCTTATTTTCACAGCCCCAATCCCTACCGCATGATCCGCGTCGCGCCGTCCTGCACGGATGAAAATGACCCGCCGAAATACGAACCCCGCCTGTATGCGGATCTGATGCATGAATTCTATGCCGCGAACTATTTTCACCAGAAAGATCACGGCACGATCGAGATGAAGAACCGCTACGATCAATAATCGGGGAGGATATTTCCATGGATCTGGGAATTGCCGGGCGCAATGCCATTGTCTGCGCCTCCAGCCGGGGCCTGGGCAAGGGGTGTGCGATGTCCCTGGCCATGAATGGCGTCAATGTGGTCGTCAACGGCCGCGACGAGGCGGTCACGAACGCAACGGCAGACGAAATCCG
The DNA here is from genome assembly GCA_029937535.1 of Alphaproteobacteria bacterium. Lineage (GTDB taxonomy): Bacteria > Pseudomonadota > Alphaproteobacteria. The sequence continues at coordinate 1,659 of JAPYPT010000156.1, forward strand.
CAATGCCTCGGACGTGGACGTGACCCCCGTCGTCGCTGATGTTTCCACCAAGGAGGGACAAGCGGCATTGCTGGCGGCCTGTCCCCAACCCGATATTCTGGTCAACAACAATGGCGGCCCGCCGTTCAAGGATTTCCGCGAACTGTCCCGCGAGGACATGTTGGCGGGCGTCACCATGAATTTCGCCACGCCGATCGAACTGATCCAGGCCGTGGTCGATCCGATGATTGCCCAAGGCTTTGGGCGTATCGTCAACATCACCTCTGTTTCGGTGCTGCGCCCGGTGGCTGGCCTTGATCTGTCATCGGGCGCCCGTGCCGGTCTGACCGCCTTTCTGGCCGGCGTGGCCCGCTCCGTGGCCCAACATAACGTCACCATCAATCATATCTTGCCCGGCTATATCGATACGGACCGCCTGCGCGGCGGCGTGGCGTTCAATGCCCAGCAGAACAATATTTCAGTGGAAGAGGCGGCGGAACGCCAGACCAATCAGGTGCCCGCCAAACGCTTTGGCAACCCCGCTGAATTCGGCGAAGCCTGCGCCTTCCTCTGCTCCGCCCAGGCCGGTTACATCACCGGCCAAAGCCTGCTGCTCGACGGTGGCCTGTATGAAAGTAATTTTTAGCGCAATTCCGATCCAATGTGAATCGCGAAGCGATTCTAAGTGATTGGAAAAATTGCTCCAATCTTAAGAATTGAAGCATTTCCTACTCGGAAATGCTTTAGCCGGAAAGCTGTCGGGCGGACTTGGCCTGTAATTCGGTTGGCTCCACGATCAGTTGGGCGGGGAACCTGATGGTGACGGTGGTGCCGACGCCGCGCTCGCTTTGCAGATCGAGTGAACCGCCATGAATTTCCACGAGATGTTTGGTCAATGGCAGCCCAAGGCCCGTGCCCTCGTATTTGCGGCTCAGTTTGCTGTCAATCTGGCCGAATGGTTTCAGCGCCTTCGGAATATCTTCTTGAAACATGCCGATCCCCGTATCGGTGACCTGGAAGATATATCCGCTATTGGAGGTGCACCAAATTTTCAGCGTTACACTGCCCTGGGCTTCGGTGAATTTAATGCCATTGGATAGCAGGTTGACCAAAATTTGTTTCAGCTTGCGTTGATCTCCGCGGAGCATGGGCAGGCGGTCCGGTATATCCAGCGTCAAGCGGATACTATTTTTGTCGGCACGCCCCTTCACCAGCGTCATGACCGCTTGAACGGTTTTGGGAACTTCGATGGCTTCTTCGATCAGTTCCTCGCCGCCGGCCTCGATCTTCGAGAGGTCCAGAATGTCGTTGATGAGATCCAGGAGGTGCTGACCCGCGTCTTTGATATCTCCCGCGTATTCCCGGTATCGGTCGTTGCCAAGCGGGCCGAATATCTCGCTCTGGATAAGCTCCGAAAATCCAAGGACGGCGTTGAGCGGCGTCCGCAATTCGTGGCTCATATTCGCCAAAAATTCGGATTTGGAGCGATTGGCGAGTTCCGCCTGTTGCGTGGTGGTGTGCAGATTGTCGGCGAGCGCGACCAGTTCAGATCCCTGAAGTTCCAGTCTTGCCTGCGCATCCTCAAGCTCCAAAACCCTCAGCTGTAGAACTTTCTGGCTATCCTGAAGCGCCGTCTTGGCTTCCTGACGCTCGGTGGTGTCATGGCAGACACCGATGAACATGCGGCCGTCGCGGGTTTCCATGGCGGAGATTGAAATCTCCAACGGAATGTCCGTGCCATCTTTTCGGAGGCCCGTGAGCTCGCGCTGATTACCAAGAATTCTGGGTGCGTGCAGATTGGTATTTGCAATATATCCGTCATGGGTTTCACGTTCGTGGACCGGCAGCAGAACGGAAATACTCTGGCCCAGAATTTCCCTTTCCTCATAACCAAACATCCGTGTCGCGGCCGGATTAAAAACCTGAATTATTCCGTTTTCATCAATGGCGACGATCCCATCAGCGGTATTATTGATGATGGTGGCGTGGAATGCCTCGCTTCGCAGCACCTTGCGGGTATTTCCTTTAAAAAGACGGTCAAAATAGGCGCCGACGGACGACAATCGGGCGATCTGGCCGGCGACCTGAAAAATCCCGGAAGCAATGGCGACGACGGAATTCTGCCCACTCATCGCGATACCCGCCACGGGGTGAAGATCATGGCGCCGCAAGTCGGGAAAAACCGCGGTCCAGCGTCAGAGGCTAGATGCCCTTGGATCCAAATCATCGAAGAAGATACGCCCATCGCCTATTCCAAATACCTACTAAAAACCATGTCGTTGGGCCTCATCCCAATTGATGCCAAGATCGCATCACCCGTGAATGGCTATAGTTTGATGGCGGAGATGACTAGCCTGCACGCATCAACTATTTTCAAACAAGTTCATCAAAATAAGTTGAAATTGTTTGAAAATAGTAAAGAACGAACTACAAAATAAAAAAATATGACTACATTATTGTGAGTATTATAATTTAGATAGGTGAATAGTATCGTTATTTAGTGATAGTTAATAAGTAATATGTCGCTGCGCCAATCACGATGCCGCGTTCAATCGATTCCAATCAATGTAACGATGCACAAACACCGGCTCGTGCGATCCCGCATGTTTATGATTGCCCAACCGGATATGCGCTCTTTCGTTGGGATGATGATTTGCGAATGTTGAACGACACATCGCCTGTCCAGCCTAGTCCTCGCACCGGCGGCGTGATAGCTTCTCCAGGATTTTCCAATTCAAACAGCGATGGACGCCATGACCGTATATGATCTTTCCGTAACCGATGCCCTGCTCTCCACCACGCGCGCCGTGCGCAAGCGCCTGGATCTGGAACGCCCCGTGCCGGCGGAGGTGATCAACGAATGTCTCGATCTCTCGCAACAGGCCCCGACCGGATCAAACCGCCAGGGCTGGTCCTGGATCGTGGTCACCGAGCCCGCGAAACGCGCCGCATTGGGAGATATGTATCGCCGCGGCGCCATGGCTTACCTGAACCAAGCGGAAAAGGACGCCGCCCTGATGGACGACGGTGGCCAGACCACGCGGGTGATATCCTCCGCGCTGTATCTTGCCGACAAGCTCGCCGATGTGCCGGTGCATGTGATCCCCTGCATCAACGTCGGCCATATGTCCGACAACCCGCCGCGCGCCGCCTGGGCGGGCGTCATGGGATCGATCTTTCCCGCCGTCTGGAGTTTCCAGCTTGCCCTGCGCGCGCGGGGCCTGGGCACCGTGCTGACGACCCTGCACCTGGCCCATGAGAAGGAGGCCATCGAACTGCTGGGTATTCCCGATGAATACATGCAGGTCGGCCTGCTGCCCGTGGCCTATACGGTCGGGACCGAATTCAAACCCGCCAAACGCCCGCCGGTCAGCGAGATCACCCATTGGGAACAGTGGTAGCGGAGCCCGCCTTAGCTTTCGAAGTCGAGCACCATCAGCCCATTCGCCAAACCACCCAGTTTGCCGGCCACGGCCTGGTGCACGGGATGCGGGCCATAACCCTCCAGGGCCGCCTTGTCGTCCAGGGTGATCACGGCGCCGAAGGTGTATTCGCCGGCCCGGTCCGTGAAATTCGGCCCCGCGCTCACCGACAACAGGCCCGGAATCTGGCCCGTCATGCCATTCAGTTCCTGAATGGTCTGTTGAATTTGCGCGTCGCTGACGTCGCTCTTCAACGCCACGAGTACCATGTGTGTTACGGTCATTGATGACTTTCCCTTTGTGTTGCCGCCTGCCGGCGTATGTTCGCGGATTTTCTGGGGCGGATGCTACAGGGTGTTCGGGCCAATGTCAGGTTCACTTTTTACTGAATCGGGCGAGTGAATGACCGGGGTGCCGGCCTCGTGCGATTATCTTGTGATCGGCTCGGGCGCCGCCGGCGCCGTCGTGGCGGCCCGGTTGTCCGAGGACGCGAATGTCCGGGTGGTGTTGTTGGAAGCGGGGCGCCGGGATAGCAGCCTTTTGTTCAAGCTGCCGGGCCTGGGCTTCGCCGTTGGCGCCCACCCCAAATCCAACTGGGGTTTCGCGACGGAGCCGCTGCCAGGCTTGGATGACCGCGCCTTGGTATTTTTGCAGGGCCGGGTGCTGGGGGGCTCCAGCTCCATCAACGGCATGATCTACACCAGGGGCCATTCCCGGGAATACGATATTTGGCGGCAAATGGGCTGCGAAGGCTGGGGCGCCGACGGTGTCCTGCCCTATTTCAAGAAATCCGAGGGCAATGCGCGGGGCGACGGCCCCTGGCATGGCGGGGCCGGACCGTTGAAGGTCCGCCCGGCCCGGCCGGATGTCCCCATCTGCGATGCCTTCCTGGAGGCCGCGGCGGCGGCTGGTTTTCCCATTCTGGATGATCTGAACCAGGATACCGTCGATGGCTTCGGCTACTACGATATCAATGTGGGCGCCGGGCGGCGCATGAGCACGGCCACCGCCTTTCTGAAACCGGCTCGGGCGCGGAAAAATCTGGTGGTGGTGACCGAGGCCCTGGCCGAACGCCTGATCATCGAGAAAGGCCGCGCCGCAGGGGCGGAGGTCGCCCGCCGCGGCCAACGCCATGCCATCAGGGTGGAGCGGGAAATCATCGTTTCGGGCGGCGCCATTAAGTCGCCTCAGCTTTTGCTGTTGTCCGGCATCGGCCCGGCGGATCAGTTACGGGCGTTGGATATCCCCGTGCATCTGGATGCGCCAAGGGTCGGCCAGGGCCTGCAAAATCACGTCTGCTACCGCCCGCAATATATCACCAACGCACCGGTCACCGCCGCCCGCCATATCTCACCTCTGAACGCTGTCAAGGCGGGCCTGGACTATGCCCTGCGCCGCAGCGGACCCCTGGCGGAAAGCTATGCGCCGGCGGGCGGCTTCTTTCGCACCGACCCAGGCCTGGAAACCCCCGATGCCCAGGTGGTCATGCTCTCGGCCCTGGCGCCGACCTCGGTCAGTGGCAGCCGTTTCCGGATGCGTGATCTGTTGCCGAAAGAACATGGCTTTGGCCTGACCATCTATCAAGGTACGCCCCACAGCCGGGGCGAAGTCACCCTGCGTTCGGCGGACGCCCATGCGGCGCCGAAAATCGATCCGGGATATTTCAAGGACCCCCGCGATATGCAGGTTTTGTTGCGGGCGGTGAACCGTATGCGCGAGATGATGGGCCAGCCGGCCATCGCGCGTTATATCGACCGGGAATTGATGCCCGGCGTCCATATTCAGGGCGATGGGGCGTTGGAGGCCGATATCCGCCAAAACGGCGCCACCGCCTATCACCAATGCGGCACCTGCGCCATGGGCGCCGATGGGCGCGCGGTGCTCGACCCCCAGTTACGGGTGCGCGGCATCGACGGCCTGCGGGTGGCCGATACCTCCATCATGCCCCGTATCCCCAACGCCGCCCTGCACGCCCCCACCATCATGATCGGCGAAAAGGCGGCAGCCATGATCAAGGGGAGCGAATGGATTGCAGACGCCTGCGGCTCCATGAATAGGGGGACACGTAACAAGTACATTTCCCCCTATTCACCCCTACTGTTAGCCGATCAGGTTGCCGCGCAAGGTGGTGGCTTCGTATTCGCTGCGGAAGATGCCTCGTTGCTGTAAAATGGGCACGACCAGATCGACGAAATCCTCATAGCCGCCGGGCACGATCGCCGGCGTCAGATTGAAGCCGTGGCAGCCGGTCTGCCGCCAGATTGCTTCCAACTGGTCGGCGATCTGTTCGGGCGTGCCCAGAACCTGGGGGATCATGCCCGCCAGCCCCGATAGCCCCACCGCCTCGCGCAGGGTGATGTTTTTGTCCCCGAACATCGACGACATGGCCGCGACCAGGCCCTGGGAGGCCTGGGAGGTGATCTCCTGCAAGGGTTTGTCGATATCCACGGTGTCCAGATCGACGCCGAAGGTGCCCGAAATTCGGGTCAGGGCGGCTTCCATGGGGATGCGGGCGACCATGGCATCGCGCTTGGCCTCGGCCGCCTCCAGGCTTTCGCCGATGAACGGCTGCACGGCAAAGGTGACGCGGACCGCGTCCTGGCGCCCGGCAGCGGCGGCGGCTTCGCGGATTTGTGTCATGAAGGTTTGCATGCGCGGCAGATCAGGCTGGATGGCAAAGATGACGTCCGCATGATCCACGGCGAAGCGCTGGCCCCGGCCGGACGAGCCGGCTTGAAACAATACGGGGCGGCCTTGCGGCGAGGGCAGTACCGACGGCGTCGCATGACAGCTCAGATAATCCCCGTCGAAGGCAATTTTTTCGATCTTCGAGGGATCGGCGAAAATGCCGTTCTCTTTGTCCAGCAGCACCGCATCCTGCGGAATGCCCCGCCACAGGGCATAACAGATCTGCATATATTCTTCCGCCCGGTCGTAGCGGAGGTCATGCTCCATGAATTCAAGCCCCATGGCCCGGTGTTCAGAGCGGGCATTGCCGGTGACGATGTTCCAGCCCACCCGGCCGCCGCTGAGATAGTCCAACGAGGTCAGGGAGCGCACGGCGAGAAAGGGATGCAGCGAGGCGGTGGAAACCGTCGACGCGATGCCCAGATGCCGGGTCGCCGCCGCCATGATACCGATCAAGGCCACGGGATCATGGGTCGGCCAATTGACGCCGTGGCGGATCGCCACGTCCGTGCTGTCCTTGTAGTGATCGTAGACCGAGGGTACGTCGGCGAAAAACATCCCGTCGAAACAGCCCCGCTCCAGGGTTTGGGCCAGGTTCTGCCAGTGGGCCATGGAGCCCAGACCCACCGCCTGGGCATCGTCCGCGTCTGCCCAGCTCATGGTCATGTGATTGATCGGCGTATGCATCATGAAGGCGAGCAGGTGCATTTTTTGGGACATGGGCGACCCTCTCTTGCGTCGGGTGCGGGATCGCAAGGATATCGCTCTCTCAACGCATCGGCAACGCGTCCGCGATCTAAGCGATCAGGCGGGCAATTCCGCCTTACTCCGAAAGGGTTCTAGCCCTGTAGTCGGCGGGTGAAAGGCCATAGGCCTGGTGAAAGGCGCGGCTGAAATAGCTTCGGCTGCCGTAGCCGATATTCCGCGTGATGGCCTTGATTGACATGTCCGTTGCCGCCAACAGGCGCGCCGCCCGTCCCATGCGTATCCGCTTCAGAAACTCAATCGGTCCCTGGCCAAACGACGCCTTAAAATGTTCGGCAAATGACGATCTGCTCATCTGCGCGATTTTAGCCAGGGACTCGAGGCTGTGCGGCTCCTGTGGCAAATCCAACATCTGTTTTACCGCCAGCCAAAGGCGTTCATCCTGCGCCGCGGCCAGCCAGGCCAGGGGCGATTGGTCAATTCCTCCGTACCGGCGCAGAATATGGATCATGCATTGTTGCATCAGGGCCCTGACCAGGGATCTGGATCCTGCTTTCGGCGTGGCCAATTCGTTCAGGATAAGTTCCAGGGCCGATTGAAGGCCCGCATGTTCATGCAGGTCTGTCACCAGGGGCTCTTGCAAATAATTGAACAATCCCTCGATCCCGCGATAGCTGGCGGAAATTTCACCGCAGGCAACGATAATGCCGTTCCGCCCGGCGCCGCTGCGATGAACCTGCCACTGGGGATCCAGGGGGGTGCAGACCAGTGCTTCGCATTCGGAATGGGAGTTGGCGCGCAGGGTCTCTTTGGTCGATGGCGGGGTGATCAGCACGGTACCGGTTTGCGCAATGACGTCGGGCCAATTGGCGATGGAGAAGACGCCGACGCCGGCCAGCACGTAATGCATGGTCGCGTGATCACGCGAGCCAAGGTCAAGCCGCGTTCCACCCCGCGCCTCGCACAAGGCAAAGGGCATGACCTCCATCGCCAATCCATCCAGCATCTGATCCAATGTCAACATGGGTCAAGTTTGAACGGAAATTTTGTCAAAGGGCAATTCAACTTTGGATGATCGGGCACGTAATCACGACCAAAACGCACCGTCGCGAACATACATTTAACTGGTCAACAGGTTTTTATCAGATGGAGGATTGACGATGTCTTGTTGTTCCGATCACGGAAAATCAAACCCGAAAGCCACCCTAATGGACCGGCGCAATGTGTTGAAGGCAGCAATTGGCGGCAGCGCGGCGGTGGCCGGCGGCGTCGCGGCGGCCGGATTGTCAGGTGGCGCCCAGGCGGCCGGGGACCCTTATGCCGATCCGGTCAAGGGCGCACTGCCAAAAACGGATGTGACGGTAACCTTGTCCAATACCGCTCTGGTGGTCACGGATCCGCAGATCGATTTTCTCAGCCCCAAGGGCGTGACCTGGAAAGTGGTCGGCAAAAGCGTGCAGCATCATGGCACGGTGGACAATATCGGCAGGTTGTTGAAGGCGGCCAAGTCCGTCGGCATGACGGTCGCAATTTCGCCGCACTATTATTATCCGACCGATCATGGTTGGAAATTTGGCGGGCCGCTTGAAAAACTTATGCATGCGATCGGCATGTTCGACCGCGCGGGTTCGTTGAGCCTTAAGGAATTCGAGGGCTCGGGCGCCGATTTCATGCCCCAATACAAACAATATATCAACGACGGCAAGACCATCATCACCTCGCCGCATAAGGTCTACGGACCGGAAGCCAACGACTTGAACCTGCAATTGCGCAAGGCCGGGATCGACAAGATCATCCTGGCGGGCATGTCGGCCAATCTTTGCGTTCAGGCCCATATGCACGAATTGCTGGAAATGGGCTACGAAGTTGCCGTAGTCCGGGATGCGACGGCGGCGGCAATGTTGCCCGAAGGCGATGGCTATCAGGCAGCCTTGATCAACTTCCGATACATGGCGAATGCCCTGTGGCGGACGGATGAAGCCGTGAAACGGATCATGGCGGCAAAATAACGGCCAACGTCAAAATCAACTGTTCGCCTGGCGGCGGCTACCAACCCTGCAGCCGGGTGAATAGGTCGACGGATTGCTTGCTCTCGTCATAGCTCATATCGCCAAAGGCGAAGCGGCAGAGGAAATAATTCACGCCGCTGGCCTCCGCCTGGCGGTGGATTTCCGCGCCCACCCGGTCGGCGGTGCCGATGATGGCCTGGCCCATGGTGATCAACTCATCCAGCTCGTCCGGGAAATGCACGTTGATGGGCTTCATGCCGTGACGGTCCCAGAGCACATAAAAACTGTGCCGCCAGACCTTGTAGGCACGCCGTGCAATGGCCAGGGCCTCCGCTTCGGTTTCGCCAATGACAATATGGCGGGACATGCCCATGCGGGGCAGGGCGGCGTCATCGTTGCCTAACGCGCGCCATTCCTGGCGGTAGCGGTCGGTGATCTGCCGGCTGCCGGCTTCATCCCGGTTGGTGATGATGGAGACGCCGTTTTGCGCCGCCCAGACCGTGCTGTCGGGGTGCGAGAGGCCATACCAAAGCGGCGGGTGGGGCTGCTGGCGCGGTGCCAGAGTCAGGGGCATGTCCTTGAACTGATAATATTCGCCGGAAAAGGTCAAATCGCCGTTCTCGTCTCCGCCCTTCAGGCCCGCCAGGATCAGATCCAGGGCCTCGCGGTACATGGCCGGCGCGGTCTCGTGGTCCAGGCCGAAGAAACCCACCTCGATGGGCGAGATACCCCGGCCGACGCCCAGCTCCAGCCGTCCGCCGCTCATCTGATCCAGCATGCAAATCTCTTCCAGCAGGCGGATGGGGTGGTACAGCGGCAGGCAATAAACCATGGGGCCAAAGCGCAAACGCTTGGTGCGCTGCGCGACGGCGGAGAGGAATATGCCGGGCGAGGGCGCCATGCCCAGGGTCGTGGCGTGATGTTCGGCCAGATGATAGCCGTGAAATTTCCCTGCGTCATAGACCTCCATCAGACGCAGACGATCTTCGTAAAACGCTTCTAAGTCGTCCTGGCCCTTGTCAAGGTGGTCGAAAATGCCGAATTCCATAACTCAATACTCCATCAATAAGCGGCCCCAGCCGGGGATTTTGTCGTCGATGCCGTTCTGGCGCAGGGCATGCCAATAGAGTGCGGTGTTGATGGCGATCACCGGCTTGCCCAGCCAGCGCTCCGCCTCGCCCGCCAGTTGGGCCATGCCGAGGTTGGTGCCGACCTGAATGATGGTGTCCACATCCGGGCTGTTCACCTCCTCCATGGCCCGGCGCAGGGTCTCCTCGCTTTGTTCGGCGATGTTCACGGGGCTGTTGGCGGCCAGGCCCTTCAAGGCGACGATGTCAAAGCCGCATTCGCCAAAATATTGCCGCACGCGTTCATCCGCCACGGGCCAGTAGGGCGTGACCACGCCAAGTCGTTTGGCGCCCACGGCGTCCAAGGCGGCGCGGGCGGCGGCGGAGCCCAGGGTCATGGTGCAGCCCGCCTTGGCTTCCAGGCGCTTTTGCAGGATTTCGGCGCCCTCCGCGCCATCCCAGAACGACTCGGCGGAAATACCGATGATGATGTGATCGACCCCCGCCGGCGTCAGCCCGTCAATGGCGTCATCCAGGGTTGCCTTGATCTCGACCACCAGTTGCTCGAAATCCTCGTTGCTGTTCAGGGCCATGTTGGGGATCAGAAAGCGGGCCGTATGGTTGGTTACGCCCCGGGGCGCCATCATATGGAATTCCGGCTCCACGATGGTGTTGGTGGACGGCGTGACAACGCCGAACTTACATCGCCAGCCCAATCTGTCCTGGTGGCGGACATCGCTCATAACCTGTCTCCTCCGGTATTTTTTTATACGCTTAGCTTACCATAAGCGCCCACACCGACAAAAAACGGCCCCACCTTGATGATGTGGCTGGATTTGGGCATGCGTTTGCCCGTGCAGGGATTGTACCAAAGGTATTCGACCCAGGCCGTGCCATCTTTGTCCGCCCGGCGCATGGCCCCGGTCATGCCGTCCTGTCCGCCGCTGCCGCCGCCGTCCAGACCGCCCGCG
>JAPYPT010000157.1 GCA_029937535.1 Alphaproteobacteria bacterium
ATTGCAGCTTGTACAGGCGGGCATAACTACCCCCTTGCGCCATCAGGCCTGCGTGGTCGCCACTTTCAACCACGCGGCCGCCATCCAGCACATAGATGCGGTCCGCGGACATAACCGTCGATAGCCGGTGGGCGATGACCAGCGTGGTGCGCCCGGCCTTCAAGGCATCCAGCGCCGTGCGAACCTCCCGCTCGGCCTCGCTATCGAGGGCCGAGGTAGCCTCGTCCAACAGCAGGATCGGCGCATCCTTCAGCATGGCCCGGGCGATGGCGATGCGTTGCCGCTGACCACCCGACAGGCGAACGCCGTTTTCCCCAACTTTTGTGTCATAGCCCTGGGGCAGGGCCGCTATGAAATCATGGGCCGCGGCGACCCGCGCGGCGGCGGTGATATCTTCAGGCGAGGCGCCGGGCCGGCCATAGGCGATATTGGCCGCGACCGTGTCATCGAACAGAGTGATGTCCTGACTGACCAGGGCCGTGGCGGCACGCAGGGAGGCGATGGTGACATCGTGAATATCCTGACCATCGATTTCGATGCGGCCACCCGTGGGATCGTAAAACCGGGGCAGCAGGTTCATCAAGGTGGTCTTGCCCGAGCCGGACGGCCCGACCAATGCGACGGTGGTGCCCGGCGCCACTTGCAGATCAACCGCATGCAGGGCGGCGGTGTCTCCGTCGTAGGAAAACCGCACGTCGTGGTAGTCGATCCCGCCTTCAACCACCTGCAGGGCCGCCGCATCGGCTTTTTCGATGATCGTTGGCTGAACATCCAGAATGGCGAAGATGCGCTGCGCCGCCGCCAGGCCTTCTTGCAGGGCGGTATTCAGATTGGCCAGGCCCTTCAATGGCTGATAGGCCATCAACAGCGCCGCCAGGAATGACATGAATTCCCCCAGGGACAACGCGCCGGTCTGGGCCCGCCAGCCGCCATAGGAGATCGCCAGCGCCACGGCGACCCCGCCCAGGGCCTCTGTCAACGGCGTCGCGGCGGAGCGGGTGCGGATGCCGCGCATGATCTCGGTCAGGCGCCGTTCTATGCGGGCCCGGACCCGCTCCGTCTCGCCCGCCTCCATGGCGTAGGCCTTGACCAGCCGCGCGCCTTCCAGGGTTTCACTTAAATGGCTGGCCAGCTTGCCGGTTTCCTCCTGCGTCGCGGTGGAGACCTTGCGCATGCGCTTGCCCAATTTGCGGATAACGACGCCGACCAGGGGAAAAATCAGCACCACCACCAGGGCCAGCTGCCAATCTTGGATGAACATCACGATGGCCAGCGCCAGGGCGGTCAGGGCATCCTTGGCGATGCCGGTGATGGCGCGGCCCACCGCATCGCGCAACAGATTGGCGTCGTACAGAAAGGATGACAGTAACTGGCCGGAATGGATCGATTGCAAGTAGGCCAGATCGGCGCAAATCAGATGGCGGTACATCTTAACCTGGGTTTCGGCGATAATGCGCTGACCGACGCCATGCATCAGAATACTTTGCAAATACGTCGCGCCGCCACGCAGCACGGCGACGGCGACCAGCACCAGAGGCACCAGAACCAACATGCCCGGCACCTGTTCGACGAACACCTTGTCAATCGCGGGTTCCAGCAGCCAGGCGTTCAGGCCCGCCGTGGCCGCGACAATGGCCATGAACAGGGCGGCCCACAACAGGCGGCCGGCGTGCGGGCGCACATACTCCCGCAACAGCCGCAGCATCAAGCGATGGCTGAGTTGGGGCGAGGGCGCGCCGGTCTGTTGATCCACTCGATCGGTTGCGGTCAAATCCATTCTCTCGCGCGGAGACCCAGGCACCTATCAGTTTAGGGGCGCTGGCAGAGATTCACCGTCATATCCTAACATGACAGCCCGTTACGACCAATCCGGCCCGGATTTCCTCCCGCTCCGCCCAGTCGCGGGCGCCGAGGTGGGGATAAAGGTCGCGCCGGGCGGCGATCATCAGGGCGCTCTGTTCGCCGTGCAGGAATTGGGAAATCCGCCAAGCCTGGCCATGACGGCGCAGAGCAGCTTTGCGCCAACCCGGCCGCGGTAGGCTTCATGGATCGCGGGGGCGGCTGTAGGTCGCCAGGCTTTCGCCGTAGTAACGGTCCGTTTCACCCTGAAATACCATCCCCGCCTTTTCCATGACCCGGCGCGAGGCCGTATGTTCGGGGCGGCTCAACGCGATAATCTCCCGCACCGGCAAATGAGCGAAACCCCAGTCCACAAGCGCGCGCGCGGCTTCCGTGGCCAACCCCCGGCCCCAATGGCTTTGGCTCAGGGCATAGACCAATTCAACCGCGCTGACCCGGTCGGGAAGACAGCGCAGGCCGCAATAGCCGATGGGCGCCGCGCCTCCATCCCCGCCCGACTCGCCGCGCGGCACGACGGCAAGCACGCCACATCCACCTTCACGCCATTCGTCATGACTGGAAGCCATGAATGTGGCGGCGAAGTTCCGCGCGCCCGTTGGTCCCAAATGTCCGACCGAGAGGTAGCGTTGGACCACCTCGTCGGCGAACAAATCAGCCATGGCGGGCAAGTCACCCTGGGCAAATGGCCGCAGTAGCAGCCGCGATGTCACAAGTTCCAAATTCATTATGCCATGTAGGTCAAACCGGCCGCCAATAGTCACGATGATTTGAGCAAATATATACCATACAGGCCTTCCAATTTGACCCCAAGCACCCCATGTTATGTCTAATTCCCTCCGTTGCCATGCCGAGGACCGTAGGCGGCGGTTGGGATGATGCCCTAACATTTGGCATCAAGGGTCCCTTTGCCGCCGTTAGCAATGCCCCCTCCTCTCCGGCAGCGGCAATGGGGCCCTTTCTTCATGCATATTAGACCTTTAACTCCTGCGGCGAATTGGCACGGTATTGGGTGCTATATCGCGGCTGCGAAATATGCTTAACTAAATTAATATTTCTGTGGCGCTATGATCTGAACGTCACTTGTGGATATCGCGGACCGTTTTGTGCACGGGGGTGGGGTTTGCGATTGGGGATCGAGGGGATTCAAGATGGATCTTTCACGGACACGAACAACACTAAATTCCGCCTTGTCATGCCGGCGCACGGATGCGACGACCTCGGGCGGTTTCTGCCAGGATTGCGCGGTCCATACGCGGGCCTTTTGCGCCGTGCTGGATGACGATGCCCTGTCCCGCCTCGAACAGCTGCACACCATTATCAATCTGGAAAGCGAAGATGGATTGTTCATGGAAGGCGACGATGCGACGTTCTTTTTCACGGTTCTGTCCGGCGCCTTGCGACTTTCAAAACTATTGCCCGATGGCCGGCGGCAAATTACCGGTTTCGTGCTGCCGGGTGAATTCATTGGGCTGTCCCTCGGGGATATTTATGTCGATAACGCGGAAGCGCTGACGGACGCCAGTCTGTGTCGTTTCAACGTGTCCGATCTGGAACGAATCGGACAGGAAAATCCCGAAATGGACAGCAGATTGCTCACCATGACCAACAGCACCCTGACTCAGGCACGGGATCACATGCTGCTATTGGGCCGTATGAAGGCGCCCGAGAAAATCGCCAGTTTCCTGATCGGCCTGATGGACCGGGCCGCCGCCGCCGATCAGCCGACCGATCCCCTGCGTCTGCCCATGAGCCGGGCCGATATCGCTGACTATCTGGGATTGACCATTGAAACCGTCAGCCGCACCTTTACCCGGCTGAAGGTGGACAAAGTGATTTCCTTGCCCGAGCATAACCGGGTCCAAATCGAAAATATGGAAGCCTTGATGGCATTGGCCGAAGGCTGATCATCTCGCCGATCGGCCGGGGCAAGGCCGATGCACTAATAATGTATTGATGATGCACTGTTTTCGTGCGCGTGAGGGATGGTCGAAGGGTGGAAGATCAATCAACGGACAATGCCCTGCCTGTCTGGGCCTGGCTGTGGTTGCCCATCGCGGCGCTGGCTGTTGAACTTGGTTTCCGCATGGCCAACGAACCCCTGTACCGCCAGTTGTGGCAAAGCGAGCTTGGGCCGGTGGAAACGGGCACCGTGGTGGTGCTGGTGCCAGGCGTTCTGGCCGGTATTCTGGCCCTGCGCTGGTCTGCCCGTCTGCCCACCCGATGGCTGACCGGCTGGCTTGTATTGATCCTTTTCGGCAGTATTTATTTTGGCGGGGAAGAGGCATCATGGGGCCAGCACTGGGGGGGCTGGAGCACGCCCGAGGCTCTGTCCAGCCTGAACGATCAGGGCGAAACCAACCTGCACAACACATCCTCCTGGCTGGATCAAAAGCCAAGGTTGTTGCTGGAACTGGGTGTCCTGGTGGGCGGCCTGCTGTACCCGTTGTTTTTGTGGCTGCGGCGCCAGGCCCGGCCGACGGACCCCGACGGCATCCATTACTGGCTTTGGCCCTCCCGGCAATTGCTGCCAACGGCCCTGCTGGCCATCGCCATCGGTTTGCCCCAGCGTCTGGAGAAATTTTTCGGCTGGCCGATCCCATACCCGTTGGATATCCGCGCCAGCGAAACCCAGGAATTTTATTTCGCGCTGTTTCTGGCCCTGTACCTTTGGTCGTTTCAAATGCGTTTGAATGCAAAATGAACGTGATGTCCTGGCGCTGATTGGCGCCGATGACTTGATGCTGGAGGTGTTGGAGGCCGCGCGGCGAGCCGATCTGCCGGATGGCTGGATCGGCGCCGGGTTCGTGCGCCGCAAGGTCTGGGATCATCTGCATGGCTTCGAGGGGGCGACGCCCCTGGACGACATCGATGTTCTCTATTTTCAGCCCGGCGATCTGAGCCGGGACAGCGAACGGGCTATCGAACGGAGCCTGGAAGCTGCCATGCCGGGGCTGCCCTGGTCCGCCAAGAACCAAGCCCGCATGCACTTGCGCAATGGCGATCAACCCTACCACGGGACGGTCGATGCCATGCGCTTTTGGCTGGAAACCCCGACCTGCGTCGCGGTGCGCCTGGATGGCGGCGGTGCCTTGCAACTGGCCGCGCCCTATGGCCTGGACGATCTGCTGAACATGATCGTCCGCCCCACGCCCGCCGGTTATCGCCGGCCCCAAGCCTATCGTGCCCGTCTGGAAAGCAAGGACTGGCTGCAAATCTGGCCCAACTGCCGGGCCATCTGGCCGTAGCGCTGCTTAATTCCGCCGCGCTCGCCTTGAATTCTATTTCGAAATATGAACCGAAAATAACTCCGGTTCGTCCGCCTCGGGGAATTTCAGGAAGAGCTCAATCTTGAAGGGCGGGCTGACAGTGTCACCAACAGGTGCTGCCAGTACCGCGCCCGTCTTGTTGGGGGACAAAAACCGGATGATTTCCGCTTCATCCTCGCGATCCGGGATCACCTTGATGAAGGCCCGGAAACGCCCCACGGCGATTGGTTTCGTAAAGGCATTGAACAAGAAAAGCCGAAAACCGCAGCGCGGCGAATATGCGGCTTCCAAATGATGTATTTTGTCCGGCGCCATGAAGAAGGCGCCGCCGTGCCTGGCGGCATGATCCGCATGCGCGCCCTTCATCGCCGGCACGGGGGCGCCATGTTTGTGTTCGTGCCCTTTAGCCGGCCCTGAATACAGCGCCCCGCCCGGTTGCCGTTCGGCTTCCTCCGTGAGGGTAACCTCTGTCTGGCATGGTGACGATGGATGATCCTTCACATGTTCATGCGGCTGCTTTGCCTGAACCGCGTTCACTCCCATCAGGCACCAAATGAACGATAGGCATATGGGAAGTCGCGGTATTCTCATATTAGTTACCCCGCCGCGCCCAGCAGGTCGGCGCACTTTTCGCCCACCATGATACTCGGTGCATTGGTGTTGCCCGACGGCATGGTTGGGAAGATCGAGGCATCGGCGATGCGCAAACCGGCAAGGCCGTGCACCTTCAATTGCTCGTCAACCACGGCGTTCGGGCCAGGCCCCATGCGGCAGGTGCCGATGGGATGATAGGCGGTTTCGGAGTTTTCCCGGATCCATTGTTCGATGGCCTGATCGCTGTCCACCGCCGAGCCCGGTGAATATTCCTCGCCCCGATAGGCATCCATGGGCGCGGCCTGGACAATGCGGCGCATCATCTTGAAACCCTCGACCATGGTGTCCCGGTCGATGCTGTCGCCCATGAAGTTGAAGCGAATGGCCGGCTGTGCCGAGGGATCAGCCGAGCGGATATGGATGGAGCCCAGGCTTTCCGGGCGCAGCTGGTAACAGGCCACGGTCATGCCGGGGAAGGGATGCAGCTTGCGCCGCTTCGGGTCCTTCACCGCATAGGGCACCAGATGCATCTGTACATCCGGCGTCTCCAGATCCCGCCGGGTCTTCAGGAAGGCCAGCAAGGGTGCCGATGGCAGGCTGAGAAAACCGCCCCCCGTGGTCAGATACTTCGCCACCTGGCCAAGCAAATTGATGCCCCGGGCCCGTTCATTGAACGAGACGCCTGGCGCCGTGACCTTCCATTGAATGCGGGCATTGATGTGATCGCGGAAATTCTCGCCCACCGCCGCCAATTCGTGCTGCACTTCAATGCCATGCTCCTTGAGGACGTCGGGTTTGCCTATTCCGGACAACTCGAGGATTTGCGGCGATCCAATGGCGCCGGCGGACAGAATTACCTCGCGCCCGGCGCGGGCCTCGTTCCGCTGGCTGCCATGGAAATATCGCACGCCGACACAGCGCTTGCCCTCCAATATCAGGCCCAGGGTCATGGCCTGGGTCACTACACGCAAGTTGGACCGCCGCATGGCCGGGCGCAAATAACAATGGGCCGTGCTCATGCGCCGGCCGCCGGATATGGTCGCCTGGGTCTTGACGATGCCCTCCTGATTGGGGCCGTTGTAATCAGGGTTGCGCCGATGGCCCGCCGCCTCCGCCGCATCGAACAGGGCATCGTAGAGCGGGTTTTGGTCGGGGACTTCGGTGATGCTCAAGGGCCCGCCGCTGCCGCGGATGCCGTCGCCGCCTTTTTCATAGTTTTCCATGCGCTGGAACAAAGGCTCCACGTCCGACCAGCTCCAGCCCCGGCAGCCCAGTTGCGCCCAGGTGTCATAGTCCAGGGTCTGCCCCCGCACATAGACCAGACCGTTGATAGAGGAGGAGCCGCCCAGCAGCTTGCCGCGCGGCACCGGAATGGCCCGGTTGGCGGTGCCTTCCTCGGGCTCCGAAAAAAAGCGCCAATTCGCGGTGGGGTGGTCGATCAACAGACCGAAGCTGACCGGCAGGCGGGAATAGGGATGCGAGGCCTTGCCCGCTTCGAGCAGCAAAACCTTGTTGGCGGGGTTTTCGCTCAACCGGTAGGCCAGCGCGGAGCCTGCGGAACCCGCCCCAACGATGATGTAGTCGTATTCCGTGTCAGCGTTCATGACGCACTCCCAATGTTTCTTTTCAGCTCAACTCGGTCAGATCGCCGATAACATCCAGATCCACGTCATTTTCGGCGAACGCCTCGGCGTATATTCCCAACCCAAGACTGTCTAGCCATGCCTGTATCTCGCCGGCCATTTCCTAAATCCGCCACGGTTTCAATAATGGGATCAACAATTCTCTCATGACTGGTTCGATGTGTCACGCAAAGGGCTGCGTCCCCAACCTTGGTTGCAATGCATGGGAAAAAACCAGGAATCAGAAAAAAACCTCAAAATGCACTAAAATCACTCCTAATTGACCTTAACGAACCCTTAACCTCCTCTTAATAAGGTTAACGTGCTTGACGGCATTCGAAACGAAAGATAGTTTCCCGACAACATGACGCGGTCAATTCACATATGGGGTCTTGCCCCACGACTTAGCGACCCGGGCCTTGCGGGGCACCGGGATGCCGCACCTATTGCGCGCACGCTAAGGGACCAAGCGTCAAATGTTTCAGCACACGACTAAATCAACGTTTTTACATCATCAAGTATCAAACCGCCGGCCCATGCCGCGGCGCTGTTTTGCGTATTCGCAAGGCCAGCGCGCCATGGGAGTCCCACATCGGCCGTTTGATACGCCCAAAGAGGAGTTTTCGTCATGAACAGAATGGCTTTCCACAAATATCAGGCTTTCCCGCCCATCGATCTGCCGGACCGCAAATGGCCCGGCCAGGTCATCGACAAGGCGCCGATCTGGTGCTCCGTCGATTTGCGCGATGGCAACCAGGCCCTGATCGAACCCATGGGGCGGGAGAAAAAGCTGCATTTTTTCAATCACTTGATCAAATTGGGTTTCAAGGAGATCGAAATCGGCTTCCCCGCCGCTTCCGACACGGATTTTGATTTCGCCCGCCATATCATCGAAAACGATCTGATCCCCGATGATGTCTCGGTACAGGTCCTGACCCAGTCCCGGCCCGAATTGATCGAACGCACGTTCGAGGCCTTGCAAGGCGCCAAGAACGCCATCATTCATCTGTATAACTCTACATCCGAGCTGCAGCGCCGGGTGGTTTTCGCCCAGGACCGGGATGGGGTGAAAAAGATCGCCACGGACGGCGCCGGTTGGATCAAGGACAGAATTCCGCAATTGCAAGCCGGCGGCACCAACGTACGGCTGGAATATTCGCCGGAAAGCTTCACCGGAACCGAATTGGATTACGCCCTGGATGTCTGCCATTCGATCATGGATATCTGGCAGCCGACGGCGGAAAACCCTGTTATCTTTAATCTGCCGGCGACGGTGGAAATGGCGTCGCCCAACTATTGCGCCGATCAGATCGAATGGATGCACCGCAATTTCAAGGACCGCGAAACGGTCATTTTGTCCCTGCATCCCCATAACGACCGGGGCACCGCCGTGGCGGCCACGGAATTATGCCTGATGGCCGGCGCCCAGCGGGTGGAAGGCACCCTGTTCGGCAATGGCGAGCGTACGGGCAATGTGGATGTCATCACCATGGCCTTGAACATTTTCAGCCAGGGCGTCGACCCCAAACTGGATTTCACCAATATCCAGGAATCCATCGAGGTCTCGGAAAATTGCACCCAATTGCCGGTGCACGAACGCCATCCCTATGCCGGTGAATTGGTTTACACCGCATTCTCGGGCTCGCACCAGGATGCGATCAAAAAGGGCATGACGGCGCACAAATCGTCCAACGACCCTCATTGGGAAGTTCCTTATCTGCCCATCGACCCCATGGACGTGGGCCGCAGCTACGAGGCCATCATTCGCGTCAACAGCCAGTCCGGCAAGGGCGGCGTGGCCTACATCATGGACACCGAATATGGCATCGACATGCCCCGGGACATGCAGGTGGAATTTTCCAAGGTCATTCAAAATATCTCCGAGCAGACGGGCAAGGAGATTACCTCGGCGCAGATCTGGCAGACCTTCAAGGAAACCTATCTCGATAGTAAGGAGCCGTTTGAGCTGATCGACTACCGGATGAATTCCACGGCGGAATCGGCCGATATCATCATGTGCACCGCCACCGTCCGGGCCTATGACGAGGTCCGCGATATCGTTGGACGTGGCGACGGCCCCATCGACGCCTTCTTTGGCGCCCTGAAAGCCAGTTGCGGCGTCGAGGCGACGTTCCAGGACTACGCCCAGCGGGCCATGGGGGCCGGTTCCGACGTCGAAGCTGTCTGCTTCGTCAAGCTGGAAGGCGGGGACGGCCAGACGGCTCACGGTGTCGGCGTTCATCCCAATACCAACAGCGCCTCCCTGCAGGCCATTGTCTCCGCCGTCAACCGCCTGGCGACGCAATAGGGCGGCAATCATGGATAACAAGGAGAACGAACATGCGTTTAAAAGATAAAGTCGCCATCGTTACCGGAGCCGCCTCGGGCATGGGCGCCTCGACGGCGCGGATATTCGCCGCTGAAGGCGCCAGGGTCGTGGTGACGGACCTGCTCGAGGACGAGGGCCGGGCCGTTGTTGACGAGATTGCCGGGGCGGGCGGCGAGGCCCGCTTTCAAAAGCTGGATGTGACCTCCGAGGCGGATTGGGACAGCGTCGTCGCGGAAACAATGGCGGCTTACGGTCAGCTCGACATATTGGTGAATAATGCCGGCGTCAGCGGCAGCCATCCGGACAAACTGAACATCGAGACCTGGGATGCCCAGATGAACATCAATGCGAAGGGCGTATTCCTGGGCATGCGCGCGGTTATTCCCACCATGCAAAAGGCGGGCCGGGGCTCAATCGTGAATATCTCTTCCATCTCCGGCTTCGTCGGCCAGGACTTTGTCCATATGGGCTATAATGCCGCGAAAGGCGCGGTGCGCCTGGCGACCAAGTCCGCGGCCGTGCAATTCGCCGCCGATGGCGTTCGGGTCAACTCCGTGCATCCCGGGATCATGCCGCCCATGCGCTCATCGATGCTAACCGCCGATCCGGAGGTGCGCCGGAAAATGATCGCCACCATTCCGGCCGGGCGCGAGGGCCGGGTGGAGGAAGTCGCCTACGCGAACCTGTTCCTGGCCTCCGATGAAGCCTCCTACATCACCGGCATAGAGGTACCCGTGGACGGCGGTTTCCTCGCCGCTTGAAAACTCGGAATTGCGTCAGTTGGCCACCGCGTCCCGGGCGATGTTGGCGAAGATGACATCCAGTTCCGCGGCCATTTTGTCCAGCTCCGCGCTGCCATAGGGCTTGAACACGGCCGAGGGGCGGCGGTAGGTGAGCCGGGCGGTGCCGTCGGCGTTTTCGGTCACGTACATGCGCAAGGGCGCCTCCACCCCCGCCGGCACGCTGGCGCGCAGCATGCGTACGGCGAAATCGTTGCGAAAGACGCCATAGACCGCGTTGCCGGGTATCTCAATCCCTCGCCGCGCCGCGCCCATGGAGGCGGAGGCGCGGCCAACGATGCCCATGCGGTGTTTGCGGATGGCCGCGTCCAGGTCAGTAAACAGGGTCTTGAAGTCTTTCGAACAATCAATCACCTGGACGCCATCGTAAGGGAACCCTTGATCGGACTGGGCCGGCAGGGGCGCCAGGGCGATGATGGCGAGAAGTCCGAGGATGTGAAGGTATCGCATGGCTGAAACTCCCAAAGATTAACTCTTAAACCGATCATAGAAGTTCCCGGCGCGCTTGGGGCGCCCTCTCACCCAGACGTGATGCGAAGTGTTCCCGGACATGCTAGGCTTTGGTCAAACCAAAACCAAGCCAAGGGCAGGAGGAGTTTTCCCATGAAGGCAGCCGTGTTGTACGAACCCAACGAACCGCTGGTGATCGAGGAGATCAGCACGAAGAAACCCGGAGCCCGCGAAGTGCTGATTAAGACCGCTTTTGCGGGGCTTTGCCATTCCGATCTGCATTTCATCGAAGGGCTCTACCCCCACCCCCTGCCCGTCGTGCTGGGTCATGAATCCGCCGGCGTCGTTGAGCAGGTCGGCGCGGAGGTCACCTACGTGAAGCCCGGCGATCATGTGATCACCTGTTTATCGGTGTTCTGCGGCACGTGCGAGCAATGTACCTCCGGCCGTCCGGTCATTTGCACCAACACGGATGTCAAGCTGCCGCCCGGCGAGTCCCGGCGTTTGGAGTGGGACAAGTCCGACCAGCTTCATACCTTTACCAACCTCTCCTCATTCGCCGAACAGATGCTGGTCCACGAAAACGCCATCGTGAAAATCCAGAAGGAAATGCCGCTCGACCGCGCCGCCTTGATCGGTTGCGGCGTGATCACTGGTTTCGGCGCGGCGGTGAATACCGCCGCCGTACGGTTTGGCGAAACCGTTGCCGTTGTGGGCTGCGGCGGCGTTGGCATGGCCGCCATCAATGGCGCCCATGTGGCGGGCGCGGGCCGCGTTATCGCCGTGGATACCAACCCGGTGAAGTTGCAGCTGGCCACGAAACTTGGCGCCACCGATCTGGTCAACCCCAACGACGGCGATCCCGTCGCGCGGATCATGGAAATGACCAAGGGCGGGGTCAATCATGCCATCGAGTGCCTGGGCCTGAAGAAAACGGCGGAGCAGTGCTTCGAGATGCTGGCGGTTGGTGGTACGGCCACCATCGTGGGCATGGTGCCGTTCGGCCAAAAAATCGAACTTGACGGTTTCGCCTTTCTGCGCGAACGCCGGATCCAGGGCTCGTCAATGGGCTCCAACCGCTTCCGAACCGACATGCCGCGCCTGATCGATCTTTACCTCCAAGGCCGCCTGCACCTGGACGACTGGATCTCCGACAAGATCAAGCTTAGCGAGATCAACGAGGGCTTCACGGCGATGAAGGAAGGCCGCACCGTCCGCTCGTTGATCGACTTCGGGCTCGGCGCCTGAGCCAAGCGCAAGAATAGCGGGGACGCAATCCCTTTTCCCCCACTTTGAAGGGGGAAAGAGGGAATTACGTCCCCGATTTTCGTTCTATCCAAATGCGTCCGGCTGGCAATTCAAGTGAGATGTTCATGTCTTGAATTGACAGTCATACCGAATCCGAGAGAGCGAATTAGGGAGACATGGGGTCTGTTGAATAAGTCGCTTGAGGAGCAATTTTCGTCATTCCCGCGAAAGCGGGAATCCATGCCGATCATAACGCACTCGGACTGACTTATTGACATTATTGCGTAAAATAGAGTCCGAGTGGATTCCCGCTTTCGCGGGAAT
>JAPYPT010000454.1 GCA_029937535.1 Alphaproteobacteria bacterium
ATGCCGTAGCGGCCCGGCGTGCCGATGAGTAGGCGCAGGCCGCCTTTGTCCCAGACTTGCGCCGGCGAGACGCACATTTCGTTTTTCTTCGCCGGGCCGACGGCGTTGGGGCTGGAAGGTTCGAGATCGAACCAGCGCATGAAGTTGTTGAGGGCGACACCGGTGCCCGGCACGACCATCGCGGAGCCGAAACCGCTGCCGAGGCTTTGGGTGCAGGCGACGGCATTGCCTTCGGCGTCGATGGCATCGAAGTGGGTGGTGCATTCGTGCATCCATTGACGTGGGTCGCCGGGTGGGACCTCGCCGGTAGGTGCGCCGGGAAAGAGGCGTTCACCGGCGGAAAATTGCGCTTTGTCGCCGATCAGCGCGCGGCGTTCGGCGGCGAAATCGGGCGAGAGCAGGCCGGCGGTGGGCGGGTTGTCGATGGCGGCGTAGGCGATGCGGTCGGCCATCGCCAGCTTGGTCGTTTCGATAAAGCGGTGCAGCGTCTCGGCGGTGTTGTGGCCCATGTCGGCAACGTCGAAACCCTCCATGATCGCCAGGGTTTCTAAATACTGGATGGCCTGGCAGGGCAGTGGTGGGGCGAAGATCTGGTGCCCGCGGTAGTCGACGCAAATCGGGTCGACGAAGGTCGGCGTGAAATCGGCGAGGTCTTGCATGGTGATCAGGCCACCTGTCTCGGCCATATAGCCCGCGATGGACTCGGCAATGGTGCCCTTATAAAAAGTATCCGGCCCCTCGGCGGCGACGCGGCGGAAAGTCTCGGCGAGGTCTTTTTGCACGACCACTTCGCCGGGTTTGGGCGCTTGGCCGTCGAGCAGGTAGGTTTCGCCGCCGGTTTTGAAGCGCAAAAGATCTGGGACGGCACCGGAGTAAAAGGTCGAGTTTATCACGGTCAGCGCGTAGCCCTGCTCGGCGTATTCTATCGCTGGGGCGAAGACCTGGGCGGCGTCCATTGAGCCATAGCGTTCGAGGGCAGCGAGCCAGCCGCCGCAGGCGCCGGGCACTAATGGCGACAGGGGGCCGCGGTCCTGCTCGGCTACGCTTTTGTAGAGGTCCAACTCGGCGGCTTTGGGCGTCAGGCCGACATAGTCGACGATTTTGTGCTCTTTTTCGCGGGCACTGTAGATATGTAGATAACCGACGCCACCGATGCCTGACATATAGGGTTCGACGACATTGAGCGCGGCGGCGGTAGCGATGGCGGCGTCGATGGCGTTGCCGCCTTCGATCAGGATGCGCAGGCCAGCCAGAGAGGCCAGGGGATGGGCCGAGGCGATCATGCCGCGGCGGCCGGTTACGGTGCTGCGGTGACTGGTGCCTAAGGAAGAAAAAGCCATTGGACGGGACTCCTGGAGATACGTAGTTTTTGCCGTTCTGAAGCGAAATCATACGGCCAGAAGCGTCTAGCGTCAAGCGAGGAGTGGGCAGATGAGCGACAAGACAGTAGACCTGCGCAGCGATACGATCACATTACCGACCGAAGAAATGCGTGAGGCGATGGCCCAGGCGCCCTTGGGTGACGATGTCTATGGCGAAGATCCAACGGTTAATAAATTGCAGGAGTTGGCGGCTGAGAAGGTGGGCATGGAGGCGGCCCTTTATGTGCCCTCGGGCACGATGGGCAATACCTGCGCGTTATTGGCGCATAGCAATCCGGGTGATGAGGCGCTCTTCGAGGAACAAGCGCATATGTATTATTGGGAGGCGGGCGCCTATGCCAATGTCGCCGGTTTGGCCGCGCGTTCGGTGGCGGGCCAGCACGGTGTGGTTACCGCCGATCAGATTCATGAGAATGTGCGCGGTGACAACCCGCACTTTGCGCCACTATCGGTAGTTTGCATAGAGAATACGCATAATAACTACGCCGGCCACGCGTGGTCGGTCGAAGAGGTATCGGCGGTGTCGGCGGCGTGCCGAGAACACGATTTGAAATTGCATATGGACGGGGCGAGGTTATTCAACGCGGCGGTTGCGATGGGCGTTGAGGCGAAGGAATACACGCAGCATGTTGACTCGGTGATGTTTTGCGTCTCGAAGGGGCTGAGCGCGCCATTGGGCTCGCTATTGTGTGGCAGCAACGAATTTATCGAGGAGGCCTATCGCATGCGTAAGCGGCTCGGTGGCGCGATGAGGCAAGCTGGAGTGGCGGCGGCGGCGGGTATCGTGGCGTTGGAACAGATGGTCGATCGTTTGGCCGCAGACCATGCGGTAGCTAAGGGGCTGGCTGAGGGCTTAGG
>JAPYPT010000158.1 GCA_029937535.1 Alphaproteobacteria bacterium
AACCCGGCAAGATGGCGTCACTCTCATGTTGCGTGAACAGAAGATGCCTGATGGTTCCATCATTAATATCGGCACCAACATCACCCAGCGCAAGCAAGCCGAGGCGGCCGTGCGCGAAAGCGAAGAACGCTTCCGGGACATGGCCGAGATTTCGGCCGACTGGTTTTGGGAAATGGACGAGAACCTGCGCTATACATTCATATCTCCGCATGTGCGTCAAATCGGCCTCGAACCGGAATTCTTCATTGGTAAGACGCAAGAAGAACTGCAAGGTGAACAATTCGACCAGGACCATCTTAACGAAGATCTTTTGGCGATGAGGGCCCGGAACACATTTCGAGGCATAGAAGGACCTTCAATTCTCGCCGCGGATCATTGGCTCAGCGTAAGCGGCCGGCCGATCTATTCAGCCAACGGCACGTTTGCCGGCTATCGGGGCGCCACGGCCGATATTACGGAACGCAAAAGACTGGAGGAAAAACTCCGCCACGCCCAAAGGTTGGAAGTTGTCGGCCAATTGACGGGTGGCGTCGCGCACGACTTCAATAACATCCTCGGAGTTATCATGGGCAATCTACAGCTCCTGCAGCGCCGCCTGAAAGACGACCCCGATTGTTTGGAAATTACCAAATTGGCCCTTGACGGCGTCAGGCGCGGCGCCGGCATCACCAAGAAGCTGCTTGGCTTTTCCGGCCAGGAAACGAAGGATGCCAGGACAATATTGGTCAATCGGCTATTTGACCGAATGCGGGAAATGATTGCCACGTCACTGACGGTGTCAATCAATATGGAAACCCGTCTGTCGGAGGATTTATGGCCGGTCGAAATTATTACGGGCGATTTGGAGGACGCCTTGCTCAACTTAACCCTCAATGCCCGCGACGCCATGCCGGATGGCGGCACCTTGCGCATCGAGACCGAAAACAAGGTCTTGGATGAAAATTACGTCCAGCGAAACCCATCGGCCAAGGCGGGCGAATTTGTCATGATCTCGGTAACTGATTCCGGTTCGGGCATGACCGAGGCCGTCAAGGAGAAGGTTTTCGAGCCATTTTTCACCACCAAGGGCGTTGGCCAGGGCAGCGGACTGGGTTTGAGCATGGTGTACGGCTTCATCGAGCGCTCGGGCGGCCACATCAAGATTTATACCGAGCCTGGCAAGGGAACGACATTTCGGATCTATCTGCCCCGCGCCCGTGACGAGGCGAGTGACGCCAATGAAGAACCAATTCGCCCTTCTGAAATTCCGCGCGGGC
Organism: Alphaproteobacteria bacterium; assembly: GCA_029937535.1. Taxonomy (GTDB): domain Bacteria; phylum Pseudomonadota; class Alphaproteobacteria. The sequence continues at coordinate 1,257 of JAPYPT010000158.1, forward strand.
GTGAAACTGTTCTCGTGGTCGATGACGAGAAACTCTTGCGCGATGTCGCGGTTAGTTTTCTGGAAAGCCTTGGCTACAAAACTTTGACCGCTAATAATGGTGAACAGGCCATGGATGTTCTGCAAGTACATTATGACATTGATCTGTTATTCTGCGACGTCATTATGCCCGGCGATCTGGATGGTTATCGTGTGGCGTTGGCTGCTCACCGCGTGCAGCCCGATCTCAAGATCATATTGACCTCCGGCTTCACGAGGAGACGTGAGGGACAGGCCAATGGCGACGGCCACTTCTTATCAAGCCTCACACGCAACTTATTGAGCAAACCGTACAACGATGAGGAACTCGGGTTTGCTGTTCGACGCACATTGGATGGTGATTATGACTGAGACATTGAAGCCATCCTTGATCGTTATTGATGATGACCCCGCCATGGCCAACATAATTGGCCATGCGGCCGTTGCAATGGGTATTGATGTACGCATTGCCATCAGCGCGAGGGAATTCATGGATCTCTACCAAGACAGCGAACCGTCAGCTATCGTGATGGACATTGTCGTACCAGATATGGACGGCATCGAAATGCTGGAATGGCTTGCCGATAGGAATTGCCATGCCGCTGTAATCCTGATGAGCGGGCATGGCAAATACTATACCCGAACCGCCGCCCATCTGGCTGCGATCAAAGGTACGGAAATCCTCGGTACTTTGACGAAGCCCTTCGAGCTTGAGGATTTGGAAGCCCTTTTACGTCAGATTGTAGGCGCCGGCAAAGCTTGATCACTTATACCAAGGTGCAGTGATAGAGACTCATATAGATCGTTTCAGAGGCCCCTCGGCGGCGTCGGCGTCATGAAAGCTTGACGGCACCAGTACCGCCAGCGCTTCCACTCCTACCCGTCGTGCCGACGGCGCGCTCGCAGCGCGACGGGCCTCTGAAACGATCTATATGAGTCTCTATCACCGCACCTTGGTATAAAGAGGCTTCGATCGGTTTTCCGCAATGCCTTCGACTTAGAGCGCGTCGCGGCTAGAGCATTTTCAATGCAGTCTGAACCACTATTATAGTTACGCTCCACGACGGTGGCCACCTTCGTGGAGCGCGAGAGGGGACGGGTCGATAAAATGCAGGCCGTAATGGGCCGGACCATTTGGCCAATGCAATTCAATCTCTGCCTTGGGAAAAATCCGGGAAGTTGGAATCTGGGAGCGCCAAAAAGCGCGCTATTCCCACTACACAAAGTATGATGATACCACCCTTGGTAAGGGAGAGGTCGAAAGTTCGAATCTTTCAGTGGGCACCATTTTTTTCTTAAAATTTCTAGTATTAATGTGTTCTTGGAGCCAGTTCCGGGCCGGACGTCATGGGCCGAGGGTGCGGGGAGCGGCACGAAAGGGGCGGTATGAAAAACTTGGGTTATAGGGCTGCTGCGGCGGCCCTCGCGATTTCCGTGCTCGTCTGGTTGCCCGCCGTGGGTCTGGCCGGCCAAGCCGACGACGCGCGGGCCGCTTACATGGCCAAGGACTATTCAGAGGCGATGGAATTGTGGCGGCCGCTGGCGAAGGGTGGCGGGGCGGAGGCGCGGGCTTATCTGGGCGTCATGTATTTCTCCGGCCAGGGCGTGGCGCGGGACTATGGGCGGGCTTTGAAGTGGTACACATTGGCCGCCGAACAGGGGCATGTGGGCTCCCAGAAGGATCTGGGCGTGATGTATTTCTTTGGCCGCGGCGTGAAGCAGAATTTTGGCGAGGCGGCGAAATGGTACGCCAAGGCCGCCGCGCAGGGGAATGTCATATCCCAGACCAATCTGGCCATCATGCATGACAACGGCCAGGGCGTGGCGAAAGACCTCAGCAAGGCGGCGAAGTGGTACCGGCTGGCGGCGGCGCAGGGTGATCCCTACGCCCAGAATATCCTTGGTGCGCGGTACCAGTTCGGCAAGGGGGTGGGGCGGGACGATGGGCAGGCGGTGAAGTGGTATACCGCAAGCGCCCGTCAAGGCAGCGCCCTGGCCCAGTTCAACCTTGGTTTTCTTTACGACAGCGGTCAGGGCGTGAAACAAAGTTTCGAAAATGCCGCACAATGGTACGCCAAGGCGGCGGCGCAAGGTGACATGGAGGCGCAATACAGGCTGGGTCTGTTCCACACCCGCGGGCAAGGGGTCGGGCAAAGCCATGGGGAGGCGGCCAAATGGTACGGCAAGGCGGCCGAACAGGGCCATGCCATATCCCAGACCAGTCTTGGTATCCTGCACGCCAAGGGCCAGGGCATGGCGCGGGATCTGGTGCAAGCGTACAAATATTTCTCCATCGCCGGCGAGAACGGCGACGAAGTGGGCCACCAATACCGCGACCTTATCGCCAAGCGGTTGAGCCCGGCTCAGATCGCGGAAGGCCAAAAGCTGGCCCGGGAATGGATGGGCAGGCACCGCTAGATATTGCCGTCGCTTGGCATTAATATGGCAAAAATGAAATTCGTCGGAATTGGAGCGCGCCAATGACTTCAGCCAAGCCATTTCATGTCGAGCCCATTGACGCCACCTTCGGGGCGGTCATCACCGGGTTGAAATTGACCCATATGGACGAGCCGGCATTTGCCGCCCTTTACCGGGCGTGGCTGGAATATGCCCTGCTGGTTTTTCCCGGCCAGAACCTGACCAACGACGAGCAAATCGCCGTCGCCAGACGCTTCGGCGATCTGGAGTTCGACCTCATGGAATTAAGCAATGTCAAGGAAGACGGCAGCGTTCGTACCTCCGACGACGATGACATGTTAAAAGTCCTGAAAGGCAACATGGGCTGGCATTGCGACAGCACCTATATGCCCGTGCAGGCCAAGGGCGCGGTGTTCACCGCCCATGTATTACCCTCCCACGGCGGCCAGACCGGCTGGGCGGATGCCCGCGCCGGCTACCAAGAGCTCGACGGCGCCACGCGGGAGAAAATTGCCGGATTGTCGGCCTATCACTCGCTCTATTACAGCCAGAAAAAATTCGGCAAGATCAAGGAAAAGGACAGCGAATATGTCGGTTATGGCCTGAACGGTCAGGAGCCGCCCCTGCGCCCGCTGGTAAAAATTCATCCCGAAACCAAGCAGCCGGCCATCGCCGTGGGCCGCCATGCCTATGGCATCCCCGGCCTTGAGGAGGATGAATCGGAAAAGCTGTTGCAGGATCTGGTGGATATCACCTGCCAGGCGCCACGGGTCTATCACCACGATTGGACGGTGGGCGACGCCGTCATCTGGGACAACCGTTGCCTCATGCACCGCTCCGGCACCTGGGACATGAGCGAACCACGGGTGATGTTTCATTCCCGCATCGCCGGCGACCCGGAAAGCGAATTCGCCGCCCCTAACTGATGCGGCCGACCCCGCCCTAACCAATCACCGGCAGGGCCTGCTTTAACGTCTCTACGTTCAGCGGCAGGCGGCCGATGGTTTCGCCGTCGGCATCGACCAGAGTTCCCAAATCGCTCTTGACCGTGAATTTCCGGCCTCGGATGTAGTCCACCTTGGGATGTTCGATATGGTGGCCCTCGAACAGCCAGCTGGGTTTTTGCAGGATGATCTCCCGGCGCGGAATATCCTTGAAGAACAGAAAATCGGCGATGCCGTCACTGTGATCGGCGCCCGGCGCCAGACGCATGCCGCCGCCCAGCATCTCGGTGTTGCAGACCAGACCGGAATAATACAGCTGATCGGGCAACTCCCGGTCATCGATGGTCAAATCGCAACGCTGCATGGGGTAGGTCAGGGTGACGATCAGGGTGTTGGCGTAATAACTGAAACGCCCGCCAAGTTTCTTTAGAAACCGAGAGGTATTAGTGCGGTGCACGATCTCCGCCGCCCCGCCCCATGATACCGCCAGGACGCCATAATGGCGGTGCGGCGCACCGTCAAGGCCGATACAATCGGCCTGCAACAAATCAAACCGTTGCGAGCGGCCCGACGCGATACCCTGAATGGCGCCCATGGGATCCCCGTGCACGCCAATGGCGCGGGCCAGCTCGTTGGCGGTGCCGGCGGGCACCACCGAAAGAGTTATGTCCGCGCGGGCCAGGGCGCCATCGCCCATGATGCCGTTCACCACGCCATTCATGGTGCCGTCCCCGCCCACGGCGATAAAATGGCTTGCACCTTGCGCCACGCCCTGGCGGGCCAGCTCGGTCTCTTCCCCCGCACGGGTGGTCATGACCACATCGATCTCGCCCAGGGCGGCACGCAGGCCGGCTTCTATTTCAGGCCAGGCCTTGGCGCAGCCACCCTGGCCGGCGGCCGGGTTAACGATGACCAGGGAAGCCATGCGCCGGGCCTAATCCGCGAGGGCGCGGGCGAGGAAGCGGATGCGGTCCTGGCCCCAGTACGGCACGCCATCATGAAAGAACCAAGGCATGCCGAATACCTCCCGTTCAATGGCCTCGTCCGTATTGGCCTGATGGACGGCGGCCACATCGTTGGCGCCGATGCGGGCGGCAAGGGCATCACCGTCGAAACCGGCCTGACTGGCGGCCGCCGCCAGGGTGGCTTGATCGGAGATATCCTGATCCTTTTCCCACACGCAGGCCAGAAAGACATTCGACAGGGCGATGGCATCCTGGCCGTCCAGCTGGGCCGCGATCACCATGTGGGCCGCCTTGGCATCATCCACGGGGAAATATTTCGGCTGCGTGTTCATCGGGATCGACCAATGGCGTTTCCACCGTTCCAGCTCCACCATCCGGTAGGTCAGGCGGGCGGGATGACGCTTGGCCACCGGTAATCCGCCCGTCGCCGCCATCAGTTGCCCGCCCATGACAGGCTTGATGCTGAATTCGGCGCCCGTTTCCGCGATAATCTCCGGCAGCCGCCGCCCGCCCATATAGGTGTACGGAGAGGCCAGGGAGACATAATAATCAACGTTCTTGCTCATGAAGTTTTCCACCTCGGTTAGTTTTTGTGTTTTTGATGACCGTGCATGCTCTTGGCGCCCATGCCCAGGATTTTAACCTGCACTTCAATCGTTCCGGCTTTTTCAAAGGTCAGGCTCAAGGGCAGGTCCGCCCCTTTCACCAATTGAGTGTTCAGTCCCATCAACATGATGTGTAGCCCCCCTGGCTTCATCATCACCATGCCCTTGGCCGGGATTTCAACAGTTTCGACCGGGCGCATTTTCATGACGCCGCCGGCCATGGTGTGGTTATGCAGCGCCGCGCGCTTGGCCACGCCGGAACTGCTGGACAGCAACTTCTCGGCCGCCGCCGAATTATTCCTGATGGTCAGATAGGCCGCGCCGGTTCGTGCCTTCGACGCCGTGGCGCGGGCCCAGCCCTCCACCACCAAACCGTCACCGGCCCAAGCGGGAGCGCTCAACAACAAACCAAGAAACAGAACGAAAAACCTCACCAAAACGCCCTCATAAACCACGGTAACAACGATCAGCGGCACCGTATAACAAGGCATGGCGTTGGGCCAGCACCATTGCATCGTGATCATACCCACCGCCCAGCACACAGGCGATGGGTATCCCCCTGTCCGCGCAGGCGCCAATGACCAGGGCATCGCGGCGGGCCAGGCCATCGTCGCTCAAGCTCAGTTTGCCCAGCCGGTCACCCGCGTGAGGATCGACGCCGGCGTTGTAGAACACCAGATCGGGCACCGGGCCGCCGAGCAGATCCGCCATCTGTTCCGACAGGATTTCCAGATAACCATCATCGCCCAGGCCCACGGGCAGACCGATATCCCTGTCTCCCGGTTGCTTGCGAACGGGAAAGTTGTCCTGGCAATGCATGGAAAAGGTAAAGACGGCGCCATCGCCCCGAAAGATTTCCGCCGTGCCGTCGCCCTGATGCACATCCAGATCGATGACCAGCATATTCATCGCCAGGCCCATGGCCTGCAACACCCGGGCCGCCACCGCGACGTCGTTGAAGACGCAATAGCCCGCGCCATGGCCAATGCCCGCATGATGGCTGCCGCCGGCACTGTTGGCTGCGATGCCCCGCTGCAACGCCAGACGGGCCGTCAATACCGTCCCGCCCACGGCGGCCTGGGAACGGACCGCCAACTGGGGCGACAGCGGCAGCCCAATTCGGCGCATGACATCTTCGTCGGCCGAGTGGGACAGAATGCCGTCCACATAGTCGGAATCATGGGCCAGCTCCAGCCACCAGCGCGGCGCCAGATCGGGAACATGGAGGGTGTGCGCCGTGGCCAGACCCTCGCGGCGCAATAGCTTTATCAGTTGCTCATACTTGCCCATGGGAAAGCCCTGCCGATGGGGCAGCGGCACGGTGTAGTCGGGATGATGCACGATGGGCACGGCCATGACGGCCACTTTAGAGCGATGAGGGGGAAAGACCCAGCAAGCCTAGGGCTTCCACAAAGTCATCGAAACCCGAATAGTGATGAGTCAGCAGCCCGGCGGATCGGGCCGAGGCGATATAGGTTTGGGAATCGTCAATGAACAAGGTCGTTTCAGGCTGGCCGCCCAGGGTTTTCAAGATTGCGTAGAAGATATCGGGCTCTTCCTTGCTGGAACTGAACTGGCAGGAGAAGAAAGCGCGGTCGCCAAAAATTTCCGCAGCCTCGGGAAATACCTCGCCAAGACATTCTTGCAACAAGGGGCCATTGTTGGTCAGCATGGCGATTGGAAGCTGTTGTTGCAGCCGGCGCACCAGTGCCAACATGGCATGATCGGGCGTCATACACCCCTGCCGTGCGTCCAGCCAATCTTGCCGAGACACCGCCACGCCCAAACGTTCGCCAAACAGCCGAAGATATTCCGCCGCTGAATAATGGCCACGGTCTGCAAGGTCTTCAAAGCTGGATTGCAGTGTCGCTGAATTGATCGTCCCCGTGTCCAGACCTGTTGCATCGGCAAGCGCGGCCAAACGGTGGTCGTAGTCCGTGCGGCACAAAACGCCATCCATATCGAAGATGACCAGATCGATGTCAGGCACGGCCTTACAGCGCCGCCGTCATGCCGCCATCGACCGTCAGGCTGGCGCCATTGACGTAGCCGCCCGCGTCCGAGGCGAGAAACACGGCGGCCCCGGCCAGTTCCGCCGGATCGCCCCACCGGCCCAGGGGCGTGCGGCCCTTGACCATGGCGTTGAATTCCTTGTCAGCGATCAGGGGCGCGTTGAATTCGGTGGCGAAATAGCCGGGATTTATGGCGTTCACGGTCACCCCGTGGGGACCCAATTCGATCGCCAGGGTCTTGGTCAAGCCGACCAGACCATGCTTGGAGGAGACATATCCCGGTATGGTGGCCCGCCCGATTTGGCCCATGATCGAGGAGATGTTGATAATCCGGCCCCAGCCCCGTTCGACCATGCCCGGAGAGACCTGCTGGGCCAGCAGAAAGGGCGCGGTTAGATTGATGTTGAGCACGTCGCGCCAGCGCTCCTCCTCATGCTCCGGCAACGGCGCCCGGTGAATGATCCCGGCGTTATTCACCAGGATGTCGATGGCGCCCGCGCTGTCAATCGCCGCCCCTCGCGAAGCGCCCTCGCCCGCATCAAAGGGCAGTGCGAGGGCGTCATGCCCCTCGGCGGCAAGCATCTCCACCGTCGCCGCGCACTCATCCGCCGTGCGCGAATTGATCATCACCGCCGCGCCCTGTTCCGCCATGGCCCTGGCGATGGCCAGACCAAGACCCCGGGTGGAACCGGTGATCAGCGCCCGCCGGCCATCCAAACGAAAATCCATTCCCCCTATCCCCGCTCTAAAGAATCGCGCCGACGGTCCACGGCACGAATTCGTCCGCGCCGATACCAAGCTGCTCCGATTTGGAAAGATCGCCAGACGCCGTCGTTAGGATCAGATCGAAAATTTCCTGGCCCATTTCCGGGATCGTTTTCTCACCATCGACGACGCGGCCGCAGTTGATATCCATGTCGCCTTCCATGCGCTCAAACATGGTCGTGTTGGTGGCCAATTTCAGGCACGGCACCGGCTTGCAGCCAAAGACCGAGCCACGGCCGGTGGTGAAACAGGCGACATTCGCGCCGCCCGCCACCATGCCGGTGATGGATGCGGGGTCGTAACCGGGCGTGTCCATGAAGACAAAGCCCTTTTCGGTGATTTTTTCCGCATAGGGATAGACGTCCACCAAATTCGTGGTGCCACCCTTGGCCACCGCGCCCAGGGATTTTTCCAGTATAGTGGTCAAGCCGCCGGCTTTGTTGCCCGGGGACGGATTGTTGTTCATCTCCGCGCCGTTGGCGGCGGTGTATTTTTCCCACCAATGAATATGCGCCACCAGCTTTTCGCCCACTTCCCGGCTCACGGCCCGGCGGGTTAACAGATGTTCGGCGCCGAAAATCTCCGGCGTTTCCGCCAGGCAGGCGGTGCCGCCGTGGCGGACCAACAAATCCGCCGCCGCGCCCAGGCCCGGATTGGCCGACATACCCGAATAGGCGTCCGAGCCACCGCATTCCATGCCCAAAATCAGTTCGCCTGCCGGGATGGTCACCCGCTCCACCCGGTTGGCATCGGCCAGCATATCCTCGATCAGGCCGATACCATGCGCCACGGTCTTTTCCGTGCCGCCGGTATCCTGAATGGTGAAGGCGTGCAGCTTCTCCGATGGGTTCAGCTTTTCCGCCTCCATCATGGCGCCAATCTGGTTTGCCTCGCAGCCCAGGCCAAGCAGCAAATTAGCCGCAAAATTCGGGTGTTTGGCATAGCCCGAAATGGTCCGCTGAATGTAGTTCAGGCCGATGCCGGCGCAGCCGCCGCAGCCATAATCGTGGGTCAAGGCCACCACGCCATCCACGTTCGGGAAATCGGCCAACGCATCGCCCCGGAAATGATCGGCGATCATGCGGGCGGCGGCGGCCGAACAGTTCACCGAGGTCAGAACGCCAATATAATTCCGGGTGGCGATCCGGCCATCGGCGCGGCGGATACCCTGGAAGGTCGCGCGTTGATGTTCCGACACGAAATCCACCGGCGTGACATCGGCGCCATACATGTAGTCCCGCTCAAAATCCTTGACCATGACATTGTGGGTGTGGACATGATCGCCGGGCAGGATGTCGGCGCTGGCAAAGCCGATGATCTGGTCGTATTTGCGGACCGGTTCGTCCCTGGCGATAGCCTGGGTGGCGATTTTGTGTCCGGCCGGTACCATGCCATTGGCGGAGACCGCTTCGCCGGCAACGTCGCAACCTTGGGCGATGTCATCCCGCGCCACGATCACGTTATCGTTTGGATGCAGGCGGATCGTGGTCGAGTGTGTATCGGTCATTGAAAATCTCTCCGGGTTGACACCATATGGGCGGCAACTTAACCCAATCGGCAAACGCCGTCATCGCGGATTTTCCATCGTTGCCAAGGAAGGCTGAAAATGATGCGGATCTTTTTTAGTCTTTTGTTCGTAGCCTTCATCGGGCCAGCCTGGGCGGCCGGTACATCTGGAGAGGAAGGCGCCCAGCTCGCCACCGACGATCCCGCCCACGCCAGAGCAATTGACGCCATCGGGGCGGAGGATTTCGAGCGCGCGGCGAAACTGCTGCGTGGCGTGGTGGAGCGCAATCCCGATAACATCGATGCCCTGAGCAATCTGGGCTATGCCAATGCCCGGTTGGGGCGCTACGATCGCGCCAAACAACGCTACGCCCGCGCCCTGGCTCTACAGCCGGGTCATTTGGGCGCCAATGAGTATTTGGGAGAGCTTTATTTGCGGCAGGGCGATCTAAAGGCAGCCGTTAGACAACTGGCGGTGCTGCGGGACGTTTGCGGTACTGGCTGCAAGGAAGCCGGTGATCTGGCGGCCGCCATCGCCGGCTATCGAAAATCCGGCAGCTTTCAGGGCCACAGTCAGGGAAAGAGTGAACAATGAAATTGGATCCACAAGTCGAATACGTCCTGGGCCTGGTCGCGAAATCGCCCTACCCCGAATTTCATATGGTCTCGCCGGAAGAGGCGCGGGAGATATTCGAGGATACTTCCCCCGCGCTGAACATACGGGCGGAGGATGTCCACCGTTCCGAAGACCGCTGGATCGAAGGGGTCGAGGGCGATATCCCCATCCGCATCTATACACCGCATCAACCGAAGCCCGGCGAGACGCTGCCGATCCTGGTGTTCTATCATGGCGGCGGCTTTGTCATCGGCAGCCTGGATAGTTACGACAGTCTGTGCCGGGCCCTGGCCAACAGGGCGGCCTGTATTGTTGTTTCGGTGGATTACCGCCTGGCACCGGAGCATAAATTTCCCGCCGCCGTCGACGATGCGCTGGAGGCCTATCAATGGGTCAGCGACCATGCCTCGGAACTGGGCGGCGATGCCCAACGCCTGGCCATTGCCGGAGATTCCGCCGGCGGCAATGTCACCGCCGTCACCGCCATCGACATCCGGGATGAAGGCGATATTGCGCCGCTTTTGCAAATCCTGATCTATCCGGTGACGGACGGCACGCCCGAGACGCCATCCCACCATGAATTCGCCGAAGGGCGGCTGCTGACCCGCGGCAATATTCTTTGGTTCTACGACCACTACATGGCGGAACCGGAAGACGCCAAAAACCCGCGATTTTCCCCCCTTCTGGCCGACGATCTTTCGGGCCTCGCACCCGCCCTGGTCATCGTGGCGGGACATGATCCCCTGCGCGATGAAGGGATCGCCTATGCCAAACGCCTGAAAGAGGCTGGCGTAACGGTTGAACTAAGCAATTACGAGGGCATGGTGCACGGCTTCATTTCGTTCGCCGATGCGGTGGATCAGGGCAAGGCGGCCATTGAGCAGGTGGCGGCGGCCCTGCGCACGGCATTTTCAGGGCAATGATTCCAGTTAACCATTCGTGAACGATCGCGGCCTATCCTGCAGTCCAGGAAAGGTCCACATGCGAAAAATCAGTTTTAAATCGGGCGGCATCCGCAATCACCGCAAGGACCGGCGGTTGTCCCTGCTGCAGTTGACCCTGGAGGCCGATGGCGTCGAATACGACAGCCTGGATTGGGGTCTGGGCGGCATCCGCATCGACGGCCTGCTACCGCAACGCAGTATCGAAAACAGCTTGTTGATCAAAGTCTCGGGCGAGCGCAAGGGCCAGCATTTGAGTATCGAGGTCATGGCGACGATCGTGCGCCTGGATCTTGAATACAACGAAACCGCCCTGCGTTTCGATGATCTGACGGCGGAGGATCTGGATATCCTGGAGGCCTTGATTACCGGACGGCGGATCACCGACCGGCAAAGCGC
>JAPYPT010000159.1 GCA_029937535.1 Alphaproteobacteria bacterium
AAACCTTTACGATAGAGCAACTTATCCGCATTCAATTGAATGCGGGTTGCTCTAGGGCAAACAGTTTCCGCGATGTGTTCCCGGCCTGGGAAGGCATCGCGGTCCCGCGCCCGAAATCATCAAACCGACAAAAAAATAACACGAGGAAAATCGTCAATGAGCATCGAGTTGGGCAAGGCCTCCATCGATATCGGCATCGTTGTCCGCGATGGCGACGCGGCGATGAAGTTCTACCGCGATACCCTGGGTCTGGAACACGTGGCGGATACGCCGTTTCCCGGCGGCGGCGGCACCATGCACCGCCTCATGTGCGGCACCACGCTGGTAAAAATCGTCGAACGGGACGAGGCGCCGGAAAAAGCGGACAACACCGGCGGGCCTTATGGAGCCAGCGGTATCCGCTATTGGACCATCACCATAAAGGACCTGGACGGGATGACGGAGAAATTCCGGGCCGCCGGCTATAATGTGCCCGTGGAACCGAAAGAGGTCCGCCCCGGCGTGCGCATTTCCATGATCGAGGACCCGGACGGCAACTGGCTCGAACTGCTGGAAGACAAAAGTTAGAGCGTGACGGCGGCGTTCAACCGAGGGCGCGGTCCCTGGCGCGCGCGAGCAAGGTGTAGCGAGTACGGATGCGGGCCGCCAGTTCAGGGGACCAAGCGCCGGCTTCGACGAGATCGAGGAACTGATCCAGCATAAGTGGGAATTGCGCCTCATGGCCGATTTCCACTCCCGCCGGCAGGCTGAGGCGATAACCGCCTTCAGTGGCCGTGGCGTCCAGACCGGGAAATTCCGCGCGCCATTGTTTCACCGCCGCGTCAATGTTCCTACCCCCGTGTAGAGCAAGATGCATACGCGGCTGAAAACCGGTTTCAGGTCCGGTTTGTATGGTCAATTCCGCCAACTCGCCCCGCGCCGTGAAACCATGTATATCGCCGCCGCCCACCGCTTCCCGCAGGCCCCATTCGCAATACTGGCGCACCCAAACGCCGCATAGGCGATAATCGATCCGGCCGTTGCAGGCCAGATCCAGGTGGCCATCCGCGACCGCGCCATCAAGGTATTCGGGAAACCGGGTTTCCCCGGTACTTTCCTGGAACAAAGCCAGCGGCACGGATAGGTTCCACCGCGCGGCGTCCAATATCTCCACATCCTGGTCCACCTGGAAGTGCTGCTCCGGCGCGACGATCCACTGCGCCTGATCCACATAGTGGGATTGGATATCCACCAGACCGTCGCCCTGCATGTTCGAATCGTAAAACCACGGCGGCCGCCGCAGAAGCTGGCCGTTGACCACTTTCAAGAGATGATGGCGGGAGGTGAATTCAAGGGCCGGCAGCTCCCCGCCGCCGTCCAGGGCGCCAAAGACCTCCGCCGTTGCGATCACCCGGTTGCGCAGCCGGGCGAAGACGCCATGGCATCCGGTCATGATGTCCATGGCCAATGGCGGCCGGGCGGTAATGGCGTCGAGATGCGGCAGGGCCGCACTGTCGGTCAGCCACGGCTTGTCGGCCAGGACCGGGAACCCCGCCTCGTGCAGGCGATGCATCAAGGGCAGGCGAAGGCCGTTGCGGCCCGCCAGGATGACGATGTCCCCCCGCCGTTCCGCAATCATGGCTTCCAGGGCATCCGGACCGATATGACAATCCAGCCGCCAGTTGGTGGGATCGTCTGGGCGCTGGTTGAAGCTCTCGATCAGGGCGATGAAATTTTCCACGTCCCTGCCGGGCGGGGCATAAACATGTACCGTTGGTGCCACCCGGCGGCTGGGCAAGGACAACAAAAGCGCTGCGTGAAAGTGGCCTGGATCATAAATCGAAAGCGTATATTGCATGCGTTTTCGGCCTGTCGCCTCACTCTTAGCTTAGCGCCGCACAGGCCTGCTGGATCAAATCGCCGCCCCGGATCAAGTCCGCTTCCGGCGCCACGAAGCTGGCGCGGAAGTACGGCGACAGGCCATAGGCCTCTCCCTGCACCACGGCGACGCCGACCGCATCAAGCAGATACATGGTGAAGTCGGTATCGGTCTCGATGATGCGGCCGTCGGGTGCCCGTTTGCCGATGGCGCCGGCGCAGGAGCAGAAAATATACATGGCGCCGTCGGGCAGATCGCAGCTCAACCCCACGGCGGCGTTCAGCTTTTCAAACAAGATATCGCGGCGGCGCTGCAAATTCGCGGCCCGTTCCGCCAGCAATTCCTGGGGGCCATTCAGGGCCGCCACCGCCGCCGCCTGGCCCATCGCGCCGGCCCCGGCGGTGCTTTGCGACTGCATGTTAGACATCTTGGCAATGATGTCCTTGGGCCCGCCCGCGTAGCCGCAGCGGAAGCCGGTCATGGAATAGGCCTTGGAGACGCTGTTGGCGGTCACCGTGCGGTCAAATAATTTCGGTTCCACCTGCGCCAGGGTGGCGAATTCACGGCCATCGAATAAAAGATGTTCATAGACATCGTCGGTCAGCACATGGACATGGGGGTGGCGCAAAAGGACATCCGCCAGGGCCCGCAATTCAAGTTGGGAATAGGCCGCGCCCGTTGGGTTGGAGGGGGAGCAGAACATCAACCATTTGGTTTGCGCCGTGATCGCGGCGTCAAGTTCTTCTGGCCGCATTTTAAATTTTTCGTTCTGCCCGGCCAACACGAACACCGGCGTGCCGCCCGCCAGTTTCACCATGTCCGGATACGAGGCCCAGTAGGGCCCGGGAATGATAACTTCGTCGCCCGACGACACCGTCGCCATCAGGGCGTTGAACAGCACTTGCTTGGAACCCGAGCCAACGGCGATTTGGTCCAGGGCATAGTCGAGATCATTGTCCCGTTTGAATTTCGCCCGCACCGCCTGGCGCATGGCCAGGGTGCCGTTGACGGGCGTGTACTGGATTTCATTGCGGTCCATCAGCTCGATCACCGCCTGCTTGGCATGATCGGGGGCGGGGAAATCGGGCTCTCCCGCCGTCAGCTTGATGATGTCCCGCCCCTCGGCCTGCAAATCGCGAACCCGGGCCGAGGCGATCTGGCTGGGCGACGGCTTAAAACGGCTCATGCGCGGCGCGAAATCCACAATGCTCTCCCCGTCAAAATCGGACCAGTAGAGCAACCCGCATTCAATTGAATGCGGATAAGTTGCTCTATCTTAAAGGTTTTAGCGCATGGCCTCGCGTTCAATTGAACGCGACATGCGCTAGGTATATTTTTCGCCGTCAATAACCCATGGCGCAACCGTCCTTGCGCGGATCGGAGGCGCCGGCGAGGGTGCCGTTTTCCCAATCGACGGCAATCAATTGACCGCCGCCCCAGGGCATGTCGGGCCGCCCCACTTCATGACCAAGAGCCGCCAAGCCGGCCATGATCTCATCGCTCAAACCGCGTTCCACATCCAGGCGGCCGGTAACGTGGAATACCCGCGGGCTGTCGATGGCCTCTTGCGGGTCCATGCCGTAGTCGATCAGATTGGTCAGCACATGGGCATGGCCGACCGGCTGATAGCCGCCGCCCATGATGCCGTAGCAATAGGCGACCTTGCCGTCCTTCATGCACATGCCGGGAATAATGGTGTGCAGGGGCCGCTTGCGCGGGGCGACGTTGTTGGGGTGGCCGGGCTCGACGACAAAACCCGAGGCGCGGTTCTGCAACATCACGCCGGAGCGGGGCGAGGCCAGCCCGGTGCCGAACGGCATGAACAGGGAATTGATGAAGGAGCAGGCGTTGCGGTCCTTGTCCACCACGCTCAAGTAAACCGTATCGCGGTAGACCGGGCCGGTCGCCTCCGGCGCGTCAATGGCGCTGTCGGAGCTGATCTGGGCCCGCATTTCGGCGGCGAATTCCGCCGACAGCATGTGTTCCACCGGCACATCCGCCTGCCGTTGGTCGGCGACGTATCGATCACGGGCGGCATAGGCCAGGCGCGAGGCCTCGGTCTCCAAATGCAGGCGGGCGACGCCGTTCGGGTCCAGGCTGGCCAGGTCGTAGTCTTCGAGGATGTTCAACATCATCAGGGCGGTGATGCCCTGGCCGTTGGGCGGAATCTGCAACATGGTATGGCCGCGGTAGTCGGTCCCGATGGGCGTGACGTATTCGCCGCGCATCTCGGACAGATCATCCAGGGCATGGCAGCCGCCCAGAGATGACAGATATTCCACGATATCCTCGGCCACCCAGCCTTCGTAAAAACCTTCCCGGCCTTTTTGGGCGACAGTCCGCAGGGTCTTTGCCAGTTCCGGCAGACGCCAAACCTCGCCGGCCTTCGGCGAACGGCTGTCGTTCAGGTATTTTGCCGCCGCCGATGGGTCCGCTGACAGCTTTTCCACATTGCGGTTCCAATCATGGGCGACTCGCGGGGTAACGGCATAGCCGTTTTCGGCATAGTCGATGGCCGGCTGCAAGGCCTGATCCAGATCGATGGTGCCATGATCACGCAACAGAATGTCCCAGGCATCAATGGCGCCGGGCACGGAGACCGCATGGGGCGAGGTGACGGGGATGCTGTCGATGCCCTGATCCAGCAGATGTTCCGCCGTCAGGGCCTTTGGCGCCCAGCCGGAGCCGTTCAGGCCAATAACCTCCGGTCCGCCGCCTGGCGCCAGCAGGGCAAAGCAGTCGCCGCCGATGCCGGTCGACATGGGCTCCACCACGCATTGCACGGCACAGGCGGTCACCGCGGCGTCCACCGCGTTACCGCCGCGGCGCAACACATCCATTGCCGCCAGGGTGCTAAGGGGGTGAGAGGTCGCCGCCATGCCATTTCTGGAGTGGACGGTGGAGCGGCCGGGCAGTTGGAGATCACGCATTACTTAAGCCTCGTGGAATTACGGTCAGTTCGGGATTCAGGGCGGTTTTTCCCGCCGGTTAGGGCTTCATGCCAATCCAGGGCGGATTTGTCCAGGCAAAGACGCCGTCAGCCGAGTTTTTCCTTCATCAGGGCCTGCATATCCACTTCCGGCCGCGCGCCCATGTGAGAGATGATTTCAGCCGCCGCAATGCCCGCCATGCGGCCGCATTCGGGCAGGCCGAGCCCCATCGTTAATCCGGTCAAAAATCCCGAAGCGTACAAATCGCCGGCGCCGGTGGTATCGACCACCTGATCCACCGGTTCGGCATCGATCACATGCACCTCATCCCCGGCGACGATCACCGCGCCTTTTTCCGAACGGGTCAGGGCGGCAATTTCGCAATGGCCGCGCACCGCCTGCATGGCGTCATCAAAGTTTTCGACCTCATAAAGCGAGGTAATCTCCTGTTCATTGGCGAACAGAATATCCACGTGATGTTCCACCAGGTCGAGAAACTCGTCACGGTGGCGATCGACGCAGAAACTATCGGACAGGCTCAAGGCGACTTTGCGCCCCGCGGCGCGGGCCGCGCCCATGGCCTTGATGAAGGCCTCCTTGGCGCTATCGGGGTCCCACAGATATCCTTCAAGGTAAGTCACGGCGGAGGCGGCGACCAAATCTTCGTCCACATCCTCCGGTCCCAATTCAACGCAGGCGCCCAAAAATGTATGCATGGTGCGTTTAGCATCAGGGGTGACGGAAATCAGGCACCGTGCCGTTGGTGCGCCGCCCGTCGCGGGCGCCGAATGAAAATCAACCCCAATGGCGCGAATATCATGGGCAAAAATCTGACCCAACTGGTCGTCCCGCACCTTGCCGACGAAGCAAGCCCGGCCGCCAAGGGCGGCGACGCCGGCCACGGTATTCGCGGCCGATCCACCCGATCGCTCGGCGCCAGATCCCATGGCGGTATAAAGCTCTTCGGCGCGGGCGGCATCGATCAGGGTCATGGACCCCTTGACCATGTCATGAGCTTCAAGAAAGGCGTCTTCGGCCGGGGCCAGAACATCGACGATCGCGTTGCCGATGCCAAGTACGTCATAGGTGATTTCGGCCATTGCGGCGTCTCTCTATTGCGATATTGGGCCCGCGCAGTATAGAAGGCACTTCGCAGGGTGCAAGCCATGCCTGCATCGAGGCGTGAAGTGGAGGGAAGCCCGTGACCGAGTTATGGCGCCATACGGCGTGTACCATGGTGGAACTGCTAAAGAGCGGTGAAGTCAAACCCAGCGAAGCGATCGACAGCGCCGCCGAACGCATCGAGGCAACCAACGGCGCGGTCAATGCCATGGTCACCCTGTGTTTGGAACGGGCCAGGGACAACGCCGTCCGGATCGAGGCGGCGGGGCATCCCGAACAACCGGGGCCGGGCTATCTGTACGGCCTGCCGATCTCAATCAAGGACCTCCATCACGTGGCCGGCGTGCGTTGCACCGAAGGCTCCCCGATCTATGGGGAGCGCATTTCCTCCGAATCGGATTTGCTGGTGCAAAACCTGGAGGGCAATGGCGCCCTGGTTATCGGCAAGTCGAACACACCGGAATTCGGCGCCGGGGCCAATACCTTTAACGAAGTTTTCGGCGCCACCCGCAATCCCTGGGACACCCGCATGACCTGCGGCGGTTCTTCGGGCGGGGCGGCGGTCAATCTGGCCACGGGACAGTCCTGGCTGGCCACGGGCAGCGATCTGGGCGGCTCCCTGCGGATTCCGGGCGCATTTTGTTCCGTTGTGGGCTTCCGGCCCAGCCCCGGACGCTGCCCGCGCGGCACCAAGGCCTCTCTGGGCCGCTTTGGCGATCTGTCCGTCGTCGGTCCCATGGCCCGCAACGTGGCTGACGTGGCCCTGATGCTGGACGCCATGGTGGGGCAGTATCCCGACGATCCGATCTCGCTGCCGGTGCCCAACGAATCGTTCCTGCAAGCCGCGCGGGAGGCCAAGCCGCCCCGGCGGATCGGCTGGAGCGCCACCCTTGGCATCGCGCCCGTGGAACCGGAGGTGGCGGAGATCTGTGCGGCCGCCGCCGCGTCATTCGGCGATCTTGGCGCGGACGTGGACGAGGCCTGTCCCGATTTCACCGGCGCCCATGAAACCTTCCTGGCTCTGCGCGGCACCAGCTTTGTCGCCTCTCATCATCGGCACATGGCGGAGCATCGCGAGCTGTTGAAGCCGGAAGTGATCTGGAACTACGAATACGGCATGGCGCTGTCGGGCGAGGACATCGCCCTGGCAAAGATGTCCCGGGCGCGCACTCATATTAATATGTGCGAATTCTTCGAAACTTATGATCTGTTGGTCACGCCAACGGTGATGACCCCGCCTTTCCCGGTGGAGACCCGTTACCTGGAAGAAGTCGCCGGCGTTAAGTTCACCAACTACATAGATTGGCTGATGCATACCTTCGTCATCACGCCGACCGGTTGCCCGGCGGTATCCGTGCCCTGCGGCTTTACCGAAGAAGGCCTGCCGGTCGGCCTGCAATTGGTGGCGCCGCCCCGGGGCGAGGCGGCGCTGCTTGCGGCGGCGGCGGCGTTCGAGGCGAATTGGCATTTACAGTGGCAGACACCGATCGACCCGCGTGTGAAATAGGGCTGTATTGTTGCGGCGATTTCCAAAGGGGCGGACCCTGCCCTTCTATTTTCCTCGGAAGTGCTTACATTTTCAGGAATTGCTGCTCGAAAGGTTTTTGAATGATGTTGCAACGATGACCGCCGGCAAGGAGGACCTTCCATGATATTCCGCGCCGCCACCCTTACCGTGGGCCAACTCGCCGATCCCGTGTTTCGCGGCGTGGTGATCAAAAGCGTCCTGTTCACGCTCTGCCTGTTTGCCGGCTTGACCGCGTTATTTTATTTCGCGGTCCCGGAGGTAACATATTTCGAATCGGACTGGCTGCAGTGGCTTAACAGCGTTATTGAAGCAGGCAGCGCGCTGGCCTTTTTCGCCGTATTGGTACTGACATTCTCGGCGACGGCGACGCTCATTGGCGGCATATTTCTCGATGACATTGCCGAAGCGGTGGAAATGCGCCACTACCCCGGCGACCCGCCAGGCCGGTCGGCGGATTTTTCCACGACATTCGGGGTTTCCATCCGCTTTATCGGCATGACCATATTGCTGAATATTCTCGTTTTGCCGATTTATTTGGTGGCAATATTCATCCCGCCAATTTTTGCCTGTATTTTCTATGGCTTAAACGGTTATCTTCTGTCACGGGAATATTTTGAGCTTGTAAGTCTAAGGCATCAGGATAAAAACATGGCTCGCCAACTGCGCAAGGCGAATGGATTGAAGGTTTTCTTGGCCGGTGTCATCATCGCATTCTTGATCACGGTACCGATTGTAAATCTTTTCGTACCTATATTGGCGACCGCGTTCATGTTGCATATATTCAAGGCACTGCAGGGCTCGACATCGAGTGAAATCGTGTCCTGACACCTCGCCGCTACAGGTGGGGTCTTGGGATTTCAACCTCTAGGAACAGGAAACAGACCATGGCTAACGAAGAGGGCACCCCCATCACGTCGTCGGCGTTTCGACCGGAAATTACCCGCCGCTTGCCCGATCTGCCGGGCGGCCCCATGCGCGGCAACCTACTTGAAACGACGGAAAACGGTAACAAACTGATTGTTGGCCGGGATATCGTATTGAACGGGCAGATCACGGCATGTGATCAGTTGGTGGTTGAGGGCAGGGTCGAGGCCGCCTTGGAAAACTCCCAATCAATTGAAATCGCCGAGACCGGTGTCTTCAAGGGCTCGGCGGTGATTGAAGAAGCCACGATCAGCGGCAATTTCGAAGGTAGCCTGACCGTACGGGGTGAGTTGACCGTCAAGGCAACGGGCCGGATCGAGGGTGAAATCCGCTATGGCAAGCTGTGTATCGAATCGGGCGGTCAACTCGTTGGCACGGTAGAGGTATTGCCCGCCGGAACCGCCGCCTCCGTCACCCCGGTACGGCCGGCGACCATCGGCGAGGACAATTGATCACATCGCCTATGTTCATCCGGGCTAGATTAGCGCTCTGCTGTTGTTTATTGGCCGCTCTGTGGTTGGCGGCCTGCACCAATGATCCGGCGCCCCATCCGCCACTGGCACGGGCGCCCGGAGCGGTACAGAGCCATGCCGCGACGCCACCGGGCCGCACGCGGCGACCGGCGGCATTGAACGATGGCTCCGCCGCCCGCGGCGCCATGATCAAGCCGCAACAGCCTGCCGCACGGCGGGAACCAACGCCCGGCAAGCCGCCGCGTCCGGCGATGCAATTGCGGCAGTTGATCGGCCTTGATCAGGATGGATTGAGCCGTTTGCTCGGCAAACCGACCCGGTTGCGGCGGGAAACGCCGGCGGAAGTTTGGCAGTATTCTTCCAAGCGTTGCGTCCTGCATTTGTTTTTATACCAAAATGCCGACGACGGTACCTTCGAAGTCGTTCACGTGGATGCGGTCAGGCGCGGCCAAAAGCCGGCCACGCGGAATGCCGGTATCTCGAGCAAGCCGTTTCAACAAAATTGCCTGGGCCGTCTGCTGCAACGGGCAACGGCGCAAAACAAAACCAGCTAGACTTTTTTTGTTCACGCCAGTGCGCTGAAGCGCACGGCTCCACAGGCGCGGCGCATGGGCGCCGGGCTGCCGTCGCAGCCTTGATTGCGCAATTCAATACCGAAATCGGTCTAACACATTGAATAGATCAATCGTCGAGATTGCGGGCTTCGTCGGCCAGCATGATGGGGATACCTTCCCGAATAGGGTAGGCCAGGCGAGCCTGGTGACTGATCAGCTCCTGCGCCTCGCGGTCATATTCCAAGGGGCCCTTGGTCAAGGGGCAAACCAAAATCTCCAACAGCTTCGGATCGACGCGAATGGCTTCCGGTTCATTGCCGCCCCCAGCGCCATGACTGTCATCGCTCATGATCGGCTCTTCTCCCATCGTTAGAGCATTTCCGAATTGGAAATGCTCGGATTCTTAAGAATAGAGCAGCTTTTCCATTCACTTAGAATCACTTCGTGATTCACATTGGATCGCAACTGCTCTAGAGCAACCCGCATTCAATTGGATTCAATTGAATACGGATAAGTTGCTCTATCTTAAAGGTTTTAGCGCATGGCTTCGCGTTCAATTAAACGCGACATGCGCTAGTGAATTTTGTGATCATCCCCGCCCTGATCGTCACCGCCGCCGCTGGCCCGGTGCAACAAGGCCATTTCGACCAATGCCGTCATGATCCGGCTGCGCTCGAATAAATCGTGAGCCTCCAGCAAGGCTTGTTTCTCGGACGGGCCAAAGGGGCAGATCATCGCCAGGGAGGCGATCAACGGACCGGTTTCCGCCGTGGCGATGGCATTCCATTCCGCCGGAATTTGCGCCAGCTCCAGATACGCGCGCAAGGCTGTCAACAGGCGGTTCCGGTCAATGCCCACGGCGTCTTCTTCCGACCACCGGTCGGCGGCAAAGCGGTCCCAATCGGCAATCACCTGGCGGTAGCGCGTGGTCACCGGCAATTCCTCGATGATGGCAAAGCGGGACAGCCCGGAAAGGGTAATTTCAAAGCGGTTGTCCTTGGTCTCCTCGAACGACGTGATGCGTCCCGCGCCGCCGATATCATAGACCGCCGGCTTGTCGCTCCGGCCCTCCCTGGGCAAGGGCTGCACCATGCCGATGATGCGGTCGCCCGCCATGGCATCGCGCACCATATCCAGATAGCGCGGCTCGAATATATTCAGGGGCAGTTTGGAGTCGGGCAGCAACAGCACGCCGCTGAGGGGAAAAATAGGGATTCGCGCCGGCAGCGCGTCTTCCCTTGTCTGATCCTCTGTCATACCGTGCAGACCATGCCCAATCAGGAAAACAATATGGAGCTGAGCTGCCGCCGGGCCGAGATCGTCAATTCGTCCATCTGGCCAAACGCTTCGAACAGGGTCAGCAGCTGCTTGCGCGCCGCCTCCTCGTTCCAGGCGCGCTCGCGGCGGATGGACTCCAGCAATTCATCAACCGCTTCCTCCCGCTGACCGGCCGCCAACAGGGCTTTCGACAGCTCCATGCGGGCCTCATGGTCATTGCCGTCCGCCTCCAACCGGGCGCGGAATTCGGCCATTTCACCCACATCGCCGGCGTCCGCCGATTGTTCGGCGAGATCAAGTGCCGCGCGCACCGAAAGCACGGCGGGATCACTTGCCAGTTTGCCTTCAAGCCCGTCCAGCATGGCGCGGGCCTCCTCCAGATCACCGCTCTCGATCAGGCAATGGCAAAGACCGGCGACCGCCTTGGCGTTTTCCGCATCCGCACGCAGGATCTGACCGAAAATATCCGCCGCCCCATCAAGATCGCCCGCCGCCAGCGCCGCCTCGCCCTGCTCCACGGCTTTTTCGATCGGCGAGGGGCCGGCGTCGCCCGTCAGACGTTGGATGAAGGCGTTGATCTGACTTTCCGGCTGGTTACCGACAAAACCGTCCACCGGCTGACCATCCTTGAAAGCGAACACGGCCGGAATGGATTGCACGCGCAACTGTTGCGCCAACTGCTGGTTTTCATCGACGTTGATCTTGACCAGCTTAACCTGGCCGCCCGCCGCCTTGACCAACTTTTCAATGGTCGGGCCCAGGGTCTTGCAAGGGCCGCACCACGGCGCCCAAAAATCGACGATCACGGGAACCTCCCGGCTCGCCTCGATCACGTCGGCGGCAAAACTGGCGGTGTCGCCGTCCTTGACCACATCGGTGGGTGTGGACATTTCTCCAATTATCGGTTCCATCACGGCGTTCCTTTTCACTGGCGCAGGCGCATACAAGGACAGCCAGGGCGCGGCGTCAAGCGCTTCAATCCACTATATGCCCTAAAGCGTCAAGGTCTGGGGCTGATGACCGCAGGCGGCAACGAAGCGGAGCAGGTCAGGGAAGGTAATGGTCGTGGTCATGGTGTTGACCAGGGGGTGGAAATTGACCTGTCGATGGGCCAGCATGGCGCCGTCGAGGACCACATTTACCTTGCATTCAGGGTCATTGATCAGCGCGAACGCGGTCACGGCGCCAGGTTTCACGCCAAGGAATTCCGCCAGGCGCTCGGCCGAACCAAAACTAAGCCGTCCGGCCCCGATCCGATCGGAAAGCTGTTTCAGGTCAATTTCCTTGTCTTCCAAGGTGCAAACCAGCCAGTTCCGTTTTTTCTTGTCCCGTAAATACAGATTCTTGTTGTGAGCGCCGGGGATTTGCCCCCGGATTGCCTGGCTTTCCTCCACCGTATGCAAAGCCGCATGGTGTGTGGTTTCATGGGCGATGCCCAGCTCGTCCAGGCGCTGAAACAGGTCTTCCGGGCTGGCGGGCATGGGTTCGTTCCTCCAAGAGCAATTCCGATCCAATGTGAATCGCTAAGCGATTCTAAATGATCGGAAAATTTGCTCTAATCTTAAGAATCAGAGCATTTCTTACGCGGAAATGCTCTAAGTGGTTTGCCGCCATCATAGACACTTGCAAGATTGGTGAAATGGCGTATATATCCGGCTGCCCGGAACTGACCGGGCCTATCCAGGCGCGGGCGTAGCTCAGGGGTAGAGCGCAACCTTGCCAAGGTTGAAGTCGTGAGTTCGAATCTCATCGCCCGCTCCAATTTCTC
>JAPYPT010000160.1 GCA_029937535.1 Alphaproteobacteria bacterium
ATCTTGTGGGTAGGAGATTGAATGACCCAATTTAGAGTATTGTTTCCGGTATTTGCCCAGGTGCTGATGCTGGTTTTGGCGCTGTTCGTATTTAGCGCGCCGGGGCGGGCGGCGGAACCGGCCTACGCCAGTGGCGATATGGCCATTGGCGCCAAGGATGCGCCGGTGACCATCGTCGAATACGCCTCCATGACCTGCCCCCACTGCGCCAACTTTCACATGGGGCCGTTCAAGGAATTAAAGGCCAAGTATATCGATACCGGCAAGGTGCGCTTGATTTTTCGGGAATTCCCTTTGGATTCGCTGGCTTTGCAGGCCGCCATGCTGGCCCGCTGCGCCGGCGAGAAGCGCTTTTTCGGTATGTTGAACGTGTTGTTCAAAAGCCAGTCGAAATGGGCCCGGGCCGCCAAACCGCAACAGGCCCTGGCCAAGGTCGCGCGTCTGGGCGGCTTTACCGAGGCGCGGTTCACGATCTGCATGAAGAACCAGGGTCTGGCCGACATGATTTTGAACAGCCGCTTGAAAGGCAACAAGGAATTCGATGTCAATTCGACGCCCAGTTTCATCGTCAACGGTGTTAAGACCGACGGCAACATGACCATTTCCAAGTGGGATGCGTTGCTGGCCACGTATTTGAAGTAAACTTGAATAAGCAGGGATAAGACCAGGTGCATTTTACCAAACTACGGCTGAGCGGCTTTAAGTCCTTCGTGGACCCGATGGAGTTGGTCATAGAACCGGGCCTGACCGGCGTTGTGGGCCCCAATGGCTGCGGCAAATCCAATCTGGTCGAGGCCCTGCGCTGGGTGATGGGCGAAAACTCCGCCAAGCGCATGCGCGGCGGCGCCATGGATGACGTCATTTTCAACGGTTCGCAAAGCCGCTCCAGCCGCAATCTGGCGGAAGTATCCCTGACCATCGACAATCAGGACCGCACGGCGCCGGCCAACCTGAATGATTCGGAAGAATTGGAAGTGGTGCGTGCGATTGAGCGGAACAGCGGTTCGGCCTATCGGGTGAATGGCAACGAAATGCGCGCCCGCGATGTGCAGTTACTATTCGCCGATGCCGCATCGGGCGCCCATTCGCCGTCGCTTGTCAGTCAGGGCCGCATTGGCGAGATCATCAATGCCAAACCGATTTCCCGCCGCGCCCTGTTGGAAGAGGCGGCCGGCATCACCGGCCTGCATTCCCGGCGGCACGAGGCCGAGTTGCGTTTGCGCGCGGCGGAAAACAATCTAGAGCGCCTGGACGATGTCATGCAGTCGTTGGAGGCGCAGTTGCAAAACATGAAGCGTCAGGCCCGTCAGGCCCGGCGCTTCCGCAAGGTTGGTGAACAGATCCGTCATTTCGACGGCATTCAACTGCACCTGCTGTTTCATCGCGCCGAGCGGCAATTGGAAAAAGCGGGCGAGGAATTAAACCAGGCCAACGCCCAGGTTGCCCGCCTGACGGAGGCCGCGGCCCTGGCCACCACGGCCCATGCGGAAGCCGCCGACGGCTTGCCCGATCTGCGCCAGGGTGAGGCCGTGGCGGCCGCCGTCCTGCATCGGCTTGCCGTGGCCCGCGACGGATTGGATCAGGAAGAACAACGCATTACCGAGGCCGCCTCGCAATTGCAGGGCCGCCTGAAGCAGATAGAGATCGACCGGCAGCGGGAAAACGGCCTGGGCGAGGAAGCGGCGGCGACGACGGCCCGGCTGGAGACGGAGGCGGAACAAATCCGGACCCAGCAGGAAGATGAGGCCGCCGCCGGGCTAAAGGCGGAAACACGGGTCGCGGCCGCCACGGCGGCACTGTCGGAGGGTGAAAGCGCCTTGCAGGGTCTGACCAGTCAGGTCGCCGACGGCGCCGCCCGCCGCGAGGCGCTGCAACGTGGCATCGCCACCGCCATGCAACGCCTGGACCGGCTGTCCCAGCGCCGGGAGGAGGCCAAGGCCGCCCATCAGCGTTTGACGGCGGAAACCCGGGACGATGACCGCTTAAGCGAAGCCAACGATTTATTGGCCCAGGCCAAGCAGGCGGCGGAAGATGCCGTCACCGCCTTGGAGCAGCGCGAAGCCGCCCACGGCGTCTGTGAGGAAGGCTTGGCCCAGACCCGTGAGGAAAGTCAGCAGGCCGCGGCCGCGGACGGCCAGTTGGCGGCCGAGGAAAAGGCCTTGGCTGAGTTGCTGTTAAAAAACGACGCCGAACTTTGGCCCGCCGTGATCGATGCGGTGGCGGTGGAGCCTGGCTATGAAGCCGCCCTAGGCGCCGCCCTGGGCGATGACTTGAACGTTCCCACCGATGAAGCCGCGCCCATGCATTGGCGTACCTATGCGCTCCACCCGGATGCGGCCGAACTGCCCAATGGCGCGACGCCGCTGTCAAACTACGTCAAGGCGCCGGACGCCCTGGCCCGGCGCCTCTCCCAGGTGGGTGTGGTGGACGAGGCGGACGCGGACCGATTGTCGGCGGAATTGTCTTATGGCCAACGCCTGGTATCGGCGGCCGGCGGCCTGTGGCGCTGGGATGGCTTCACGGTACGAGCGGGGGCCGAGACGGCGGCCGCGGTGCGCCTGGCCCAGGGCAACCGGTTGGCCGAATTGCGCCAGCTGCGCGCCCAAATGGCGCCGGCTTTGGCCCAGGCCCAGGACGCCCTGGTGGCGGCCCGGGACAATCTGGCGGAGGCGGAGCGCAACCGCGCCACGGCCCGGCAGACGGCACGCCTGGCGCGGGAGGAGCAGGAGCGGGGACGCAACGCCCAGGCCGCGGCGGAAAGGGACGCGGCGGCGCGCTCGGCCCGGCTGGTCACGGTGCGGGAAAGCCTGGCCCAGACAGAGGCCGACTTGAACGAGAGTGAAAGCGCCCTGGCGGAGGCCCAGGGGCAACTGGACGCCCTGCCGCCCCTGGACGATCTGCGCCAGCGGTTGGAAGTTCTGCAGAGGGACGTCGCGGGCCAGCGGACGGAATTGGTCGAAGGGCGCAGTCAACACGACCGATTGCGCGGCGAGGCGGCGGCGCGGGCGGGCCGCCTGACGGCCATTGCCGGCGAACTGGAAGGCTGGCGCCGCCGGGCCCAAGGCGCGGAGAAGCAGTTGGCGGAATTAGCCGCCCGGGCCGATGCCGGCGGGCGGGAGCTGGATCTGTTACAGCGCAAGCCGGCTGAAATCGCGACCCAGCGGCAGGCCTTGTTGGACCAGATAAAAGAAGCCGAGGAAAACCGTAACAAGGCTGCCGACGATCTGGCCCAGGCCGAGGCCAAGGTCGGCGAACTTGCCGCCGGGTTGCGCCGGGCCGAGGCGGCCCTGGCCAGCGCGCGAGAAGAGCGGGTGCGGGGCGAGGCGGGCGTCGAACAATGCGAGGAACGGCGCGGCGAGGTGACCCGGCGCATCATGGAGACCTTGGAATGTTCACCCGATGCCGTTCTGGCCACCGCCGGAATCGAGGCGGATGCCGATCTGCCGCACCTGGAAGAAGCCGAGCGCAAATTGGAGCGCCTGAAGCGGGAGCGCGAAAATATGGGCGCGGTCAACCTGCGCGCCGAGCAGGAAGCGGTGGAACTGGAAGAGCAACTGACGACAATGGTGACGGAGCGGGAGGACCTCGAAGGCGCCATCGCCCGTTTGCGTCAAGGCATCTACAGCTTGAATAAAGAGGGCCGGGAACGTTTGTTGGAGGCGTTCAAGACAGTTGATGGCCATTTTCAGGATCTGTTCGTGCGCCTGTTCGGCGGCGGCAAGGCGCATCTTAGCTTGACGGAATCGGATGATCCCCTGGAAGCCGGCCTGGAAATCATGGCCTCTCCACCGGGCAAGCGGCTGCAAAGCCTCTCACTTTTGTCGGGCGGTGAACAGGCCATGACGGCGCTGGCGCTGTTATTCGCGGTCTTTCTGACCAATCCGGCGCCGGTCTGCGTGCTGGACGAGGTGGATGCGCCCCTTGATGACGCCAATGTGGAGCGCTTTACCAATCTTGTTGGCGAAATCGCCCGCATTACCGGCACCCGCTTTCTGATTATCACCCATCATCCCTATACCATGGCCCGCATGGACCGCCTGTACGGCGTGACCATGTCCGAGCGCGGGGTGTCGCAGTTGCTCTCGGTCGATCTGGCCCGCGCGGAACGTATCCGGGCCACTGGTTGAGGCGTTGCGTGATTATGCCGGAGTCTAGGATAACGCAATAAAAACATACAGTTAGGTGGTTGTCATTGGCCCTTGACAGGGCGCGGGTCAATTCGTATCGTGCGCCCGCTTCCGACCCTGTCGCAGCATTCGAGCAACATGTCCGATCAACGACGTCCATCCTCCTCGGAAAAGCCTTCGCTGGATGAATTGGGTGGCCGAATTTCCAAGGCCCGCCACGCGGCGGGATTGGAGAAATCGGCGGCTTCGGAAGATGCGGAGCGGGAGTTCGGTGCGGGCCTGGGCGCGGCATGGCGGATTTCCATTGAAATCGTCGTCGCTCTCGTGGTTTGTACCGCCATCGGTTGGGCCCTGGATTATTGGTTCGGGACCAAGCCGTGGCTGATGCTGTTGTTCCTGTTTCTCGGCGGGGCGGCGGGAATAAATAACGCGGTGCGAACCGCGCTTCGCATGGACGCCCAGGCGACCGAAGCCCTGCAAATGAAGTCAGGGCAAAGGCCGGCGGCGGCGAAGCCGGCGGAGTCGAAGACGGAGAGGGGAGAGCGGCGTGACGGTTGATCGCCATATTGAACATAGTAGCCCGATGCATCAATTCGTCATCGGACGGTTGAGTGATTGGCAACTGGGCGGCTTGGATATTTCGTTTTCCAAGGCGGCCGCGTTTATGTTTGGCGCCGTTATCGTCGCCACTTTGTTTCTGGTTTTGACCACCTCGCGCCGGGCCATGGTGCCGGGCCGGTGGCAGTCCGTGGCCGAGCTTTGGTACGAATTCATCGCCGATATGATTAAGGAAACCATTGGCTCCGAGGGGCGGAAATACTTCCCCTTCGTGTTCTCCCTGTTCAGCTTTATCGTCATGTGTAATCTGCTCGGCATGCTGCCCTACAGCTATACCGTGACCTCCCACATTGCGGTCACCATCATGCTGGCCCTGTCGGTGTTCCTGTTGACGACCTTCATCGGCATCACCCGGCACGGCATGCATTTCCTCAGCTTTTTCGTGCCCAAGGGCGTGCCCCTGGCGATGCTGTTCCTGGTTGTCCCGATTGAGGTTCTGTCCTATTTCATGCGGCCGATCAGCCATTCCGTCCGCCTTTTCGCCAACATGACCGCCGGCCACACCATGTTGAAGGTGTTCGGCTCGTTCGTCGTGC
This sequence comes from Alphaproteobacteria bacterium, assembly GCA_029937535.1. Classification (GTDB taxonomy): domain Bacteria; phylum Pseudomonadota; class Alphaproteobacteria. Next base: position 5,282 of record JAPYPT010000160.1, read on the forward strand.
AGATGGGCGTCTTCGGCGTACTGCCCTTTGCCCTGATCGTCGCCCTCACGGGCCTGGAAGTCGCCATCGCGGTGCTGCAGGCGTACGTTTTCACCATCCTGACCTGCCTTTACCTCAATGACGCCATTCATCTGGAGCATTAGTCCCACGCTCCAATCGAAGCCTTAATTAAACCAACCCTAGCTAACGAAGGATTTTTCATCATGGAAGCAGATGCCGCAAAACTTATAGGTGCCGGTCTGGCCGCCATCGCCATGGGCGGTGCCGGTATTGGAATTGGCTTGATTTTCGGTAACTATGTGGCCGGCGCCATGCGCAATCCAGGGGCGGCCCAGGCCGTGTTCGGCCGGGTCATTCTGGGCTTTGCCCTGACCGAGGCCATTGCCTTGTTCGCGCTGGTCGTGGCGTTGATCATCCTGTTCGTCTTCTAGTCTACTGCTGGGCAATGCCCAGCGGTATGATGCGCCCTGGTTTTTGACTGGGGCGGGGAAGCTAGATCGGAGCGAGACCATGCCTCAATTTTGGATGGAGGATTTCGCGCCACAAATGGTGTGGCTGGTGATTTCCTTTATCGCGCTTTATCTTCTGATGGCCCGGGTGGCGCTGCCGCGCGTGGCCGATGTTCTGGAAACCCGGCACGGCAGGATCGCCGATGACCTGGACCAGGCGGCGCAGCTAAAGAGCCAAGCCGAAACCGTGATCGCCGAATACGAAGCGGCGTTGGCGGAAGCCCGTGGCAAGGCCCAATCAACCATCGCTCAGGCCGGACTGGAAGCGGCCGCCGCGGCGGAAAAACGTAATGGGGAGGTGGCCGAAGCCCTGGCGGCGGAAGCCGCGGCCGCAGCCGCCCGCATCGATGCGGCCAAAACGGAGGCCTTGGCGGAACTGCGCGATGTCGCCGTTGAACTGGCCCAGGCCGCCGCCGAGCGTCTGATCGGCGCCGAGGTGGCCAGGGCGGAGGTCGACGCCGCCGTTGATGCCGCGATCCAAGACAACACAGCGGGGAGCCGTTAATGGACGCCACATTCTGGGTCGGCGCGGCCTTTCTCATATTCGTTGGAGTTCTGTTTTATTTCAAGGTGCCCGCCATGTTGACCGGCGCCCTGGACGATAGAGCGAAAAAAATCTCGGATGAGCTGGACCAGGCCCGCCAGTTGCGCGAGGAGGCCCAGGCCTTGCTGGCCACCTACGAACGCAAGCAGCGCGACGCCCTGGCCGAGGCCGAGGAAATTATCGCGCACGCCCGCGACGAAGCCCTGCGCGAGGCCGACAACGCGGCCAAGAAATTGGACGAGGCCATCGCCCGGCGGCAACAAACCGCCCTGGAGAAGATCGCCATGGCCGAAGCCCAGGCCGAGCAGGAAGTCCGCGACGCCGCCATTGATATCGCCATTGGTGCGGCCACCGCCGTCGTCGCCCAACAAGTCCAAGGCAACCGCGCCGACGCCCTCATCGATGCCGCCACGGCGGATCTGGGCCGGCATCTGAACTGATTACGGCGCCGCAAGCGAATACGGAAAACCCCGCCAAGTCGCGGGGTTTTTTGCTGCCGCGAAGGCGCTAAGCCGTGTTCAGGCCTCTGTTGGGAATCCGGCTTCCTTCCAGGCGAATAGTCCACCGTCCAGTTGAAAGGTTTCGTTGTGTCCGGCGGCAAGCAGGCGCTCGGCGGCCTCGTTTGACCGTCCGCCGATAAAGCAGGTCAATACGGTTTTCTTGCCGGGTTCGCCGGGCAGATTGCCGGGATCAAACCGGGACAAGGGGAACGGCAGAGTGCCGGGAATGCGTTCCTCGGCATATTCCTGGTCTTCGCGGACGTCCACGAGTACGGCCTCGCCGCGCCGCATCCACTCGCGCACCGTGGGTGCGTCAATTTCGATCAGCCTACCTTTGCTCATGCGCTATTATATACAGCAAAATATAGATAATTAAAATAAATACGCGATTTTTATATGAAAATATTTATATAACATAATTTTAATGTTATTAATCTCGACTCTATATCCAAGACTGTCGGCGGATTACTGCATCAGTGGAATGCTCATATGCGAGGCGAGCGGGCGGATCAGTAATTCTCTGGATATCAAAAATGCTCTCGCAACCGACATTTTTTTGCGGGGGGAACTGGAGTATTCCCTATAAAAGCCGCCCGTAGGCATCCAGCCCCTGCCGTGCCAAGGCGTCCGCCGCCTCGTTGCCGGGGTGGCCGGCGTGGCCCTTGACCCAGTGCCAGGCGATCTCGTGGCGCTCGATTGCCACCTCCAGGCGTTGCCACAGGTCCGTGTTCTTGACTGGTTTTTTAGCGGCGGTGCGCCAGCCGTTGCGTTTCCAGTTGATGATCCATTTGGTGATGCCGTCGCGCAGATAGGTGCTGTCGGTATGCAGGCTGACCAGGCAGGGGCGTTTCAGGGCCTCCAAAGCGGCGATGGCCGCAAATAATTCCATGCGGTTGTTGGTGGTTGCGGGCTCGCCGCCCTTCAATTCGCGCTCATGGTCGCCGAACAGCAACAAAGCGCCCCAGCCGCCCGGTCCCGGATTGCCCGAACAGGCGCCGTCCGTATAGATCGTGACCAGGTCCACGGCTGCTAATCCAGGCCGTAGGCGCCGGGGCCGCCGACGCGGCGGTGGAAACGCAGTTTGTGCAGGTATTCCAAGGGGTCTTTCGGTTTGACCATGGCGCCGTCAACCTGATTGAGCCAGTCATACAGGCGCGTCAGCAAGAACCGCAAGGCCGAGCCACGGGCCAGCAGGGGCAGGGCGGCTAATTCGGCGTCGCTCACCGGGCGGACCCGCCGATAGGCCGACAGCAGGCGGCGCGCCTTGGTGATATTGAATTCGCCCCCGCGCTCAAAGCACCAGGCATTCAGGCAGATCGCCAGGTCGTAGGCCAGGGCGTCGGTGCAGGCAAAATAGAAATCGATCAGGCCGGTCAGTTTGTCGTCCATGAAAAACACATTGTCGGGAAACAGATCCGCGTGAATTACCCCCGTGGGCAGGTTGATGGGCCACTGGCCCGACAGATCCTCGTATTCCCGCGCGATCTCATCGGCCAAGCCCATGGCGACTTCGTCGGCGCGTCCGGCGGTGGCCGCGACCAGTTCCGCCCAACCGTCCAACGACAGGTCATTGTGCCGGGTTTGGGGATAGTCCCGGCCGGCCAGATGCATGCGCGCCAGGGCCGCGCCCACTTCGCCGCAATGCACCACCCCGGGGCGCTTCGGCCAGATGCCCTGCAGGAATGTCTGCACCGCGGCCGGCTTGCCCGCCACCTGGCGCAGGGCCTTGCCGTCCCGGCCGTGGATGGTGGGCGGGCAGGGGACGCCACGGGTTGAAAGGTGATCCAGCAGGCCCAGGAAAAACGGCAGGTCCTTCGGGTCGACTCGCTTTTCATAGATCGTCAGGATGTAGGTGCCCCGGTCGGTCTGCAGCAGGTAATTGGTGTTCTCCACGCCCTCGGCGATGCCCTTTAGGCCGGTAACCGCGCCGATGTCGTACTCCGCCACGAAACTGCGCAGTTCCTCGTCGTCAATTTCCGTATAGACCGCCATGCGTCCCAGGCTCCGTTAGGAGCGCAGCTCCGTCGGCAGCTTGAATTCCATATCCTCGCGGGCCGTGGTGATTTCCTCGACCCGCACATCGAAATGCTGACGAAACGCATCCAGGACTTCCTCAACCAGAATTTCCGGGGCCGAGGCGCCGGCGGAAATACCGATGCAGTGGCGATCCGCCAGATCAGCCCAGACAATATCACCGGCCCGCTGGATCAGGCGGCTATAGTCACAACCCGCGCCCATGGCCACTTCAACCAAGCGCCGGGAGTTCGAAGAGTTTGGCGCGCCGATGATGAACAGACCATCGCAACGATGGGCAATGGCCTTCACGGCTGCCTGACGATTCGTCGTGGCGTAACAGATATCGCCCTTGCGCGGCCCGGCAAGATCGGGGAACCGTTTCGACAGCACATCCACCGCCGCCGCCGTATCATCCACCGACAGCGTGGTTTGGGTGATGTAGGCCACCCGAGCGTCCTTCGGCGGCTCGAATGTTTCCGCCTCCGCCGCCGATTGCAGCAGGGTGATTTCGCCGTCCGGCAATTGTCCCATGGTGCCCACCGCTTCCGGGTGTCCGGCATGGCCCAGCATCACCACGTGCCGGCCCTTGGCATGATGTTTTTCCGCCTCGCGGTGTACCTTGGTGACCAGGGGACAGGTGGCATCAAGAAATTTGAGGCCCCGCCGGCGGGCTTCATCGGGCACTGATTTGGCCACGCCATGGGCCGAAAATATTACCATGCCGCCATCGGGCACCTGCTCCAGCTCGTCGACGAAAACCGCACCGCGCCGGGCCAGCCCCTCGACCACATAGCGATTGTGGACGATTTCATGGCGCACATAGATTGGCTGGCCATAGCGTTCCAGGGCCAATTCCACAATTTGAATGGCCCGGTCAACGCCGGCGCAAAAACCCCTTGGCGCCGCCAGCAGAATTGTGATCGCTCGGTTGCTCATGATGCCCAAATTTGCCTCGATTGGCCCTATATACTCCGAATGCGCTCTGGTACAAATTGGCGGAATGGAGAATAGCGAATTAACATGAGAAACATGACACCAGTTGGCAAGTCCGCGGCCGCGTCCATTCCTCGAGCCATGTTGCTCGCCGCCGCCGGCATGCTGCTCTCGGCCTGTGCTTTTTTCAGCCCGCAAGAGGCCAAGGTCTGTCCCCGTGTCTCTTTGTTGAACGAGGCCGTCACCATGACCCGATACAAGGACGGCCCCGGGCGGGATTTGATCGATGTTCTGTACGAGGCCAAGGTGCATGATGTTAATTGGACCTGCAAATTTCTCGATAACCGCATGCGGGTGGAGGCGGCGATCGATATCGTGGCGCAAAGGGGCCCGGCCTCGAAGGGTGGCAATGCCCAAGTGCCCTTTTTTGTCGCCATCATCGACAGTGCGCAAAAGATCGTGGCCAAGAAAACCTTCTCTAGCGAGGTGGAGTTCCGCGGCGGCCGCCGCCGGGCCGGCGTGCGCGAAGAGATTGAACAGACCGTCTTCCTGAAAAAGGGCGAAAGCGGCACCGATTATGAAATCATCGTTGGTCTGCAATTGACCGAGCAGCAATTGAAACAGAACCGCGGTCGCCGCAGGTAGCAGCGTTAACAAACCGCCGGCTGATTGATTGCAAGCATCGATGTTCCCGATGCGGCGTTGACACCCGCCGCCAGCCCCTTATCATTCCCCTAACGCCCGGGCCTGGTTTGTGGTGCCGGCACGGGCGGCCAGACAGATGAACCCCGCGGGAGAGCTCGGCCATGCATGGCCGGCGCCGAAGGAGCAAGCACCCCGCAAACTCTCAGGCCCATGGACCGCGGGGGGATGTCACTCTGGAAAGCCGGCGCGGCCACGGATGCGTCAAGGGCGGGCTGCCCTGACGCGGAACACGCGCTACACCGAAGGGGCGAGGTTGGGTCAATATCCTGGCGGATGTTGGGGCAACGAACTCTCTCAGGTCCGACGACAGATTGGGGGCGGTGGCGACCATGGTGGTTGCCGCGCCGGAACCTGTTGGAGGATCGGATGGACCATCCGCATTCTGAAGCAACGTTGAAGACAACACCCCTGCATGGCTTGCAGGTGGCGCTGGCTGGAAAAATGGTGCCGTTCGCCGGTTATGAAATGGCGGTGAATTTTCCCATGGGCGTGCTGGGCGAACACAAACACACCCGCGCCGCGGCGGGCCTGTTCGATGTCTCCCACATGGGCCAGGTGCGTCTGTTTGGCGACGGCCGGGCCAAGGCGCTCGAAGCGCTGTTGCCGGCGGATATTGAAAATCTGGGCCCCGGCGCCATGCGCTATAGCCAACTGACCAACGATGGGGGCGGCATCATCGATGATTTGATCGTCACCAATGGCGGCGATCATCTGTTTTTGGTGGTCAACGGCGCCAACAAGGATGGCGATCTGGCCCATTTGCGCGCGGCCCTGCCTGGGGCGATCGAGATTGAACATCGGAGCGACGATGCCTTGCTGGCCTTGCAAGGCCCCGGCGCGGCGGCGGTCATGACCCGGCTGGCGCCTGGTTCGGAAAAGCTTGTCTTCATGACCGCCGCGGCATTCCAGATCGCTGGCGTGGACTGCCGCGTCTCCCGCGCCGGTTATACCGGCGAGGATGGTTTCGAGGTTTCCCTGCCCGGCGCCCGGGCCGAGGAGGTGGCGGGTCTGTTGCTGGCGGAGGATGAGGTGGAGCCCATTGGGCTGGGCGCCCGCGATTCCCTGCGCCTGGAGGCGGGCCTGTGCCTGCATGGTCACGATATCGATGGCGCAACCACGCCGGTCGAGGCTGGCCTGGCTTGGTCCATTCAAAAGCGCCGGCGCGCGGGTGGTGGGTTTCCAGGGGCCGAGGTCATCCTGGGACAGTTGCGTGATGGCGCCAAGCGCCGGCGCGTGGGCATCCTGCCCGAAGGCCGCGCCCCGGCCCGCGAGGGCGCGGAGATCGTCGATCATCAAGGTGGGGTGATCGGCGCCGTTACATCGGGCGGATTCGGGCCCACGTTGGGCGGCCCCCTCGCCATGGGCTACGTCGCGGCGGAGCATGCCGGGATCGATACATCATTGGGGCTGGTGGTGCGCGGCAAGACATTGCCGGCCAGGGTGGCGAAGATGCCGTTCGTGCCAGCCGGTTATTTTCGCGGTTAGAAGAAGAAGGGATTAGGTCATGAATGGGATTTATTACACGGAAGAGCATGAGTGGTTGCGCATCGAAGGCGATATGGGTACCTGCGGCATCACGGAATTCGCCCAGGAACAGTTGGGCGATATCGTTTATGTGGAATTGCCCGAGGCGGGCCGTGAAGTTAAACAAAATGAAGAGATCGCGGTTGTCGAGTCGGTCAAGGCGGCATCCGAACTTTATGCCCCGGTCAGCGGCGCAGTCACCGAAAGCAACGATGTTTTGGCCGACGACCCGGCCAAGGTCAATGCCGATGCCATGGGCGAGGGTTGGTTTTTCAAGCTGCGTCTGAGTGATTTGACGGAGTTGGAAGAAATGATGGATGCCGAGGCCTATGCCGCCCTGATCGCGGGACAGAGTTAATGCGTTATCTGCCCCATACCCCCGCCGACCGTCAGGCCATGCTGGCCGCC
>JAPYPT010000455.1 GCA_029937535.1 Alphaproteobacteria bacterium
GCCCATTCGCTTTGCGCCACTTTATTGGAAAGGCCAACTGTTCGTCGGCAGCGATGATGGCTATCTTTATTGCCTCGACGCCGCGTCGGGCAAACTACGTTGGAAACTGCGCGCCGGACCGAATGACGAAATGGTGCTGGGCAATGGCCGGCTCGTCTCGCGCTGGATGGTGCGCGGCGGCGCAGCTATTCGCGACGGCATACTTTATTTCGCGGCGGGCATTTGGCCCACGGAAGGCGTTTACGTTTACGCGCTCAACGCCAAAACCGGAAAAGTAATTTGGAAAAATGATTCCAGCGGCAGCATCTACATGGGCCAGCCGCACGGCGGCGCGAGTGCCGCCAGCGGCGTCTCCTCGCAAGGCTATCTCGCGGTCACCGACAAGCGCGTCTTCGTCGCCACCGGCCGCTCCGTTCCAGCCGCGTTTGACCGCGCGACCGGCAAGTTCCAGTATTACCATTTGCAGTCCAACACCGCCAACGGCGGCAGCCTCATCATCGTCTCTGACCAATTTTGCCTGAACCAAGGCACGGCCTTCAACCGCGCATCCGGCGCCCGCGCCGACCGCCTCGGCAGCGGCTCCATCGCCGCAATCCCCGGCGGCCTCGTTCGCTCATCGGTAAATGACATCGCCACTTTCAAATGGATCGACAAGGATTTCCTCGATCGCAAAGGCAACAAACAATCCAAACGTGCCCTGGTTTCCGGAATCAAAACCAAGCTCGCCGGGCTGGGCGCGGAAACCATCGTTGCCGGAACCCACGCCATCGCCGGCGGCAAAGACAAGGTGGCAATGGTCGACCTGAAAACTGGCAAACAAATTTGGAGCGCCCCGGTGAAGGGAACGGCCTACGGATTAGCGACCACGGGCGGGCGGCTTTTCGTGAGTACTGACGAAGGCTATCTATATTGCTTCAGCGGCAGCCCACGAAAGGCTCTTGTGATCCAGCCGGAAACATATCTCACGCCGTACGTCGCCAATGAAAAATTTGTATCGGTTGCCAAAAACATTGCCAAAGCAATCGGAACCACCAAAGGCTTCGCGCTGGACTTGGGTTGCGGCGAGGGTCAATTAGTTTTCGAGCTGGCCAAGGCCACTAACTTGCACGTCATCGGCGTGGAATCCGACCCCGCCAAAGTCGCCACGGCCCGCGCGAAACTCACCGCAGCCGGCCTTTACGGAACGCGCGTCACCATTATCCATTCAAACCCAAACACCGCGCCGCTGCCGGATTATTTTGCGAACCTAGTTGTCTCCGCACGCACCGTCACCGGCGGCAAAGCGCCGACCGATGCGCAACGGATGCTTCGGCCGTACGGCGGCGTGTACGCAGTCGGCAAGCCGGACAGTGTTCAGCACACCACACGCGGCGCACTCAAGGGCGCGGGGAGTTGGACGCATCAATATTCCGACCCCGCCAACACCACCTGCTCGGACGACCAACTCGTGAAGGGCCCGTTGGGCATGCTTTGGTTTCGCGACATGGGACAGGAAATGACCTCGCGCCATGGCCGCGCGCCCTCGCCGCTGTACAGTCGCGGCGTGCTTTTCTCCGAGGGGCTCGACAGCCTCGTGGCCGTGGACGCCTACAACGGCACCAAGCTCTGGGAGTATTCGCTGCCCGGAATCCTGCGCGCCTATCACGGCGACGACCTCATGGGCACCAGCGGCACCGGCAGCAACTACTGTGTCAGCGACGACAGCGTGTACATTCGCCGCGACGACCATTGCCTCCGCATCGATATTAAAACCGGCAAGCTCATCAAAAAATTCATCGCGCCCAAGGCCGCCAACGGCAAGCCCGGCACGTGGGGATACATCGCATTTGTGGACGGCCAACTCTTCGGCTCGCTGTCCAACCCGAAACACGTCGTCACTTACCGCTATGTGGCCGGCGGCGATATGAAAAAACAACTCACCGAGTCCACTTCATTTTTCGCCATTGATCCCGCCACCGGAAAAATCGACTGGCGCTACGACGCGAAGGATTCGCTGCGCCACAATACCATCGCCATCGGCGGCGGCAACGTGTTGCTCATCGACCGGCCGGTGGCGATGTACGACCGTCGCCGTGACGGCAAGCCCAAGGGCGAGCGCCCCGGCCGGCTGATTTCGCTCTACGCTAAGACCGGCGAAAAAATGTGGGCACAAGACAAAGACATTTACGGCACCGTCAACGCCATCAGCGCCAAGCACGGAGTTGTGGTGATGGGCTACTCGCCCACGCGCTTCAAG
>JAPYPT010000456.1 GCA_029937535.1 Alphaproteobacteria bacterium
CAGCCCGACGCCGGCGGCGGGCTGAAACAGCCGCCGCACAAAGGTCTCACCGGCGATGCCGGTGCGGGCCAGGTTGATGATCACCACGCCAAGGGCGCCCAGGGCGACGGCCAGCCAGCCGGCGCCCGCCAGGGCCTCGTGAAAGACAACCGCGCCGACGATGGCGGTCAGCAAGGCCTCGGTGCGGGCGTAAGTGGAACCGATGGCGAAATTGCGTAGAGAGAACAGAAAGACCAAAAGGATGGTGGCGGCAATCTGCGACAGACCGGCCAGGGTGGAGAAGACAAAAAACCGCCATCCCGCATCCGGCCATTCGTGGCCGCCCGATTGCATGAGGAAAAAAAGATAAACCAGCGCAAACGGCAGGCCCCACAGAAACCGCACGTAGGAGGCGCCCACCGCCGTGAAATCCTTGGTCAGGTGTTTTTGCCCCGCCGTCCGCGCCGCCTGCATGAAGGCGGCCAGAAAGGTAATGGGAATCCAGATCCAGGTTTCCATAACGGCGATCTAGTCCAGCGCCCGGTACCAGGTATCGGACAGGGTATAGCCCTGGGGAAACGGATCGTCCGGGTCCAGGCTGTATTGGTGGCTGCCGGTGATCCAGGCCCGGCCCTGGAGGCTGGGCAGAATGGCCGGTTGGCCGGCGACCTGGCAGTCTTCCTCGATCCGGCAATGGAACTCGGTCCCCAACACGGATTGGCTGACCAGGGTTTCGCCTAACCCGATCTGGCCGCGCCCATGCAATACCGCCAAACGGGCTGAACTGCCGGTGCCACAGGGCGAGCGGTCGAGCTTGCCCGGAGAGATGACGACCGTGTTGCGCCCGACCGTCCGCCCGTCTCCATCGGTTATCAAAGGGGCCGCAAACTGTGTGAATGTTATGGTGTGGATGTTCGGGTTTTCGGGATGGCTGACGGGATGCTGTTCCGCCGCCGCCAGCTTGATCCGCTCGCCCATTTCCACCAGCTCCCGGGCCTCGTCGGGCTGCAGGGCGAAACCCAGGCCCGGTGCGTCCAAAATGGCGAAGAAAGCCCCGCCGTAGGCAATATCGCAAATAACGGTGCCCAAGCCCGCAACTTCCACCGCCGCATCCAGCTTGGCCACGAAACAGAGGACGTTGCGGGTGCGGACGCTTTCGCAGCGTCCGTCACGGCATTGCGCCACCACCTCGATCAACCCGCCCGGCGTATCCAGATGCAACACGGTTTCGGGCTCCAACATCTCCACCATACCGGTCTCCAGCAAGACCGTCGCCACACAGATGGAATTGGAACCGGACATGGGCGGATAATCGGTGGGCTCCATGATGATGAACCCCGCATCGGCGCCGGGTGATTTCGGCGGCACGATCAGATTGGCGTGCACAAAGGCGCCGCCGCGGGGTTCGTACAACAGAAACTTCCGCAAACCGTCATCCTGGGTACGCAGATATTCCCGCTGTTCAAACAGGCTGTCACCGGGCGGCGGCAGGACACCGCCCGTGATAACACGGCCCACCTCGCCCTCCGCATGGCAGCCGATCACCGTGATCGTGCGGGCGGACTTCATTCCTAAACGTCAGCTTTTGACATGGGGCGCTTCGTAATCGGTGCGCTTGTCGTGGCGGAAGGAATTGCGCGGATAGGTGCCCAAGATTTGCAGGCGGGTGCAGAAAAACTGCGCCTCCTCCAATGCCCAGGCGACACGCTGATCCTCCGGGTGGCCCTCGAAATCCGCATAGAACTGCGCCTGTTCGAAGGTGCCGGGCTCAATATAGCTTTCCAGCTTGGTGATATTGATATTCGCCGTGGCGAAACCGCCCAGGGTTTTATACAGCGAGGCCGGCACGCTGCGGACCTGGAAAACAATCGTGGTCATGGCAGCGCCATCCTTTGGATGCGGCGTGATCCGCTCCCGCGCCAGGATGATGAAACGGGTGACGTTGTTGCCCATGTCCTGGACATTTTTGCGCAGAATATCGAGATCATAGATCTCCGCCGCCAGGGGGGAGCCGATGGCGGCCAGGGTCGGATCACCCTTGTCGGCGATCATTTCACAGGCCCCGGCGGTGTCGGCATGGACCACGGGCTTTATCCCCAGTTCCTTGATCAACTTGCGGCATTGGGGCAGGGCGTGAATGTGGCTATGAACCTCGCGAATATCTTCCAGTTTTGCGCCATGAGGCGCCATCAACTGGTGGTCCACGGCCTGAAAATGCTCGCCGACGATATAGAGGCCCGACTGCGGCATCAGGTG
>JAPYPT010000161.1 GCA_029937535.1 Alphaproteobacteria bacterium
GTCCTTGACCGGCGCGGAGCCGAAGCGGTGACCGAGGAAATATCCCAGCGCGAGGCCGAGGACGAGTACGATGATGGCAATGAGGGTCGGATCCATGGCGCGACCCTACGCAGAACGGAGCGGGAACGCTAGGTGCACATTGCCATAATCAACACATGCGTCGCCCCTGCGCAGGCAGGGGCCCAGATGCCTTCTCGCAAAGGCGATAGCCTGGCTGGATCCCCGCCTGCGGGGGCATTACATTTTGAGGGGCGGCGGCAGACTTCACTAGTGATCCGCCCGGTGTTTTGCTCCGCTTACGCGGCGGGCACCGTGATAAGCAATTCTAAGCGCATGGGTATAATGTCATTGTTCGCATAAGAGTGGTTTTGAGTTCAAGATAATGGCCGTTTTTGAAAGTCCCGCGCCCGAGCCTGTGTACCGCTGGGTCATCGTAACCGTGTCCGCTATCATGCTGGCGTTTGGCATGGGCGTGATGGTCAACGGCATCTCGGTGTTTTTGATACCCCTGAATGAAGAGTTCGGTTGGCAACGGGGCGCCGTTTCCCTGATCAATTTCTCGGGCGTGATCGGTTTGGCGCTGGGCGGCATTGTCATGGGCCGCCTGGCCGACCGCACCTCGACCCGGCGGGTCAGTCTGCTTGGCGCCTCCGTCCTGGGTTCGTGCATGCTGGCCGCCGCGTGGGCGGATGCTCTGTGGCAGTTTTATGTGCTGTTCTTCGTGGCCGGTTTTCTCGGCGCCGGCTCACTCTTCACCCCGCTCGTGGCCTGCGTGGGCAACTGGTTCAAAAGCGGCGCGGGCCTGGCCTTGGGGATCGCCTCCGCCGGCCAGGCATTGGGGCAGGGCGGGGTGCCGTTCGCCAGTGCGATTTTGATCGGCGCCGTCGGTTGGCGCGACACCTTGATCACCTTGGGCGTGGTGACCCTGGCGGTCCTTATCCCACTGGCGATGCTGATCCGTCAGCCACCTGATAACGAGGCGGTGGCGTTGTCTGGTGATGGGGACGGCGCGGCGGAAACGGCCGTGCCGCTGCCGCACAATGTGGTGGTCGCCTGGCTCAGTATCGCGGTGGTATTTTGCTGCACCTGCATGTCGGTGCCCTTGATGCATCTGGTGCCGCTGATACAGGATCGTGGAATCCCCCTGGAGGATGCCAGCAGCGTCATGTTGGTGATGCTGATATCGGCCATTCTGGGCCGCCTCGCGTTCGGCAAGCTGGCTGATGTTATTGGCGGGGTACAGGCCTACATGGCGGCATCCTGCTGGCAGACCGTGCTGGTTTTTACCTTTCTGCAGTTTCACTCGCTTGATGCCTTCTACGTCTTTGCCGCCATATACGGATTCGGTTACGCCGGCGTGATGACCGGAATTCTGGTCTGCGTGCGCATTCTGACGCCGGTATCGAAGCGGGCCTCCGCCTTGGGAATTGTCATATTGTTTGCCTGGGTTGGCCATGGGGTTGGCGGCTATCAGGGTGGTGTCTTCTTCGACCTGACGGGCGACTATACCGTTGCCTATGCCAATGCGGCGTTGGCGGGCGTCATCAATCTGGTCATCGTCGGCGCCCTTTTCATCACCATTCAGCGCCGCCGCGCCGCGCTTTGCTAGGGATATTTCCCGCAAGCGGTTAAACTCCCGTCCATGTCGGAGAACACACAGCGCAGGTTGGCGGCCATCGTTTCCGTCGATGTGGTCGGGTATTCGCGCCTCATGGGCGCGGACGAGACCGGTACGCTGGCGGCGTTTCGCCTGCACAGGGAGGAATTGATCGACCCGAAGATCGCCGAACACGGCGGCCGCGTCGTCAAGACCATGGGCGATGGGTTGTTGTTGGAATTTCCATCCGTCGTGAACGCCGTCAAATGCTCAATTGACGTGCAGACCGCCATGGCCGCACGTAACGGCGATGTGGCGAAGGCGCGGCGCATTACCTTTCGCATCGGCATCAATCTGGGCGACATCATTATCGAGGGCGAGGATATTCACGGCGACGGCGTCAATGTATCCGCCCGCCTGCAAGAGGTCAGCGCCGTGGGTGGTCTGGCCCTCTCAGGCATCGCCCGCGAGGGATTGGGCAGCTTGCTGCATGTTGAATTCGAGGATGGCGGGCAACAGCAGTTCAAGAACATCGCCCGTCCCATCCAGGTCTGGCGCTGGACGCCGGAGCAGCCGGCGGCAGCGAAAACGTTGGCGCCGGTAAGCGACAAACCCTCCATCGCGGTGCTGCCCTTCGCCAATATGTCCTCGGATCAGGAACAGGAATATTTCGCCGACGGCATGACCGATGATCTGATCACGCATCTTTCTAATGTTGACGGCCTGTTCGTGATCGCGCGCAATTCCGTGTTCACCTACAAGAACGTCAACGTGAAGGTCCAGGACGTGGGCGCGGAATTGGGCGTGCGTTATGTCCTTGAAGGTTCCGTGCGCCGGGGCGGCGATGTGGTCCGCATCAATGCCCAGTTGATCGACGCCGCGACGGGGGGCCATATCTGGGCCGATATTTTCGACCGCAGAATGGAGGATATCTTCGCCTTGCAGGACGAGGTGACGGGTGAAATCGTCGCGGCCTTGAAGGCGGCGTTCGGCAGCGCGCTCGAAACCCAGTCCCGCCAGGCGCCGACCGCCAATCAGGCGGCCTATGATATCTATCTGCGCGCCCAACAGGCTACCCGCCAACTCGATATGGAGAATTTGTCGGCGGCGCTGTCTCTTTTTCAAGAAGCGATCACTCTGGACCCCGGTTTCGCCGATGCCTATGCGGGCGATGCCTGGGCGGCGGCCCTGGTCTGGAGAGCCAGCTTCATCGATATTCTAAGTTCGTCCGAGGCGCGAAGCCGGGCCGAACAATCCATCGCCAGGGCCTTGAGCTTGCAACCCGGACACGCCGGCGCCCTGCAGGTGAGGGTATTGTTTCTGTCCATGGATGGACGGTCTGACGAGGCGCTTGCCATGATGCGGGAGATTGTCGCCGCCGAACCGAATAATGCAAAGGCGCGTTACAGGTTGGCCAACGTCTTGAATAATATAGGCCGGCCGGCGGAGGCCTTGACGGAATTGGAAGCGGCTTTGTTGCTGGACCCGAAGCCGGATATCCTCTCACAGGATTTCATGATGAGTGTCTATTATGGCAATGAACTTTATGAAAAATCCTTCGCCATTGCCCGGGAGGTGGAAGCCCTTTCACCAAAATCCTTTCTTGGCCACAACGGCGTCATCTGCAGCGGTGCCAGGCTGGGATGTTTGGAGGAAGCGCGCGCGGCATTGGCGGAAAACCTAAAGTTGTTTCCGCCCTATAACGTGCAGTTATTCGTCGTGTATTCTCAGAATTATGCGCCGTCCTATCGGGAAGATCTTCTTGGCGCCATGCGGATGGCGGGCGTGCCGGAATGGCCCTTTGGGTTTCAGGGCGATGAGGCGAACCGCCTGAATGGCACTGAAATCGAAAAACTGTTTCTGGGTCGGAGCATTCGCGGTGAAAGCGAGAGGATTGGCTGGTTTGAATTGATTGTGGACAATGCCGGCAACTACCGAAAAGCAAATCAGAAAAAGGTGCCGGCGGTGGCCGGGAAAATTACCGTGGAAGATGACCGCGTTTGTTTTCAATCACCCGATAATCTGTTGGGCCGCAAATGCCTTTCGCCGGTCTATCGTGATCCGGCCAATTCAGTGTCGGGCCAACAGGCTTATGTGTTCCCGACACAGGGAGAAATTCTGCGGTTTTCGGTACCATCTTAGTTCCGACATGGATTAGCTGAACTGATGGCGGTAAACTCCCGTCCATGTCGGAGAACACACAGCGTAGATTGGCCGCTATCGTATCGGCGGACGTGGTTGGCTATTCCCGCCTCATGGGGGTTGACGAGGTACGGGCGGCGTTGGCGGAAAACCTAAAAATCCATCCCGCCTTTAACCTGCGGCGGATTCACCCGTCAAACGCACCACGGTTCGCTTCTGAGAAGACTTCATGTGGTGTTTTGAAGCCGAGGCATTTTCTGGGTCGATGAGTGAGTGGCCGCCTGCGTCACTTTGCCGTGACTTAACTTCCCTGAAATTGTGGGATAGTCTTGCTTAATGTCAGAAACATCCACCAGTGGCGTGCAGCGTAAACTAACCACCATTCTGGCGGCCGATGTCGTCGGCTTCTCGAAGATGATGGGCAACGATGAAGGGGCCACCCTTGCGGCGTTGAAGTCGTGCCGCGCCATCATCGACGGCGGCATAGCCGAACATTACGGCCGCGTCTTCGGCAGTGTCGGCGATTCCGTCATCGTTGATTTCTCCAGCCCCGTGCAGGCGGTTCTGTGCGCCCACGAATTTCAAAAATTCCTGGACGACCGCAACGAAACGGTGGATGAAAAACACCGCATGAGTTTTCGCGTCGGTATCAACATGGGCGATGTCATCATTGACGGCGACAATCTGTTCGGCGACGGCGTGAACGTCGCTGCCCGTTTGGAGGCGGTGGCAAAACCGGGCGGCATTTGCGTATCCGCCAAGGTTTACGAAGAGGTGCGGCGCAAATTGGATCTATTGTTTTTCGATGGCGGCAGCCAGCAACTCAAGAACATCGAAGAACCGGTCAACATCTACCATCTGGGCGAAGGCGGCGAGGCGGTTGACGCCGCGCCGTCCCAGGGCGGCCGGGTCCGGCCCACGGGCGGCAAGCCGCGGGTGGCGGTTGGCGAAATCAAGGTCGTCGGCGGCGATGATGAAACGAAATTCCTGGCGGAAGGCCTGCGCGACGTCATCCTGGGCGGCCTGGCGCGGCAGAGCGCCTTGATCGTCGCCACGACGGCCGAACATGGCGCCGATGATGCCGATTTTCTTTTGGAAGGGGGTATCCGGGCCGCCGGAAATAAATTGCGGCTGACTTTTAACCTGCTGGATCTGTTCAAGGAGTCGCAAGTCTGGTCGGAGCGTTACGACCGCACGGCGGACGATATCTTCGATCTTGAAGACGATATTTCGCAATCGATCGTTTCGGAACTGCGCATTCAGCTCAAATCTCTCGAGTTCGAGGCGCTGGAGGGCTCCGACAACGAAAGCCTGAGCGTGCCCGAGCTGCTGTCCAAGGCGGCGGGCTTTTTCGTGCGCTCCTATACCCATAACGATGACGCGGCCCAAGTTCTTGCCATTGCCGTTGAACGCGCACCGGAAAATTCCATGGCCCAGGCGATGATGGTGGCCTGCCTTTATTGGCGGCACGAGTTCACGCCATTGTCGGTTTCGCCCGAGGCGCGCCGGGATATGCTGACCCAGGCCAAATTGGCGGCGGGGTTGGATCAATCAAGCTACTTTGCCCATCTGGTCATGGCGATCGGCGAGCATGATTTGCTGGGAAATTTTCGTGATGCGCTCATGCACGCGGAAATCGCCTTGGCGGCAAATCCGAATTTTACTCAGGCTCAGGCCATGGCCGGGATCGCCAAATGTCATCTTGGCGACCGTGACGAGGGCATGGCCCAACTAAACCGCGCCATCGCCGCCAACAAGGATGATCCCCATCGTTTCCGCCATCTGCGCGAGTTGGCGCTGGCGCATTTTCTTGGTGGCGAGGACGAGGAAGCCGCCGACGTCATTCGCCGTCTGGTCCGGCTGGCTCCGGAATTGGAACGCAATATGCCGATTGCCGCGAGCATCTATTGGCATGCGGGCGCCGAGGCCCAGGCGCGGGCTTGCATCGCCGATCTGTTGCAGTCCTATCCCACGCTCAACGCCGGCACCGTCAGGACGACGCAGTTCGCCGATCAGGGGGCGGCGGAACGTTTTGCCGCCGGATTGGCGGCGGCGGGTCTTCCAGACGCTTGAGTTCGCCATATCCTACGATATTTTGATTTCGTCCAAATCGTTGCCAATGATGACTTCGCCGTTAAAGGCGGAGGCATCGAATTCCGGTTTTGCGCCCGGCAGATGATGGGTCAACACCACCTTGCCCACATCCGCCTGGACCGCGATATCGATGCAATCCTGCGGGCTGGCGTGGAATTCGTGCAGGCGTTCGATAATCCGTTGGCGGGCGGGGGCTAGATCGGGCGCGGGCGCAATGGCGCAGGCATCGATGACCAGTACGTCGATACCCTGACTGAATGCGATCAGTTCCTCGCATTTGGCGGTATCGCCGGTGACCACCAGGGTGCGGCCTTGATAGGTGAATTTGAATGCCAAGGCGTGCATGGGCGGATGATAGACGGGGCCGGCCTCGACCAGGCAACCATCGATCTCCGTTGACCAGCCGACGGGCACATCGCAAACCGTGACGTCGTCGAAGCCGGCGCGGGGAAAGCCCAGATCAATGGCCCATTCCGCCTGTTCCCGGTAATAACTCTCCACCAATTGGTGATGCATGGCTTGGGTGCCGCGGGGGCCGGTCACCGTCAATTTCTGGCGCCCGGCGTTCCAGCTACCCCACACGAAAGCGGGATAGCCCAGGATATGGTCCCAATGCATGTGGGTCAGGGCGACATTGTGTATCCCGTCCAAGGGAATGCCGGCTTTCAACAGCTGGCCGACCACGCCATCGCCCGCGTCCACCAGCATAGTCCCGGCCCGGCCCCATTGCACCAGGGCGGCGGGGTGATGGCGGTCCAGCGTCGGCCGGGGTGAGCCCGTGCCGAGCAAAATAATTTTCAATGGATCGGACATGATGGAAGTTTAGGCCGTCCCGGGTTCATTGGCCACGCCGACGCTTCCCACGCCGACGCTTCCCACGATGGCGGAATGCTTGCTAAGCTCCGCAGTAAGAAATTTTCAGGCTTTGGGAGGGGCCGCGCGGGCGGCTTGGATCATATGGCAACATCGAATGTGAAGCTTTCGGCGGAGACGGCGGAAACCATCTACACCACCATGCGCCGCATCCGTGCCTTTGAAGAAAAAACCATGACCTTGTTCGAGCAGGGCGCCGTGAAGGGAACCGCGCACAGCTATATCGGCGAGGAAGCCATCGCGGCGGCGGTTTCCGCCAATCTGCGGGATGATGACTACATGGCCTCGAACCACCGGGGCCATGGCCACTGCATCGCCAAGGGCGCCGATCAGAGCTTGATGATGGCGGAACTGATGGGCCGGGAAAACGGCTATTGCGGGGGTCTGGGCGGCTCCATGCATATTGCCGATCTCTCCCTGGGCATCCTGGGCGCCAACGGTATCGTGGGCGCCACCATGCCGCTGGCGACCGGCGCCGCCCTGGCCGTCAAATTGCGCGGGGGCGATCAGGTGGTGGTGGCGTTTTTTGGCGATGGCGCCTCGAACCAGGGGACCTTTCACGAATGCGCCAATCTGGCCAGCATCTGGAAGCTGCCGATCCTGTTCATTTGCGAGAACAATCAATACGCCCTGACCACATCGTACCGGGACACCACATCGGCCCGGCAGATTTCCGACCGCGCCGTGGGTTATGCCATGCCGGGCATGACCATTGACGGCAACGATGCCGGCGAAGTCTATACGGTGGTCGGCGAGGCGGTGGAGCGCGCCCGGCGAGGCGAGGGGCCGAGCTTGATTGAATGCATGACCTACCGTTGGGGCCAGCATTCCCTGCGCGCCAACCTGCGCGACCCGCGCCCGAAGGAAGAATACGACGCCTGGATCGCCCGCGATCCCATCAAACTGTTGGAAGAGCGCATGCGGGCGGAAAAGACCGTGCCGCGCAAACGGCTCAACGAAATTGGCGCCCAGGTCGAGCGGGAAATTGAAAGCGCGGTGGATTTCGGCAGCGCGGGGGCGGAGCCGACGGTCGAGCAAATGCTGGCTTCGGTGTATTCCCCGCACGCCCATTATGACGAGCCCGGCCCGGTCGGTAGCCGGGAAATTACCTATGTCGAGGCCTTGAACGAGGCCATGGGGGCCGAGATGGCGCGGGACGAAAGTGTCTTTGTCATGGGCGAGGACGTGGGTCAGACCGGTGGTATTTTTGGCGTGACCAAGGGCCTGTGGGAACGCTTTGGCAACGAGCGGGTCCGCGATACGCCGATTACCGAAGTCGGCTTCACCGGCGCCGGGGTGGGCGCGGCCATCGCCGGCATGCGCCCGGTGGTGGAACTTCAGATCTTCGATTTCGTCGCCCTGACCATGGACATCCTGGTCAATCAAGCGGCTAAGTTCCGCTATATGCTGGGCGGCAAACCGACCGTGCCCCTGGTCGTGCGCGGCCCCCAGGGCGGCGGCATCCGCATGGCGGCCCAGCACAGTCAAAGTCTGGAAGCCTGGTTTACCCATGTACCGGGCCTGGTCGTCCTGGCGCCATCCACGCCCTATGACGCCAAGGGATTGTTGACCGCGGCCATCCGGGATGACAACCCGGTGATCTTTCTGGAACACAAAATGCTGTACATGGAAAGCAAGGGCGCGGTGCCCGAGCAGGACTACGCCATTCCCATCGGCAAGGGCGATATCAAGCGGGCGGGCACGGATATCACCGTTGTCGCGACCATGGCCATGGTGCCGCGCGCCCTGGCCGCCGCCCGTGTGCTGGAGCGGGAGGGCATTTCCGTCGAAGTGCTCGATCCCCGTACCCTGCGGCCCCTGGACGAGGAACTGATCCTGTCCTCGGTGGCCAAAACCAACCGTTTGGTGATTGCCCACGAAGCCTGCAAACAGGGCGGTTTCGGCGCGGAAGTCGCCGCCCTGGTGGTGGAAAAAGGCTTCGACGATCTGGATGCGCCCATCGTGCGCGTCGGCGGTCTGGATGTGCCCATTCCATATAATGACGCCCTGGAACGGGCGGTCATCCCCTCGCAGGAGCGTTTAATGGAGGCGATCAGGGAATTGGTGGGAAATGGCATCTGAGCCTCAGCCGGCCATTGATCTGGAGCATTTGGGCACATATACCCAAGGCGACCGGGCCCTTGAGCTGGAATTGCTGACCATGCTGCTACCCAGCGCGCAGGGCTATGTGGACGCAATGGCCGCGCATTCGGGGGCCGCGCATTCGGGGGCGGCGCAATCGGGCGAGGCGTGGTGGGCGGCGGCCCATGCCTTGAAGGGCGTCGCCTTGGGCGTCGGCGCGAAGGAGCTTGCCGCCTTGGCGGAGGCGGCGGAGGCGTTGCAGGATGCGGATGGCGAAATTCGCGGCCAACAGGTCATGGCCTTGCAGGCCGCGTTGGAGCGGGTGCGCCGCTTTGTCGCGGATTTGGATTGATCTAGGTCAAGTCTAAATCTGGATATAGCTGCAATCATATCCATCTCAATAGTGAGACGCCCCGGTGCCGAACCGGCTGCGAAACGGGAGGGATGGAACCATGACCTTCAAGGACATTGTCGTACATCAAGGTGAAGATACCCATGCGGCCCGGCGCTTGAACGCGTCTTTGGAATTGGCCAAGCAATTCAACGCCCGGCTTACGGGCGTCTATGTGCTGACTTATCCAACAATACCCGGATTCGTACAGACCGATCTGCCCAGCGAAATAATCAAACAGCGCTACAACGAAATTCGTATCGATGGCGAAGACAAGCGCACTGAATTCGATGCCGCCACGGCCGGCGAGGATATCGTGGCGGAATTCCGCGTCATGGAAGGCGACCCCGCCGACGCCGTAACCTTGTGTGGGCGTTATTCGGATTTGCTGGTGGTCGGACAGCCCGATCCAGACAGTCCGGCGGTGACCGATGGCCTGGCGGAAGAGTTGCTGATGGCCTCGGGCCGGCCAATTTTGATCGTGCCCTATACCGGAAATCAAAGTCAGATCGGCCGTCGGGTCATGGTTGCCTGGCGGGCCACGCGCGAGGCGACCCGGGCCGTGCATGACGCCATGCCGATACTGGAACAGGCCGAGGAGGTCATCGTGTATTCGGTCAATCCCGAAGACCGCGATCACATCGCCGGCGCCGATATCTGCACCCATCTGGCGCGCCACGGCGTGAACGCCACGCCACGTCACATCGTGGCGCCGGACATGGGCGTGGGCGACAGCATCCTCTCGGCCGTCGCCGATAACAGTATCGATCTGCTGGTCATGGGTGGCTATGGCCATTCCCGGTTGCGGGAGCTGGCCTTTGGCGGCGCGACGCGGGAAATTCTGCATACCATGACCTGCCCGGTGATGATGTCGCATTAGGCCATGACATAGGGTCGTCTACAGGGTACATCTTCGTCGCTGCACAGGCCGCTTTAGCGTTTTCAACTAACGTTGAATCGCCGGGCCGCCCGCTCCCCCTCCCGGCCACCCACTGGGATCATGATTACTGGGGGGCGGGGCGGGGGAGCGGGTGGTGCAGTCTGCATTGAAAATGCCCTAATCAGGACGAGGAGTGCTCCATGGCCGTCATTAACCGTATTGCTGATTTTCATGAAGACATGGTGGAATGGCGGCACGATATTCATGCCCACCCCGAGACCGCGTTCGAGGAAGTGCGCACGGCGGCCTTGGTCGAGGAAAAGTTGCGCGGGTTTGGCATGGCGGTGCATACCGGCCTGGCGAAAACCGGCGTCGTGGCGGTGCTGAAATGTGGCGATTCCAACCGCAAGATCGGCCTGCGGGCGGACATGGACGCCCTGGATTTGCAGGAGTTGGCGGATATCCCCCATAGATCCCGCCATGACGGAAAAATGCATGCCTGCGGCCATGACGGGCACACCACCATGTTGCTGGGCGCCGCCCGTTATCTGGCGGAAACCAAGAATTTCGATGGCACGGTCTATTTCATCTTCCAGCCGGCGGAGGAGAACGAGGCGGGCGGCCGGGTCATGGTGGATGAAGGCCTGTTCGATCAGTTTCCCTGCGATGACGTCTATGGCCTGCATAACATGCCGGGCATTCCGGCCGGACAGATCGGTCTGATGCCGGGGCCCATGATGGCCTCGGCTGATTTTTTCGAGATCATCGTCAACGGCACGGGCGCGCATGGCGCCATGCCGCACCAAGGCGTTGATCCCATTTTGATTGGTTCGGAAATCATCATGGGGTTGCAGCGTATTGTTTCGCGAACGGTCGATCCCTTGAAGCAGGCCGTCATCTCGGCGACAAAATTTCAATCCGGGTTCACCACCAATGTTATCCCCGAAACCGCCCTGATCGCCGGTACCACGCGGGCCTTTTCCGTCGAGGTGCAGGACATCATGGAGGCGGAAATCGAGCGCGTGGCGAGGGGCATTGCCCAAGCCCATGGCGCCACCGTCGACTACACTTACGACCGCCGTTATGCCCCGACCATCAATTCTCCGGAAGAAACCGAAATTTCCCATCGGGCCGCGGCGGAGGTGGTGGGCGAGGAAAACGTCCGGCGGGATTTACAGCCGATCATGGGGGCGGAGGACTTTTCCTGGATGCTGCAGGCCAAGCCAGGCTGTTACATCTGGGTGGGAAATGGTGTTGGAAACGAGCCAGGCGGCTGCATGGTGCATAATCCGAATTATGATTTTAACGACGAAATTCTGTCCATTGGCGCGTCATACTGGGTGAAACTTGTCGAACAGGAATTGGCGGCCGCCTGAACACTTGTAGTTTTGTGTTAAGTTTGTTATCTCTACCCATTGATTACGTTGTAGAATCTCTCATAGGGCCGTTAGGGGAATCCAATGGGGTTCAACGTTAAGTTTTGGGGCGTTCGGGGATCGATTGCATGCCCTTCGTCGAAGTACGTTATGTTTGGCGGCAATACCTCGTGTATTGAGGTCTCTTGCGGCGGCCAGCGGGTGGTTTTCGATTGCGGCACGGGCGTGCGCAATTTTGGCCATTGGATGATGAAAAAAGGCGTCCGCCGCGCCGATATTCTGATGTCTCACAGCCATTGGGATCACATCAACGGTTTTCCTTTCTTTTCGCCGGCCTTTCAGGAGGACTGCGAATTCCGCATCATGGCGGGGCATTTGTTTGAAATGAAGGAAAGCCTGCACGACATCATGTCGGGTCAAATGAACCAACCCACTTTTCCGGTTCCGATCGAGGCCATGCAGGCGAAGATGACGTTCGAGGATTTCGTCGCCGGTGACAGTTTTACCTTGGGCAACGGCATCAAGGTCAGCACGACGTTGTTGAATCATCCGGACAATGCCACGGGCTATCGCATTGATTACGGCGGCAAGAGCTTCTGCTACATCACGGATACGGAGCATGTTCCCGGCAAGCCGGATGAAAATATCCTGCAATTGATCGATCATGCGGATGTCGTGGTTTACGATTGCACGTACACGGACCGGGAATTCCCTTCCAAAGTCGGCTGGGGCCATTCAACCTGGCAGGAAGGGGTGCGCCTGTGCAAACTGGCCAATGCCAAGCGGCTGGTCATTTTCCACCACGACCCCGATCACGAAGACCCGTTCATGGAATTGCTGGAAGCCGAGGCCCGCATGGCCTGGGACGGGGCCCTGATGGGCCGGGAGAATATGCGCCTTACCTTGGCCTAGAGCAATTTTCAACTAATTGGATTCGCTCTTGCGATCCAAGTCGTTGGTTCAATTGCTCTTT
>JAPYPT010000162.1 GCA_029937535.1 Alphaproteobacteria bacterium
GCTGAAGCTGTCCGTCTGAAGACGGAGGATCTAACCCTGACCATGGAAATTAGAATCGAATTTCGGCAGCGATGCGCCCCGAAGGTTCGCTTTCCTGAAATCCGTTAACCTCTGCCGTGGCGGACCGCCTGCCTTTTTGGGCCTTAGGCCAACAGGTCCGGTGGTAATGTCCTTTAGATGTGCTGACCTCATGTCGGCATCGAAGAGCGTGGCGCCGGTCAGATCAGCGCCCTCGAAATTGCAATTGCGAAGGGTTGCTCCGCTAAAATTTGCCATGACCAGGATTGCCGAGCGGAAGCTGGCGTCCTTCAAGATGGTTCCTCGAAAAATACTTCCATTCAGCTTCCGGTTTGAAAAATCGATACTGGACAGATCCTGAGCGTTAAAATCCGCGCGTTTACCGGCAGTACCGCCTGTTTCCAACCACTTTTCATGATGCAATATCACACGGTTGGTTTGTTCCTGGAGCAGCGCCAGGGCGACCTCCCGTCCGTTGCCGGTGGCCCAATCCAAGGGCATGTCCATAGTATCTATTTTGGCGCCATCGAGGTTCGCATTTTGAAACACGGTATCTTGAAACCGGGCGCCATCCAACGTAGCGCCAGACAGGTCCGCGTCCTTGAAAACGGCGCTGCTCATCTGTGCATTCGAAAGATTGGCGCCGCTCAGGTCGGCACTCTGAAAGTCGGTGCCGGACAGATCGGCGCCGATCAACTTGGCGTCCCGCATATTGGCACCCAGAAAGCTGGTATTCTGCAGGTTTGCCCCCGAAAGATTAGCACGGGATAGGTTTGCATAATCCAAAACACAATCCATCAAGGATGTGACGCCAATGCTTGCCGTATTTTGGCTTGCATTTGGGATCATGGCGCCGCCTCGGAAATCAGCGTCCTCCAGATTGGCATGGTCAAATATTGCGCCGGATAATTGTGCGCCGCAGAACGCCACTTTACGCAAATCGGCGTGGCTGAAGTTTGCCATGGTCAGATCGGCGGCAAAGAAATCCGACTCCATCAGTTCCGCTCGGGCGAAATTTGATTTCACCAGGGTGGCACTGACAAAAATGGATTTTTCGAGCCTGTCGCCGGCAAAACCCCACTTCGATAGGTCTAGTTCGGTAAAATCTGCCTGGCATCCGGTCTCCGGCGCGTCCAGCCACATCTTGTGCATGTCGATCATTTCTTTCATCTTCTCGATAATCGAGGCATACGATCCTATCGATTGCGCTGACCCTGACATGCTCTGTTATCCCTTGGAAGAAAGTTAGTACGAAACGATTTCGACGACAGGCAACCATAAAAAGTAATCATTAAATAAGTGGTACTGGCGTCTCTCCGACACAGCAAAAATTTGGGTCATTTTGGCAATTTCTATCACTTAATTGCTATACAGGATCCGGATGGCGTAGAGCCGCTAGTGTTGCTCAGTCGCGGGCTATGGACGCCCATGAGGGATAATTATTGACGGTCACCACTACCGCTTTTGAGCACATAGCGGACCTGCCCAAAACCAAATCCGAGGAAACAATTATTTCCTTGGGTTCTGGCTTAACCCGGAACTGCACTGTCGCCCAACACTCCTGCTTAATCAGCAACAGCACAATTGGTTCCAGTTGTTAGCGCTATATAATCGCACAAGTATCGGTACGGCCAATAACGCAACGCAGTGGCCGTTTCCGCGGCGGGTCTGATAGCGATCGACGCCACGGTCAGTTCAGGACGGCTTCCTTCAAGCGCGGCGCCACCTCGGTCGCGAAACGTTCCAATGATCCATTGACGGCGTCGGGGCGCAGGCCCGGCGGTACCGCCCAGGTCACCAGGTCGGTGATCCCGTATTGCCGGATAAAGGCGGTCAGTTCGGCGACACAATGGTCCACGTCGCCCACCACCCAGTTTTGTGAAATGCGTTCCTTGTCCTGATCCGGCGGGGCGCCCCGGCCCGCGTCCTTGAAGGCCTGGGCGTAATATTCCATGCGGAAGCGTTCGGCGGCGCGGATTGCCGGCCAGTCGCGCTCTTTATCATCGGTCACGAAGCAGGGCTTTATGATGCCGACACGATAGTCATCGGGATCACGGCCGGAGGATTTAAGTTCGTCGAGCCAGACTTGGATGGTTGTCTCATACGGCCCCTGGGGCAACAGATGAGCATCGAAACGCGCCGCGCGGAGGGCGCCATTTTTGGACGAGGCGGCAACCCACAGGGGCGGGCCCCCTGGGCGCACGTAGTCTGGCTTGATCACCACATCTTTTGCCTGATAGCGCTTACCGCTATAGCTGAAGCGTTCGCCCCTGAAGCAGCGCGTCAGGATTTCCAGGCTTTCGTCTGTCCGCGAGACCCGTTCCTTGACGGACAGACCGTAGCCGTCAAAATCCCGCGGCACATAACCGAGACCGACGCCCAATTCGACCCGGCCGCCGCTGAGGTTGTCCAGCACCGCCAGATCCTCGGCCAGTCGGATCGGCTGATAAAGCGGCAGGATGGATATGTCGGACGAGAAACTGACATGTTTGGTCCGCGCGGCAATGGCGCTGGCCACGGGAATCCATGACGGCAGATAACCATCATCGACAAAATGATGCTCGGTGAACCAGACCAGATCCAGGCCCAGGCCGTCCAGCCAGACCGCCTGGTCGAGAATCTCGGCATAAAGTCCCTGATTGTCGATGCCTGATTGGGGTGGATTGCGAAAGTCATAAACCACCCCGATACGCAGTTCCTGTTTCATTTCCCTGACTCCTCATCGATTGTTCCCGGCGGCGGCAGCAATTCGAGATGCCGGAACAGGCCCACGAACCTCTTCATCTGGTCGCGCTGGTAGGCGGGGACGTCCATGGATTTAAAATCGTAAAATCCCTGACCGTCGCGCAGGCCGTTGCGCCCCTGGGCCATGTTGTCGTGAACGATTTGCGGCGAGGCATAGCGGTCCGAGCCAAGGTTTTCGGCCAGATAGCGGGAGGCGTGGTAAAGGATATCGCCGCCGCCCACGTCGACAAATTCCAGCAGACCAATGGTGGCATAGCGCGGACCGAAGCCGGCGCGGATGGCCTTGTCTATGTCCTCGGCGGAGGCGACGCCCTCTTCGACCATGCGGGCGGCCTCGTTCATGGCCACGGTCTGGATACGGGGAATGATATAGCCAGGGCTCGGTGCGCAAACCACGGGCACCTTGCCGACCCGTTCCAAAATCCCTTGAACTGCCAGCAGGACCACCGCGTCCGTGGCGGCGCCGGGGCTGACTTCGACCAGGGGGATCAGATAGGCCGGGTTCAGCCAATGGGCATTGAGAAAACGGGCCGGGTTGGTTACGAACGCCGCCAGCTTGTCCACGGGCAGGGTCGAGGTGGTGGAGGCGATGATGGCCCCCTCCCCGACAACCTCCCCCAGGGCCCGGAAAGCTTGCTCCTTGGCCTCCATGGTCTCCGTGACGCCTTCGAAAATCAAATCCGCATCGCCAAGATCTTCAAGGCGGGCGGTAAAGCGGATGCGGCTCATCATGCCTGGGATCAGGCCGCCATCGAAAGCGCCGAATTCGGCCAGGGCCGTCAAATTACCTTCGATCTCGTCCCGCGCCGCGGCCAAAACGGCGGCATGTTCGTCATCCCCACGCGGCTTCACATCCGCCAAGGTGACCTGGTAGCCCGCATAGGCGAAAACGTGGGCGATGCCCCGGCCCATGCGGCCGGCGCCGATGGCCGCCACATGCCGGATATCTTCCACCTTCATAACGCTTCGCCTTCCGTTAGCATGATTTGCAAATCAACCCGGCTCAAACCGGCCAGGCCCAAGGCTTCCCAGCTCCGGGGGCTTTGCCGGAAATCCTCGCCGCAAATGGCCGAGCCCATGGCCAGCATGCCCGTGGCAACGGGGCAATCCACCTTCGCCCAGTCAGCGAGGGACACCAGCAAGGCCAGACCCATGGCCACATCCTCGCGCATGTAACGGTGCCGGGTCAGATCGATATGTTCCCGCCAATCGCCGGAATCAGTCAGCTTCACGTGAGACCCATTGCCGTACATCCATTCCTCCCGCTCATCGTCATAGTTATCCGCCAGAGGGAAATGGGGAGCGCCATAACCCAAAGCCTCCCGAATGGCGATGCGCTCCCCGTCCAAGGCGTCCGTAACGGCGCGAACGGCCGGCTGGGTGCCTTCGTTGTGAATATCCCAACTATCGAGGTGCTGCATGGGACCGGCGTTCATGAGGATCAGGGGGGAATGGATGATCGGCCCGGCGTTCATCAACGCCGCGTCCAAGGCATCCCTTAGGGGCTCAACGGCCGGAAAGGCCCGGCCCACGACGGCCAGCGCCCGCGCCGATTGCCGCGCCGGGTAGACACCGCTGGGCAGCCGCGTTGTCCGGCCCGAAATCGCGACCACGTCATCACCACGCAAACGCGCCAGATAGGGCAGCGTGCCGGACTCGACAAAGGATAATTCGGCCCGGTTCCCAGCCTGACGGATAATCCGGCTCATGGTCAGCGCGCCCAGGGTACCGGGCGGAATGAACACCACCTGACCGTCCGTGAGATGCGGCGCCATCGTTGCCGCCACGCCGTCCTGTGCCGTGGCGGGCAAGGGCGAGAGAACCAATTCGGCGCCGTCCAGCGCCTCCCCAATATCCGATGTGACGCAATGCAACGGGATACTGCGTTCGCCCGAGGCATCGATCAAACGCAGGGCGCCGGCCTGCCTGATCGCCGCCAAGGCATCGGCATCACGGCGCCAGAAACGTATTTCATGGCCCTGATCGGTCAAATCCGCCGCCGCCGCATGACAGCCGTGGCCACCACCAATGACCGCGATCTTCATGGCCGCCTTCATGGCTGCGTCCAGTGCTGCAATTGCGGTCCGTAGGCGAACAAGGCGGGCGTGCCGCCCGTATGCACGAACAGAACGTCTGCGCCTGGGGCAATGGTTTGGTCAGCCGCCAGCGCCATCAGCCCGGCCATGACCTTACCGGTATAGGGCGGGTCCAAAAACAGGCCTTCGCACCGGGCCGCCAATACGATCGCGTCCGCCGTGGCCGGATTCAATTGCCCATAGCCTGGCGCCAGCACGCCGTCGAACAGTTTGATATCCGAATCTTCAACCACCTCTTCCATACTCAACATCTCCGCCAGATCACGGCAGTGGTTGCCGATACGTTGAAATTGCGCCGCCGCGTTGCGCCGCACGCAGATCCCATGCACGTCCATATTCTGCCCCAGCGCACGCAATCCGAACAACAGCCCCGCATGGGTGAAGCCGCTGCCCGAGGCGATGACGACGGCATCCAAATTCATGTCGCCGGCCTGCAATTGCGCCACGATCTCGGCCGCCGCCAGGACATAACCCAGGGCGCCCAGGGGCGGATGGCCCGGCGCCAAGGGAACGATATAGGGCCGTTTGCCGTCAGCGCGCAATTTATCCGCGATGGCCTGTAGGGCGGCGTCCGCGCCGGCCTCGTCCTCGCCGTCGGCATAGGAATAACGGTGCGCGCCAAGGATATCACTTAACAAAACATTGCCCGATTGATGATAAAGCGCGTCCATGTCCGGCACCCGTTCCTCGGCCTGGATATGAATTTCCATGCCCAGGCGCGCGGCGGCGGCGGCGGCAACGCGAACATAATTGGATTGGACCGCGCCCGTGATAACGATGGTGTCCGCGCCTTCTTCCCGCGCGGCGCCGAAATAGAACTCCAACTGCCGGGTCTTGTTGCCACCGAATGCCAGCCCCGTCAGATCATCACGCTTGATCAACAGGTTCACGCCGATTTCCGCCGACAATCGCGGCGCGGCTTCAATTGCCGTCGGTAGAATGGACAGCGGCACACGGGCGTAATCGGCCAGGCGGCCAAATTTCGAAGTCATTTCACAATCATTTTGCGGTCATTTCATGGTCATGGGGTCAACGACTTCCATATTCTATCCAGTATCCAGCCGGGGCGGCCTCGAATGCGAAGAATAGCTTGCAAATTGAAGGCTGTCTTGGCACATATCCGCCGCCCACGTTTAGGCAAGCTGTATAGATTAAGGATTTTCCAATATGAAAGACAACGCCGCCCATTCGAGCCCTGAAGGCGTGGCTATCCTTGGCCCCATCGGTGACGGATATATGGACATTCTCTCGGTCGAGGCTCTGGCCTTTCTCGCGGCAATGGAGCGAAAGTTCGGGCAGCGGCGGCGCGACCTGCTGGCCTACCGGGAAGAGGTGCAGGCCAGGATTGACGGCGGCTGGCTGCCCGATTTTCTGCCCGAGACCAAATCGGTACGCGAGGGTGATTGGACCATTACCTCCATCCCCCATGATCTGATGAACCGCCGGGTGGAGATTACCGGCCCCGTCGACCGTAAAATGATCGTCAATGCGCTAAACTGCGGCGCCAACGTCTTCATGGCGGATTTCGAGGATGCCACGGCGCCGACTTGGTCCAATATGATCGAGGGGCAGATCAATCTGCGCGACGCCAATGCCAAAAAGATCGATTTTACCGATCCCAACAACAACAAATTCTATGCCCTGAACGACACAATAGCGACCCTGCTGGTGCGGCCCCGGGGCTGGCACCTGGAAGAGGCGCACATGACCGTTGATGGTCAGCGCATGTCGGGCGGCCTGTTCGATTTCGGTCTGTATTTTTTCCACAATGTGAAGCAACTGCTGGCCAATGGCTCGGGGCCATATTTTTATCTGCCCAAGTTGGAGCACCACCAGGAGGCCCGCCTGTGGAACGACGTCTTTGTCTGGTCCCAGGCGCAGTTGGGTATCCCCAATGGAACCTGCAAAAGCACCATCCTGATCGAAACGATCATGGCGGCGTTCGAGATGGATGAGATCCTTTACGAGCTGCGCGACCATATCGTCGGCCTGAACTGCGGCCGCTGGGATTATATTTTCAGCTACATCAAAAAATTCCGCAACCGCCCCGAATTCCTGCTTCCCGACCGCGCTGAAGTGGGCATGACCTCGCACTTTCTGCAATCCTATAGTCTGGAATTGGTCAAGACCTGCCACCGCCGTGGCGCCTTCGCCATGGGTGGCATGGCGGCACAAATCCCCATCAAGAATGATGATGCCGCCAACCAGGCGGCCCTGGACAAGGTTCGCGCCGACAAGAACCGTGAGGTCACCAATGGCCATGACGGCACCTGGGTCGCGCATCCGGGGCTGGTCGCCATCGCCAAGGATGCCTTCGATGCCAGCATGAGCGGCGACAACCAATTGGGCCGGCAACGCCAGGACGTCAATGTCAAACAGGCCGACCTGCTGGCCGTGCACCAGGGTTCGATCACCGAAGCGGGGCTGCGCATGAACCTTTCCGTGGGCACCCAATATGTGGAAGCCTGGCTGCGGGGCAACGGCTGTGTACCGCTATATAACCTGATGGAAGACGCCGCCACGGCGGAGATTTCCCGGGCCCAGGTCTGGCAATGGCTGAAGCACGAAGCCGAATTTACCGCTGGCGGCGCGATCACGGCGGATACGGTACGGGACGCCATGGCGGAAGAGCTGGACAATATCCGCGTTGAGGTCGGTGACGAGGTCTATGACAACGGCAGGTATGCCGAGGCCGGAGAATTATTCCTGCAGATGG
The DNA here is from genome assembly GCA_029937535.1 of Alphaproteobacteria bacterium. Lineage (GTDB taxonomy): Bacteria > Pseudomonadota > Alphaproteobacteria. The sequence continues at coordinate 7,576 of JAPYPT010000162.1, forward strand.
TCACCGAGGACGAGTTCAAGGATTTCCTGACCCTGCCGGCTTATGAGCGGATCATCACCACCGTCTAGGCCCGCCGGCAGAGAATTTCGATGGGGCGGGCCCGCCCCTCCTCAATATTCTGGGCGGTATTGCGGCCTTTTTCCTTGGCATTGTCGCCCATCAGAATGAATGGCCCCAACTTTGGTGCGCCGTCTCGGGCGACCGCCTCCCGCTGCGCGTCGAGGAACTGCCCCGTGGCGGACACATTATCCTGCACGGAGACAATCTCGAAACCTGATTGGCGCAAGGCCTCCACTGTCTCCGACTCGGTCAGCAGATGGGAATGAACACCGTCTTCCGACCACGGTGTCGGATATATCACCGGCCCACCATCGCCGAGGGCTATCTCCGAAAGGGCGAAGGATCCGCCCGGGCGTAGGACGCGATGGGCCTCGCCAAACATGGCGGCCTTGTCGGCGATATTCATTGAGACGTTTTGCGAATAGGCGGCATGGAAACGGCCATCATCGAAGGGCAAATCCGTGGCGCTGGCCTGTTGGAATTCGACTTTACCGGAGAGACCGACGGCGTCCGTCAAACGACGGGCCACATCACAAAACTCCGCCGTAAGGTCGATGCCAACCACGCGGCATCCGAAACTGCGCACAATGTATCTGGCCGGGCCGCCAATACCACTGCCGATATCGAGAACCTCGTCGCTGGGCGATAGCGCCAACGAGGCGGCAAGATCCGCCGTCGCCGCAACGCCTCGTCCATGGAAATGTTCGATCGGCTCCAGATCCTCCGGCTGAAGGTTCGCGATATCAATACCGGCCCCGCTTAAGGCATCCATGATCACCTGATACAAATCGCCCCGGCTGTAGTGCTTCTCGACTTCATTGCTCGACATAGACCTAATCCACTGTTTGTCCGATGCTTTAGTTTAGCCATGTCGCGTCATTGCCGCTATCCTAATACAAAGCGTTGAATGGGAGATCGAGATGCAGGTTAAGGACAAGATTGTCGTCGTCACGGGCGGAGCCAGCGGCATCGGCCGCGCCCTGGCCCATCGTTTTACCGCCGAGGGCGCGGCTAAAGTCGTCGTCGCCGATCTGAATGCAGATGGTGTCCGGGAGGTGGCGGATGAAATCGGCGCCATCGCCGTCACCACGAATGTCGCGATAGAGGACGACGTCAAGAATTTGGTCAAGACCGCGGAAGATCAGGCCGGCCCCATCGATTTGTTCTGCTCAAACGCCGGCATCGCCGTGCATGGCGATCTGGAGAACAGCAACGAGGAATGGCAACGGGTCTGGGATGTCAACCTGATGTCCCACGTCTATGCCGCCAGGGCCGTGGTGCCGGGCATGATCGAACGGGGCGGCGGTTATCTGCTCAACACGGCCTCGGCCGCCGGGTTGCTAAGTCAGATCGGATCGTCGACTTATTCGGTAACCAAGCATGCCGCCGTGGGCTTCGCCGAATGGCTGTCCATCACCTACGGCAAGCGCGGCATCAAGGTTTCGCTGTTGTGTCCCCAGGCGGTCCGCACGGCCATGACCGCCGGCATGGACAACGGCGGCGTCGCCGGGGTCGATGGCATGATGGAACCCGAAGAGCTGGCGAACGCGGTGATCGAAACCCTGGCCGAGGAACGCTTTCTCTGCCTGCCCCATCCACAAGTTCTGGAATATATGCAGCGCAAGACCGGCGACTATGACCGCTGGCTCAACGGCATGCGTCGGTTACACGAACACTACGGTTAGTTGGCTAACTAAGGGCTATTCGGCGGACAGGCGGCTGGGCAGCTCGTCCTTTTGGTCATCCGGGCTGGGCAGCTTGGCAATTTTGGCCTCTGTCTCCGGCGTGATGACGCCGATGGAGATAATGTATTTCGCCGCATCCTCCACCGGCATATCGAGAAAAATCAAATCGCGGCGCGGCACCATCAGCAAAAAGCCCGAGGTCGGGTTCGGCGTGGTTGGGACATAGATATTGATCATCTCTTCATCCAGGCGCTGGGCCACCTCGCCCTCGGTTTCGCCGGTGACGAAGGCCACGGTCCAGATCCCGCGCCGGGGATATTCCACCAACACGGCCTGACGGAAGGATTCCGACGATTGGCTCAAGACGGTTTCAAGAATCTGTTTCAAGGCGCCGTAGATCGTCCGCACCACGGGCATCCGGTTGACCAGACGTTCGCCCGCCTTCAACAAGGTGCGGCCGAAAATATTGGCGGTCAGGAAACCGACGAACGTCAGGATGACGACCATGATGACCAAACCCAGACCCGGCAGCGAGAACGGCAGGTAGGTTTCGGGATTGTATTTCGCCGGCAGCAGCGGAATAGCCTGTCTGTCCACCCAATCGACGAATTGCCAGGTCAAATAAATCGTCAGGGCGATCGGCGCCGTGACGATGATGCCGGTCAGGAAGTAGTTGCGCAGGCGGGTAAAGACACCCGGCCGTTGCCGCAGCGCGATCAGGACGGGGGACTCCGCCACGACTTCGGGGGCCTCGGCCGGCTGCTGGGGATCTGACGGCGTATCGGACATATATCTAGAATATTCCTGACTGGTGAACGCTTGCAGGGATCGCTTAATGCTGCGTGCAGGGATCACTTAATGCTGAATGCCCCGAGTGTCCATCTTATTCGCCTTTCCCATGGGGCTGTTGTAGGCTATCTGGATCGCGCATGTGATTGATCTTGAGGGCCGAGAGGGAATGATGCGGCGACCTGCATACATCGCCTTTGTATTGAGCCTGATTTTTGGGCCGGCGTGCCTGTTGGCGGCGCCCGCACGGGCGGATTTCGTCGGCGCGGTGGTGGCCTACGACCTTGGAAAGTTCGCCCCGGCACATCGGGAATTCATCACACTGGCCCAGCGCGGCCATGCCGGCGCCGAATTCATGCTGGGCGCCATGCGCTTCTATGGCAAGGGCGTGCAGCGCAACGATGCCTTGGCGGCGATTTGGTTCCACAAGGCGGCGATAAAAGGCAATCCATCGGGACAATTGGCTTTCGGTTCCCTGCATATTCGTGGTTTGGGCGTACGCCAGGATCTGGTTAAGGCCTATGGTTGGTTGACGGTGGCGGCCAACCACGCGATCCCCGGTCTGCAGCAACAGGCCACCGCCTTGCGTGATGATGCGGCGCGGCTGATGCAACCGGATGAAATTGCCGACGCCCAACGCTGGGCCAGCGGCTTCAAGGCCAGGCCGTCGGGCCTGACCTTGGAATAGAGAAAGGTTTCCAGATGCGCTTGCAGGATAAGGTTGCCATCGTTACCGGCGCTGGCGCGGGCTTCGGCCGCGGGATCGCCCGGCGCTTCGCGGAAGAAGGCGCCAGCGTCATCGTTAATGATATCAATAAGGTCAATGGCGAAGACGTGGTCGCCGAAATCCACAATAGCGGCGGGGCGGCCATATTTGTGTCGGCGGATGTCTCCTCGGGCGCGGATATGGCGACATTGGTCCAGCGGGCGGTGGCCGAATTCGGCGGTTTGGATATCATGGTCAACAACGCCGGCGTGCCCCAGCGGAACATGCCCATGGGGGAGGTCACGGAAGACGCGTTTGATCAGATATTCAATGTTAACGTCAAAAGCCTCTATTGGGCCGCCATTCACGGAAACCCGGAAATGCGCAAACGTGGCGGCGGCGCCATCGTCAATACCTCGTCCACGGCCGCCCTCAGTCCCCGGGCCGGCCTGGTCTGGTACAACGCCTCCAAGGGCGCGGTGAACACCATTACCAAGGGCATGGCGATCGAGCTGGCCAGTGACAACATCCGCGTCAATGCGATTTGTCCCGTGGCGGGTGAAACCCAAATGCTGGCTGAATTCGCCGGCGGCGACCTGACGGAGGAAAAACGCAAACTATTCCTCGACACCATTCCCCTTGGCCGTTTCAGCCAGCCCCTGGACATCGCCAATGCGGCGCTGTTTTTGGCCTCCGACGAAGCCGCCATGATTACCGGAATCTGCATGGAAGTGGACGGCGGGCGCTGTATTTAAGCTTCTGTCGAATAACCCGTAAATCTCGTAGCCGCACGCTAGATTAGCCGCGACACGCTCCGGGAGAGTGGCTATATTGCGCCGGCTCGACGGGAGGGGTGCGGGCACATCTTATCTTGTAAGGAAGCCGCCAAGTGCCAAAACGCACCGACATCACCAGCATCATGATCATCGGCGCCGGACCCATCATAATTGGCCAGGCATGTGAATTCGACTATTCCGGCACGCAAGCCTGCAAGGCGCTGCGGGACGAGGGTTATCGGGTCATATTGGTCAATTCCAACCCGGCCACCATCATGACCGACCCGGATTTCGCCGAAGCAACCTACATCGAACCCATCACGCCCGAGATTGTCCGGAAAATCATCGCCAAGGAGCGCCCCGACGCCATCCTGCCCACCATGGGTGGGCAAACCGCCCTGAACACGGCCATGGCGCTGCATGAAAACGGCACTCTGGAGGAATTCGGCGTCGAACTGATCGGCGCCAAACCCGACGCCATCAACATGGCGGAAGATCGCAGCCTGTTTCGCGCGGCCATGACCCGGATTGGACTGGCCACGCCCAAGGCCGGCATCGCCCACGACATGGCCGAGGCCTTGGAGGCCTTGGCGCTGGTGGGCCTGCCGGCGATCATCCGGCCCTCCTTCACCTTGGGCGGCACGGGCGGCGGCATCGCCTATAATCGTGACGAATTTCAGACCATCGTCACCACCGGTCTGGATGCCTCGCCCACGAATGAAATATTGGTCGAAGAATCGGTCCTGGGTTGGAAAGAATACGAGATGGAGGTGGTGCGCGACCACGCCGACAACTGCATCATCGTCT
>JAPYPT010000163.1 GCA_029937535.1 Alphaproteobacteria bacterium
GAGTAGGTCCAGGCATGGTAGGGGCACATGAATTTGCGGCTGTTGCCCTTGTCATAGCGGCAGACCCGCATGCCCCGGTGGCGGCAATTGTTCAGGAAAACATGCAGCTTGTTGTTTCGGTCCCGGTTGAAAATCACCGATTCCTCGCCCATGCGGGAGAGCATATAGTCCTCGCGCGCCGGCACCTGGCTTTCATGGCCGACGAACAGCCAGGCCCGGGCGAACACCCGTTCCAGCTCGTCGTCGTAAATATCCCGCGCGGTGAAGATATCGCGGCTGATCAGACCGTTGCTCAGATCAACCAGATCGCCGGTATATCTGCGAGTGCTGTTCATGCGCATGGTCCTGCTCTCCGGCAATGCTCGACGGAATATTCGTCACATTTTGCGCCCGGCCGTCAGCTCATGGCAAGGCTCTTGCCGGCGGAACGCAGATCGACGATGGCCTCGTCCAGGCGCTCCACCACGCCCAATTCACCCTGGCGCAGCCACTTGCGCGGATCGTACTTGCTTTTGTAGGGCGTATCGTCATCGGGGTCGATTTGAAATTTGAAGGCCTTGGGGTTCTCATCCACGTAACCGCCCACCGCGCTGGCGAAGGCGAACTGGGTATCCGTATCGATGTTCATCTTGAAGACGCCGTAGCCGATGGCTTCCTCGATCTTGGCTTTCTCCGAGCCGGAACCGCCGTGGAACACCAGATCCAGAGGATTGGCCCGGGTGGCGTGGGTCGTTCTCACGAGTTCCTGGCTGCCCTTGAGGATTTCCGGGCGCAGTTGCACGTTGCCGGGTTTATAGACGCCATGGACGTTGCCGAAGGAGGCGGCGATGGAGAAATGCCCGATAGGGGAGAGCCGGTCATAGGCCTGCAACACCTCGTCGGGCTGGGTATAAAGTTTGGCATTGTCGGTCTCGTCCAGGTCGGTGCCGACGCCGTCTTCCTCGCCCCCCGTGACGCCCAGTTCGATCTCCAGGCTCATTTCCAGGGGCACCATCCGTTGCAGGTAATCGGCGCAGATGGATAGATTGTCCTCCAATGTCTCTTCCGACAGATCCAGCATGTGCGAGGTATAGAGCGGCCGGCCGTTGGTCTTGTAATAGCGCTCACCCTCGGTGATCAGGCCGTCGATCCAGGGTAGCAATTTGCGGTTCGCATGGTCCGTGTGCAGAACCACGCAAACGCCATAATGCCGGGCCAGCAGGTGGACGTGCTGGGCGGCGGAAACCGCGCCCATGACCCGGGCCGCATCCACATCCGCCATGCCCTGACCGGCAAAGAACTGCGCCCCGCCGTTGGAGAGCTGAATGATGATATCGGATTTATTGCGCGCGGCGGCTTCCAGCACCGCGTTGACGGAATTCGTGCCCACCACGTTAACCGCCGGCAGGGCATGGGCGCCGTCCTTGCAGGCGCTCAAAAGCGTCCGGTAATCTTCGCCATAAACCACGCCTGGATTTAGTTTCGCCATTGCCTCTTCAACTCCTGTCCCACATTCATCGCCGCTTCCGGTATTGCACCGAAAATTTCATCAACCTGATTTGTAACAGCCTTTGTCGCGGAAGATGAAACCTTATCAACCATTGCCCTGGATTTTTCCCATCGCGATCTTGAAAATTCGCGGGTGCGATGAATGGACTTCTTAAATTCATCAATATCGGCTAACTTTTTGGCATAATCATAAAGTTGAAATTCCGGAAACGTTGGTAAGGGTGTGAATTTGGGCCTGGGGGTGAAATTAGACGGTGTTCTGCCGTTGGATTTACTCAGCGAACGGCAACGCGCGGTATTTGCGTGGTATTCTGAAATCGCGGCGCGAAAAGGGCAACTGCCCGCCCGCGTGGATTTTGATCCCATCGATTTTCCCGCCGTATTGTCTCATTTGGTTCTGGTCGATGTGGAGCCGTCACCGCGGCGTTTCCGGGTGCGCCTGGTTGGCACGGCGGTGGTGGATGCCAATGGACGCGATGGTACCGGCGACTATTACGATGAAATTGCAGGCACCGCGGTGGCGGTCGATCGCGCAAACCGAGCCGTCGCCGACCGGAAGCCAAGTTTCGAAGCCGGTGTTCCCATGACCTGGTCGCCAAAAAACTTCAAATTATACAGTATCCTGTCCCTGCCTTTATCGTCCGAGGGTGAGTATGTGGACATGCTCATGTACTGCCTGGAATTTGAGTGAGTTTGGCGCGCCGGGCAGTCCGGGCTATACCTGCCTGCATCATTTCCAATCGTTGCCATTGTTGAGTTTAGGGGAATATTCATGCAGGATTTGGACGGCAAGGCCGCCATTGTTACGGGCGCCTCTCGCGGTATTGGCGCCGCCACCGCGCTGGAATTGGCGAAACACGGCGTCCGGGTGGTGCTGGCGGCACGGACCCTTGACGAAATAGAGGCTGTTGCGACGGTAATCCGGGAAGCGGGTGGCACTGCCGTGGCCGTGGCCTGCGATGTCAGCCGTTATGACGACGTCGTGGCGGCTGTTACACGGTGCCAGGAGGCCTTTGGCGGTCTGGATATTCTGGTCAATAATGCCGGCGTTATCGAGCCCATCGGGCGGCTGGCGGAGGTGGACCCCGAACAATGGGGCCGGGCCACGGATATCAACTTCAAGGGCGTCTTTCATGGGCTGCGGGCGGCAATTCCGGTGATGGTGGGGCAAGGCGGCGGCGTCATCGTCAATGTCAGCTCTGGCGCGGCCGTCCGGGCCATGGAGGGGTGGAGCCAGTATTGCGCGGCCAAGGCGGGGGCGCTGTCGCTGACCCGTAGCGTAGATCTGGAATATCGCGATCAGGGGATCCGGGTCGTGGGGCTGAGCCCGGGCACCGTGGCCACCGAAATGCAGGTCCTGATCAAGGCCTCGGGCCTCAACCCGATCAGCCAGCTCGACCCCTCCGCTCACGCTCCCGCCGATTGGCCGGCCCGCGCCATCGCCTGGCTGTGCACCGGGGACGCGGCGGAATTTGACGGCGGCGATGTCTCCTTGCGCGACGACAACATTCGCCGGCGGGTTGGCCTCATCCCATAGCCTTAGGCGAAATCGTCCTGCGGGTTGGTGGCGAGAACGCTGCCGGCCAGGTAAAGGGTGCCGCAGATTAGAACCCGGGGCGCCGTCTCCGACCGTGGAATGGCTTGCAAAGCCGCCGCGACGGATTGGGCTTCGTGGGCCACGAGACCTTGGGCGACCGCCGTCCGGACGATACGCTCCGGCGCCATCGCAGCCGTCTCATGGGGCACCGGCACGGCGTGTATTTCGGGCGCGAGGGATTGGAAGGGCAAAAGGAAATTCTCCACATCCTTATTATCCAACATGCCCATGATCAGGTGCAGGGGCCGCGGCGCGTCATCGCCGGCGCGCCAGTCCCGCAAGGTTTCGGCCAGGGCGGCGCCGGCGCCGGGATTATGGCCGCCATCCAGCCATATCTCCCCCACGAAGCCCTCGCAAAGCGGACCTTGGCGGAGACGCTGCAGGCGGCCGGGCCAATGGGCCGCCGTCAGGCCCGCCGCCATGTCCTCCCGGTTGATTGAAAATCCTTCCAGGTTCTGCAGGCAGGCCAGGGCCAGGCCCGCGTTCTGCACCTGATGACCCCCTTTCAAGCCCGGCGCCGGCAGGATTAGTTGGCCCCGTGGCGAGCGGAATTCCAATTGCCCGGCGCTGGCGCGTACGTGCCATTCATGGTCCTGCCGCAGTAAATGCGCGCCGACACGCCGGGCATTCTCCGCAATGACGGGGGCCGCTTCGGGTGCCTGCCTAGCGATGATGCCCATCGCGTTCGGCTTCAAAATGCCGGCCTTCTCGTGGGCGATCTTGGCCAGGCTGTCGCCTAGGAAATCCTGATGGTCCATGGATACGGTGGTGATGGCCGTCAGCAATGGGTGTTCGACGACGTTACTGGCATCCAGGCGCCCGCCCAGACCGGTTTCCAGCAGCAGAATGTCCGCCGGGGTATCGCGAAAGGCCAGGAAGGCCGCCGCTGTCGTGACCTCGAAAAATGTAATCGGATCGCCGCCATTGGCCGCCTCGCAGGCGGAGAGGACGGCAACCAATTCGTCGTCGGAAATTAAGGCGCCGGCCAGGCGGATGCGCTCGTTGAAGCGGACCAGGTGGGGCGATGTCATGACATGGACCCGGGCGCCGGAGGCTTCGAGCGCGGCGCGCAGGTAGGCGATGGTCGAACCCTTGCCGTTGGTCCCCGCCACATGCACCACGGGGGGCAGGTTCCTCTCGGGGTGGCCGAGTTTTCGCAACAGACTCCGTAGCCGGCCCAGAGACAGGTCAATCAGCTTTGGATGCAGCCGGATCAGCCGGGCGAGGACTTTCTCGGACGGGGCCGACCCCAGCTCAGGGCGCGCCGCCAGGCTCATCTGTTCCGGGCCTTGGTTCTATATCCATTGGTAAGGGAATTTCCAGATCCGGCTGGGGCAGGCTGATAACATCGCCCGACGCCGGCCGGTTACCCAGCAGTTCGACCACGCGGATCAAGATTTCCCGCAGTTTGTGGCGGTGGATAACCATGTCCAGCATGCCGTGTTCCAGCAGATACTCCGCCGTCTGAAAACCTTCGGGCAAACGTTCGCGGATGGTATTCTCGATCACCCGGGGCCCGGCGAAACCGATCAGGGCGCCCGGTTCCGAGATCGCGATATCGCCCAGCATGGCATAGCTCGCCGTGACGCCACCCGTGGTGGGGTCGGTCAGGACCGAGATATAGGGCTGGCCCGCCTCCTGCAGCATTTGCACCGCGATGGTGGTGCGGGGCAATTGCATCAAGGATAAAATACCCTCCTGCATACGGGCCCCGCCGGCCGCCGAGAAGATTATCAGCGGCACATCCTGCAAGACCGCCAGTTTGGCGGCGGCGATGATGGCCTCCGCCGCGCCCTGGCCCAGGGAGCCGCCCATGAAGGAGAAATTCTGTACCGCGATGACGGCGCCGTGGCCGCCCAGTTTACCGTGGGCGACGACCACGGCATCCTGTTGCCCGGTCTTGCTCTGGGAATCCTTCAGGCGGTCCGCGTAACGCTTTTCGTCGCGGAATTTAAGCGGGTCCACGGGGACCTCTGGAAGTTCAATGGTGGAAAATTCACCGTCGTCGAACAGATGCGGGAAACGGTCATCGGGGCCAATGCGCAGATGATGGTCGCAATGCTGGCAGACAAACTGGCGTTCCTTGATTTCCTTGTGATGGATCATTTGGCCGCAGTTCGGGCACTTGGTCCACAGATTGTCCGGCACCTCGCGCTTGCGCACCAGGGCCTGAATTTTCGGCCGGACGAAATTGCTCAACCAGTTCAAGAGGCTGCCCTCTTTCGGCCGGCGGCAACCCCGGCCGCCAGTTCGCGGGTCAGGTTTAGCACCGCATCCACTGTATCCATCGTGGCGTTGCCCCCGTCATCAAGGCTGTCGCGCACCGCATCGGTAAAGGCGGTGCCCACCACGGCGCCGTCGGCCACGGCGGCGATGGCCCGGGCTTGTTCCGGCGTGCGGATGCCGAAGCCGACCGCAATAGGCAGATCCGTATGGCGGCGGATGCGCGCCACGGCGCCGCCCACCGTATCGGCATCCGCCGAACCGGCGCCCGTGATGCCGGTGTAGGAGACGTAGTAGACAAAGCCGGAGGTATTGGCCAACACCGCGCCCAGGCGCGCATCGTCCGTCGTCGGCGTCGCCAGCCGGATGAAGCTGAGGCCGGCGTCCAGCGCCGGGCGGCACAGCTCGTCATCCTCCTCGGGCGGTAAATCAACCATGATCAGGCCGTCAATGCCGGAAGCACTGGCCGCCGCCAGAAAGGCCTCGACGCCAAAGCTGTGGATCGGATTGTAATAACCCATCAGGATGATCGGGGTTTCCGTGTCCCGGGCCCGGAATTCGGCCGCCATGGCCAGGGTTTTTTTCAACGTGATGCCGGCCTTCAAGGCCCGCAGCCCGGCCACCTGGATGGACGGCCCGTCCGCCATGGGATCGGTGAAGGCCAGGCCCAGTTCTATGATATCGGCGCCCGCCGCCGGCAGGCCGGCCAAAATACGGGCCGAGGTCGCCAAATCGGGATCGCCGGACATAACATAGGTAACCAGGGCGGCGCGGCCCTCGTCCCGCAACTTGGCAAACCGGGCCTCGATCCGGGCCCGGCCGCCCATCGCACCGCCGATAGCACCGCTCATATCTTCACCCCCAGCATTTCAGCCACCGTGAAGATGTCCTTGTCGCCCCGGCCGCACAAGTTCATGACAATGACGTGGTCCTTGGGCAAATCGGGCGCAATTCTGGCCACATGGGCCAGGGCGTGGGCCGGCTCGAGGGCTGGAATAATACCTTCCAGCTTGCTGCAGAGTTGAAATGCCTCCAATGCCTCGGCGTCCGTGGCGGCAACATAGCGGACCCGGCCCATATCATGCAGCCAGGCATGTTCGGGCCCGATGCCGGGATAATCCAGACCGGCGGAAATGGAATGAGCCTCGGTAATCTGGCCATCATCATCCTGCAGCAAATAGGTCCGGTTGCCGTGCAGTACGCCGGGCCGCCCGCCCGTGATGGAGGCCGCGTGCCGGCCCGTCTCGATACCGTCGCCCGCCGCCTCGACGCCATGAAGTTCAACGCCCGCGTCGTCCAGGAAGGGATGAAACAGCCCCATGGCGTTGGAACCGCCGCCGATGCAGGCGACCAGGGTATCGGGTAGGCGGCCCTCGGCGGCCATGATCTGTTCCTTGGCTTCCTCTCCAATCACCGATTGGAAATCGCGCACCAGTTCGGGATAGGGGTGGGGACCGGCCACGGTACCGATAATATAGAAGGTATCGTCCACATTGGTGACCCAATCGCGCATGGCCTCGTTCAGGGCGTCCTTGAGGGTGCGGGAGCCGGAATTGACGGGCACCACCTCGGCGCCCAAAAGTTTCATGCGGAACACATTCGGCTGTTGCCGCTCCACATCCACCTCGCCCATGTAAACCGTGCAGGGCAGGTTAAACAGGGCCGATACGGTGGCCGAGGCCACGCCATGCTGACCGGCGCCGGTTTCGGCGATGATGCGGGTCTTGCCCATGCGCCGGGCCAGCAGAATCTGGCCCAGGCAATTGTTGATCTTGTGACTGCCGGTGTGGTTCAGCTCGTCACGCTTGAAATAGATCTTGGCGCCGCCGAAATGTTCCGTCAGGCGCTGGGCGAAATACAGCGGACTGGGCCGGCCGGCGTAGTGTTTCAGATAATAATCCAGCTCTTCCCGGAAGCCGGGATCGTTCTGGGCGGCGCGGTATTCTTTTTCCAGTTCCAAGATCAACGGCATCAGGGTTTCGGCGGCGAAACGCCCGCCGTGGATGCCAAAGCGGCCAGCCCCATCGGGCCCGGTTCTATAGGAATTGGGTTTCGACATGATGCCTTGATGCTATGTCAGAGGGCCTTAACGGCGTCAAGAAAAGCTTTGATGGCGGCGGGATCTTTCTCTCCCGGCGCCCGCTCCACGCCGGAGGAAACATCCACCGCCCGCGCGCCCGCTATTGCGATCGCCTGAGCAACGTTTTCCGCATTCAGACCGCCCGCCAGCATCCATGGCTGTTGCCATTTTCGGTGGGTCAGCAGATTCCAATCGAACACCAGGCCGTTGCCCCCCGGCAGGGCATCCGCCATGGTTTTCGGCGCCTTGGCATCGAACAGCAGCATATCCGCCACGCCGTCGAAGGCGGTTGCCCCATCCAAATCGCCGGCGTTCGCCACCCTGATCGCCTTTAGTACCGCCAATCCGGTCAGCGTCTTGATCCGGGCCACGCGATCGGGACTTTCCGCGCCGTGCAGCTGGATCATATCCAGGGGGACCTGGGCCAAGACCGTCGTCAACAGCGCATCATCGGGGTCAACGAACAGGCCGACTTTTTTTACCGACCCCGGCACCGACGCCGCCAGTGCCGCCGCTTTCGCCGGGGTCACCGCGCGTGGCGAAGGCGGAAAGAAATTAAAGCCCACATAGCGCGCACCGCCGGCCACGGCCGCCGCAATGGCGCCAGGGTCTTTCAGGCCGCAAATTTTCACGGCCACGGGCGTGGCTTTGTCGGAACTGTTCATGGCGCGGTTTATATCAAGGTGGGCCGGTTTTGTCCCGCTCCGGCAGCCGGAATATTATGATGATGGCGCAAGGGCATCGCGCGGCCAGGGCGCCCTTGTCGTTGCAGTTCTTTCAGGCCGCCTTGACCAGGGCGGTCGCCCGGCTCTCTGCCTTGGCGGTGGCGACTTCGGCGTCCCGTAACGCGGCCTCCAGGCGGCGCACGGTCCTTTGTTCTTCCCGCACCTGCCGGCGCCAACGGCCGGCCCGGGCCCAGGCGATCAAACCGCCGGCGATGAGGCCGGCAAAGACGCCGGCGAAAATCAGACCATACAGCGGCGCCTCGATACTCAGCGGCGTTGGATCGAGCGACAGGGTAACGCTCTGACGGTTGGCAATGGCGAAAGCCACGAAAACAACAGTCAGCGGCAACAGCAGCAGCCAAAGCAGAAGTTTCATCATGACCTAAGGGCGGTTAATCGTCGGATGCGGCGGCATCGGGGCCGGAAGACCCCACCCCCGGTTGGTTCAGGCGTTCGCGCAGATCCTTGCCGGTCTTGAAGAAGGGGACGAATTTCTCCGCCACGGCAACGGAATCGCCAGTGCGGGGATTGCGGCCGATACGGGCCGGCCGCCGTTTCACCGAAAAAGCGCCGAAACCGCGTAGCTCCACCCGGTCGCCCCGCTGCAGGGCATCGGTGATTTCGTCAAACACCGTTGTAACGATGCGTTCCACATCGCGCTGGTAGAGGTGGGGATTTTGTTCCGCAAGACGGGCGATTAATTCAGACTTAATCATCTTCGGCTCAACTTTCCTGCATTCTAGTCTTCCCAAAGAACCGGCTGGGTGACGCTCGGGGCGTTTGTGGTCAAGAGTTCCCTATCAGAAACTGTTCAATGACCGAAACATGACCGAACCTGGAAACTCATAAAATATTATCACCGGGTACGCCTACCATGGTTTAAACCTCTTAAGGTTGCCAAAGCGATAACAGCCCGTCAAGGGTAAGTCGTTCATTTATAAACAGTTTTCCGCTTACCGTGTCAAGTGTCCGGGCGATCAGACCGCCCTTTTCACCCCAGCGTACGTTGCGTATGGGCAGTTCATCGGAAATGTCATGCTTCGTTTTCAGCCACTCGCGGGCTGCCCTCTCGCCCCCCAGAGCATCGATCAGGTGAATTTTGATGGCCTGCCGGCCGCTAAAGACACGGCCATCCGTGGCCGCCTTCAACATCGCCGGGTCAAGCTTGCGCCGGTCACGCACCAGCCCCTTGAACCATTCAAAACTGTCCTTCAACAGAATTTCGAGGGATTGACGGGCCTGTTCCGTGACGGGCTCCAGGGGCGAGGGCTGCCCCTTGAGCGGCGAGCTCTTCAGGGTAAAGGGCTTAATGCCAAGTTTTTCCAGCAAGCCGGAAAATTCCGCCGACTGGAACAACACGCCGATGGATCCGGTCAATGAGGTTTCCCGGGCAATGATATGGTCGGCGCCCATGGCAACGATATATCCGCCCGAGGTACCCATGGTGCCGATCACCGCAACCACCGGCATCTCAACCGCGACCCGGCGCAAACCGTGAAAAATCTGCTCGGAGCCCGTGGTGGTGCCGCCAGGGCTGTTGACGCGGACGATGAGCGCCGCCACGTCATCCCGGCCCACCAGATCTTCAAGCGCCTCGCCGCGCTCCCGGTCCTCGGTGATAAAGCCGTCAATCGACAGCCGTGCGATGTGGCGGTCACCCTGGGTGGCATACTCCCCAACGCCCATGGCGATCAGCGCCATGACGGCCAGGGCGGCGACGGCCCGCCAGAACACCAGGCGCTGTTTCAAACGCCTGCGGTCTAGTATGGCATCCGCGTCCATGGCGCCCCCGCCGCTCTATCGCGCCTGACTGGTGTCGGGACCGGATGTCCGGCCCGCTGCCTTAAGCATCAGTCTCTGAAACGTCTCCATCGTCGGCGGCCGGTTCGGCCTCGGGCTCCGCGTCTGCTTCCGCGTCTGCGTCTGCGTCTGCTTCCGCCGCGACAGCTTCGGGTTCGGCTTCAGGCTCGGACGCAGTTTCAGTTACAGTTTCGGTTTCCGTTTCGGTTTCGGTTTCAGTTTCAGTTTCAGTTTCAGTTTCTGCGGTCTCGATGACGGGCGCCTCCGTGTCACCGTAGTCGGGCTCGGCGTTATCCTCCTCGCCATCATCAAGATCGGCATTGGCCAATTCCCGGGCCCGGCCCATGGCTGGGCCAAGAATATCGCCCAGGGACGCGCCGGAATCCGAAGAGCCGTATTGTTGCACGGCTTCCTTTTCTTCCTTGATCTCCCGCGCCTTGATGGACAGGGCCAGACGGCGGGTGTTCTTTTCAATGGATGTAATTTGCGCATCCAGTTTGTCGCCAAGTGCAAAACGCTCTGGCTTTTGTTCGGAACGGTCGCGGGATAAATCGGCCCGGCGGATGAAGCCGCGCAAGCCATCGCCCACCGTCACCTCGATACCCCGGTCCAGGATCGCGGCCACCGTGCAGGTCACCACATTGCCCCGTTTCATGGTATCGGCCTCGGCAAAGGGATCGCTGCTCAACTGCTTGATGCCCAGGCTGATGCGTTCCTTGGAGATATCGATATCCAGAACCTTGGCCTTGACCGTGTCGCCCTTGGCGTAGTCCTTCATGGCCTCTTCGCCGCTCTTGTCCCAATCGATGTCGGACATGTGGACCATGCCATCCAACTCGAAGCCCAGACCGATGAACAGGCCGAACTCGGTGATGTTCTTGACCTCGCCCTCGACCTGGCTGCCCGCGGGATGAGCGGAAATAAACTCTTCCCATGGGTTCTCCAGGCATTGTTTCAGCCCCAGGCTGACCCGGCGCCGTTCCGGATCCACATCCAGGACCATGACTTCCACCTGTTGGGAGGTGGAAACGATCTTGCCGGGATGGACGTTCTTTTTGGTCCAGCTCATTTCCGAAACGTGAACCAGACCTTCAACGCCCGGCTCCAGCTCCACGAAGGCGCCGTAATCGGTAATGTTGGTGACCCGGCCGGTGAATTTGGCCTGCATGGGATATTTCGCTTCGATGCCGTCCCAGGGATCGGCCAGCAATTGCTTCATGCCAAGGCTGATGCGCTGGGTTTCGGCATTGACCCGGATCACCTGGACCTTAACGGTTTCGCCGATGGTCAGTGCCTCGGAAGGGTGATTGATACGCCGCCACGCCATATCGGTGACATGCAACAGGCCGTCAATACCGCCCAGATCAACGAAGGCGCCGTAATCGGTGATGTTCTTGACCACGCCTTCCAGAACCTGACCCTCGGCCAGGTTGGCGACCAGCTCGGTGCGCTGCACGGCCAAGGTCACTTCCAGGACGGCCCGGCGGGAAACCACGATGTTGCCCCGGCGGCGGTCCATCTTCAAAATCTTGAACGGTTGCGGGTTGCCCATCAGGGGCGTGATGTCGCGGATCGGACGAATATCGACCTGGCTGCCGGGCAGAAAGGCCACGGCGCCTGACAGATCGACGGTGAAACCGCCCTTGACCCGGCCAACAATTGTGCCATCCACCTGCTCGGCTTTTTCGTAGGCGACTTCAAGGTGGTTCCAGGCTTCTTCCCGGCGCGCCTTTTCGCGGCTGATGACCGCATCGTCCAGGGCATTCTCAATTCGCTCCAGGAAAACTTCAATCTGATCGCCAATGGCAATTTCTTCATTTGCCTTGCCAAACTCGCGGATGGAAATGCGGCCTTCGGTCTTCAGGCCAACGTCGATCACGACATTGTCGTTCTCGATCGCCACCACGGTGCCTGGCACCACGCGGCCTTCCAATTGTTCCTGGGAAATAAAGCTGTCGGCCAAAAGGGCTTCGAAGTCGTCTTCCGCGCCCATGCCGGCGCCACTGTCGAGGTCTGTCATCAAGTATTCTCTTTCCAAAATAATTGTCGGCCAACCGGTTGTATCCGGCGGTCTTGAGCCAAGGGGGATCACCGCCCACGCATCGCAAAAATATCGGGTGGCCCTTGCCAGGGCCGGCGATAGCGCGCTTGGGGATCATGCATGACGGTACCGGTAAGTGGTCCGGAAACGTCAAAAAAACGTACTAGTCCTTCTTACAGGCGGCGACAATCTCTTGTGCCGCCTGAAACGCCGCCTCTATATCCATTTTTGTGGTGTCGAGCAAGTGCGCATCGTCCGCCGCCGCAAGGGGGGAGGCGGCCCGTTCGCTGTCGCGGGCATCGCGCTTCGCCAAATCCGCCTGGACGGTTGCCAGACTGATGTCTTCGCCACGGCCGATAAGTTCGGCGTGGCGGCGCGCCGCCCGGGCCCGGGCGCTGGCGGTGACGAACAATTTC
>JAPYPT010000164.1 GCA_029937535.1 Alphaproteobacteria bacterium
CACCAAGACTGCCGATTTCCATGTCTGACTGTCCTGCGGCGTTATCCCCGCCGTGACTTGCGAAATGGAGGAGCAGCGGTATGCCGTGCTGAACGTCAAGAACTTCGATGATGTGGCGCCCGCGACCTTTATCAGTTCGCCAACTGATTTCGAGGGCGAGAGCGTCGATGACCGCCTCGCCCGGCGGCGGCGCAACTGGACGCCCCAGGCTGTCGATGACGATTGATATTTTTCAGGGGCGCAGCGCCCAAGAGTTTCATTCTGAGAGAGCGAATTAGGGAGACACGATCCGCTCTTTCGCCCTTTTTAAGTGGGCGAAAATCGGTCATGTCACCATAATTCTTGAGTACGCGGCGAGGCGTCCTTAATCGCTTGCGTCAACCTCGGCGATGAGCTTACGCACCAGGGGGATCAGCTCGGCGCCGTATTGTTCGGCGTCCGGCAGGGGGTCATAGCCGCGGATGAGCAGGCTGGTGGCGCCCAATTTGTAATATTCCACCATCGCCTTGGCCACCGTATCGGGCGTGCCCACCAGGGCGGTGGAGTTGCCGCGCGCGCCCGTGGCCTGGGCCAGCTTCATCCACAGGCAGCTATCCTGAAGTTCCGCGGCGGCGGCGGCGGCGAGCAGGCGTTGGGAGCCGACATTGTCGGGATTTCTCGGGCTTCCGCCGCGCCCTTCGATCCGGGCCAGTATGTCGCGGGCACGGTCCCAGGCCTTGTCGTCGGTGTCCCCCAGGATCGGCCGGGTCGAAAGGCTGAAGGTGGGCGTACGGCCATGGGGTTGCGCGGCGGCGCGGACCCGGGCCATGAAGGCCGCCGTATCGGCCAGGGGCTCGCCCCACAGCATGAACACATCCAAGTGCGGCGCCAGGGCGGCAATGGCGGCATCGGAGCCGCCGCCGCCATAGACGGGGATATGCGGGCTCTGATGGCAACGGATATCCGCATGGGCGCCCTCGAGGCGATAGAATTCGCCATCGTGATCGAACGGCGCCGGTTCGGTCCAGGTCCGCCGCAGGATTCCCGCATACTCATCCAGCCGGCGGTAGCGGTCATCATGGCCGATGAAGTCACCATCCATGGCCTGTTCCGCATCGCTGCCGCCCGCGATCAAATGCACGGCCAGACGGCCATTGCTCAGTTGATCCAGGGTCGCCATCTTGCGGGCCGCCACGGTGGGCGCCATGAAGCCCGGACGATGGGCCAGCAAAAATGCCAGGCGCTCCGTATGAGCGGCGGCATGGGCTGCCACCATGAAGCCGTCCGGTGCATTCGAGAAATAGCCGATCAGGACCCGGTCAAAGTCCGCCGCCTCATGAACTTTGGCGGCCTCCGCGATGACCTCCGCGTTGAATGGTGGCCCCTGGGGCGGAATAATTTCCGAGCTCACACTCGCCGCGACCCATCCGATCATCTCCACAGGCATGGCAATGTCCTTGAAATCAGCCGGCCGCCATCACCTCGCGGATACCGGCGATGATACGCTTGCGGTCGGGAAACACATGGTTTTCCATGCTGGGACTGTAGGGGATGGGCACCTGCAGGGCGCAGACCCGTTTCGGCGGCGCCGCCAGGGCCTTGAAGGTCGCGGGATCTTCCGTAAGCAGGGCGGCGATTTCGGCGGCGGCGCCGGCGGTGGGCCCGGCCTCGTCCGCGATCACCACGCGGCCCGTTTTTTGCACCGAGGCACGCATGGTTTCTTCGTCCAGGGGGAACAGGGTGCGGGGATCGACCACCTCGACCGAGACGCCTTCCTTGTCCATCTCCTCGGCCGCGGCAAGAGCCTCGTGCACCAGCCAGGCCAGGGCGATAACGGTGACGTCGCTGCCTTCCCGCTTTACATCCGCGACGCCGATGGGAACGGTGTAATCCTCGTCCGGCACTTCGCCCTTCAGGCCCATGAGACGGGTGGATTCAAACGACAGCACGGGGTTGTTATCGCGAATGGCGGATTTCAACAGACCCTTCATATCGTAGGGCGTGGAGGGCAGGATCAGCTTCAGACCGGCCAGGTTCATGAACATCGAATAGGGACTTTGCGAATGCTGGGCCGCCAACGATGTGCCGCCGCCCACCGAAGAGCGGAAGACGATGGGAAAGGTCTGCTGGCCGCCGAACATATAATGAATTTTCGAGGCCTGATTGACGATTTGATCCATGGCGACAAAACAGAATGTGACCATGGACCAATTGACGATGGGCCGCAGGCCCGAACCCGCCGCGCCTATGGCAATGCCGGTAAAGGCGTTTTCCGCAATGGGCGTGGCGCGCACCCGCGATGCGCCAAATTCCTCCACCAGATCGGGCGGCGCATCGGTGGCCAGGTGCAATGTTTTGGGGTCCAGGCGCATTTCCTCGACCAACGCTTCCATGCCGGCCCGGCCGTAGGATATTTCCCGCATACTCATGATGATACTCCTCCCTCAATCCGCGAACACATCTTCCAGCGCCGCCTCGGGCGCCGGGAACGGGCTGGCTTCGGCAAAGGCGACCGAGGCTTCGACGGCGGTCATGATTTCGTCATCCATGGCCTGGAATTCCTTGTCGCTGAACTGCCCTTGCTGCTGTTTCAGGTGATCCACCAGCATGGGAATGGGGTCCCGCGCCATCCAGGACGCGATCTCCTCCGCCGGGCGCGGATCGACGGCGCCGGCGCGTTCGGTGTGCGCCCTGTGGCGGTAGGTCTTGCATTCCAGCAATGTGGGCCCCTCGCCGGCCCTGGCGCGGGCCACCGCCTCGACCGCCGCGTCATAGACCGCCATCACATCATTGCCGTCCACCACAGCACTGGGAATGCCATAGCCCGCCGCGCGGTCGGACATATTGTCGGCCGCGTGGGTCATCTTGGAGGAGGTATTGGCGGCCCAGGAATTATGTTCGCAGACATACAGCATGGGCAGTTTCCAACTGGCCGCGATGTTCAGGGATTCATGGAACGAACCAGCGTTGGAGGCGCCATCGCCAAAGAAACAAACGGCGACGCCACCCTTGCCCTCCATTTGGGCTGCCAGCCCGGCGCCGGTGACGATGGATAGACCGCCCCCCACGATGCCGTTGGCGCCCAGCATGCCGATGGCGAAATCAGCGATATGCATGGAGCCGCCCTTGCCCTTGCAATAGCCGTCCACGCGGCCATAAAGCTCCGCCATCATGCGGTTCAGATCCGCACCCTTGGCGATGCAATGGCCATGTCCCCGGTGGTTGGAAATGATCTGGTCGGACGCATCAAGAGCCGAACAAACTCCGACCGCGACCGCCTCCTCGCCGATATAGCAATGCACCACGCCATAGATGGCGCCGTTCCGGTAATCATCGGATGCGCGCTCCTCAAACCGGCGGATGGTCTGCATCTGGCGCAACATCTGGCGTTGTAGCTCTGGTGAAGCGGTCATGACGGCTGTTTCCTCGATTGTTTTATTTGATTGCCGATAGTGTGCGTGGGATCGGCGTGGGTGGCAATAGTCCGTTCAACCCTCCTTCGGGAACCACATGTTCAAATACTCAACATAGGCGGCGGGGCCGTCCAGGCCGTCCACCTCGATGTGGTGGGAGGTGGTGAACAGGCGTTTGCCCTCGCCCTTGTCCGCCACATCCATCAACCCGATGCGGTCGCGCACGCGGATGCCGTCGCCGATCACCACGGGCTGGAGGATGCGCGCCTTGTTCATGCCGTAGTTCAGGGAGGTTCGGCCGTCGGCGGGATTAATGCCCCAGTAGCGGATGAAATAGGTGATCAGGCTGACCAGGAAGAAGCCATGGATGATGGTGCCGCCATAGGGGCTTTCCCGCGCCGCGCGGTCCCGGTCGTTGTGCATCCATGTGGGCCAGCGGGTCACTTCGCCGAAGATATTGACCTGCATCTGATCGATATCGAGCCAGTCGGACAGGCCGATTTCCTGGCCGATAAACTCATGGCCATTCGCCAACGAAATGTCCGGTTTGGCCATGGGCGCCTATGCCTGCTTCGTGAGGGCGGGCCCGTCGAAGCTTTCAATGGTGACGATGTCCTCCACCGCCCTGCGCCGCAGTTTCGTCAACTGCTTCACCGGTTTGCCCAGGGGCACCACGGCGGCCACGGCGAATTCCGGGGGAATGTTCAACAATTTTTGCACATCGCTCTCCATGGCCACGGCCAGGGTAGTGATGGTGCCGCCAAATCCGGCCTGTCGGGCGCCCAGCAGGACATTCCAGACAAAGGGATAGATGGAGGCGCCGGAAATCATACCGATGCGGTCCAGGTCCTGATCCATGGAGGCGACAACACGCAGATCAACGGCAAAGACCAGAACCACGGCGGCATCCTTGAAGGACTCGACCAACATTGGCGCGGGCGGTGTCGCCTCGATCTCCGCCGCTGTGACCGCTGTGGGGATGACGGCGTTCCAGGGGCTTTCACCCGCCGTGATTTGCGCTACATAGCGCTTCGCCGCCGGTTCGGCCAGTTTCGATAGGGCATTCCGGGTGCCTTCATCGCGCACCACGATCACCCTGTTGCCCTGCCGGTTGCCGCCCGAGGGGGCGAACCGCGCGTTCTCGATCAAATCATAAATCAGCTCGTCCGGCAGATCCTCGCCGGTATAATCCCGGGCCGAGAAAGTTGTCCGCATGACTTCATTCAGTTCCATAACATTTTCCTCCTTTGTGTCATTGCCGGGCTCGACCCGGCAATCCAGGGCAACAAGCATAGGCGCTTGCGGCTCTGGATCCCCGGGTCTTCGCTTCGCTACGCCCGGGGATGACGGTGTGTGGTATAGTGTTGACTCCAGTGGATCGAAAATCATTCTAGCTTTGCCAGGGAGCTTGCTGCGAGAACCACCGTCCCGTCAAGTTTCCTGGGCCACGAACAACGCCATTTGGCTGGCCGAGCCCAACATGGGGTGGGCCCAGCCGATGCCGGAAAATTCGACCTGGTAGCTATTGCGGCCCGCCACGCCTTTCGCCCAGGATTGAAATTTCGCCCTGGTCCATTCGAATTCGTGGCCCGGATGGCGCAGGCGGTGGGCCGGCACGCCCAGCAGCTCGTTGCATTCCTGGTTCGGCGTGGTGATCAATACCAGACGGGGTTGGTAGCTGTTGAAGACCGCGCGTTCGACCTGGGACAGACGGTCGGGGGGAATATGTTCAATGGTCTCCAACAACACGGCGGCATCGTATCCGCGCAGTTTCGGATTGGCCTCGGCGAACGACTCACTCAAAAGAGACACGCGCTGATCCCCCGCAAGACCCGCTTGCGCTAATTTATGGCCGCAGGCTTCCAGCGCCTGCCGGGAAATATCCAGACCGGTTATTTGCGTGAAATAGCTGTCGCCGGCCAATGCCATCAATAAAGGGCCATCGCCGCAACCCAGATCCAGAACCCGCGCCGCCCCCCGCGACCGCAGGGTCTCGAGAACAATCGTCAAACGCTCTTCATGGAGTGATGTGGGCATGGCGCCATATTACCATGGCCTGCTATTGTCCGGGAACGGGTTTGATCCGAAAGATTAGGTGGCGGGATGAGTGAGTTGAGGTTTGACGCGATTGTGGTGGGCGGCGGCATTGTCGGCTGCACCGCCGCCTATTTTCTGGCCCGCGAGGGCCGGAAGGTGGCGGTGGTGGAACGGGACACCCTGGCCTGCGGTACGTCGAGCAAAAGCTTCGCCTGGATCAACGGCACATCGAAAACGGCGGACGAGAATTACCATCGCCTCAACGCCAGGGGCCTGGCCGCCTATTGCGAACTGGCCGTGGAATACGGCGAGGACGCCCTGGG
The DNA here is from genome assembly GCA_029937535.1 of Alphaproteobacteria bacterium. GTDB lineage: Bacteria > Pseudomonadota > Alphaproteobacteria. The sequence continues at coordinate 5,753 of JAPYPT010000164.1, forward strand.
CCTCAATCCGTCCGGTACCTTGAGCGTGGTGCAAACATCCGATACCGCGAATTATGCCGCCGCCCGCGAACAGGCCCGCCAGTTGGCAGCCTTCGGCTATCCGGCTGCTTGGGTGGATGTTCATGCATTACGCAGAATGGAACCGCATTTGAATTTCCCCGACGATGCCGAGGCGCTGTTCGCCATGGCCGATCACTGTCTCGATGCGCCGAAATTCGTCCAATTCATGGCGGCGCAAGTGCGCGCCCTGGGCGGCACGGTATTTGAAGGCTGCGCGGCGCACACGTTGGAAGCCAGCGACGAAGGCCAGGTGACCGGGCTGATGACCGACAACGGCAGCTTGAAAAGCCATTCCGTGATCGTGGCCGCCGGGCCCGGCACGGCGGAGGTTTTGAGCACGCTGACCGGCTATGACGGCTTCGCCACGCGTTTCCCCCTGCACCAGGTGCCTGGATTGCTGGTGAGCACGCCCAGCCTTTCACCGCATCGGCGCATCCGCCACGTGATCTATTCGTCCATCAGCCCGGAAATCCACATGCTACCGGATTTCAATGGCGGCCTGAAAATTGGCTCGGATGAGACCGACGGCATGGTGACCGCGGAGTCATCGCCCGATCACCTCCACAACGTCGCCAGCATTCTGCTGGAACGGGTCAAGGAGCATTTGCCGGAATTTCCGGGCCAGGCTTGCCTTGACGAATGCACCATGACCCTGGGCATCCGCCCCTATCCAAAAGATGGCCACAGCCTGGCCGGCCCCCTGCCCGGCGCCACGGGTCTGTACGTGATCGCCACGCACAGCGGCATCACCCTGGCCCCGGCACTTGGCGCCCTCATGGCGGAACTGATCACCACCGGCCGGACGCCCGAAATGCTCAAACCGTTTACCCTGGACCGGATCGAGGGCTTTTAGGCGCGCTCCATTCAGGCCGCCAGGCCTTGCGCCGTGGCCAGGTCCACCTTGTCCTCGCTCAGCAGGGCGGCAATCATCTCGGTGTCGTCATCCTCGATGGCCAGTGGATCTTCGGCGCGCAGGCGGTGATCCATCACCATGCGGGCCAGGATCAGACGGCGGGCATCTTCACCCATGCCGCCCAGCGTGGCGCCCTCGCGGGCCAGTAATACGGCGGTGACCATGTGATAGAGGGCATCGGAGGCCTTGCGGGCCATGGGCTCGTTGCCCGTTATGGCGACGGTTTCGGCGAACGCCACCGCGCGCTCAATGGTCGAGTCCAATTCGCCCCGGAACTGTCCCGGCAACCCAGGGCTTTCGGCCACCATGTCGTGCAGTGCCTCGGCCAGAGTGGTGTGAGCGCCGACCTTGGCGATGGCGCGCTTGGTCACGTCCAGGGCGTTGATGTTGGAGGTGCCTTCCCATAGCACGCCAATATGGGCATCGCGCACCAGCTTAGGGTTCACCCAATCCTCGATCAGACCATTACCGCCGCGGACTTCCATGGCGCCCGTCGCGACGGTGATGTTGTCGCGGCAGGAGCGGAATTTCAGCAACGGGGTCAGGATACGGGCCAGCATGGCGGCCCGTTCATTACCCGCCTCCGCCAGCTCCAACTGCCGGCCCACGAACATGGCCATGGACAGCACCTGTTCGGTGGGCACCATCAGTTTCATCAACTGGCGGCGCAGCAAGGGTTTATCGATGATCCGCTCGCCGAAGGCGATACGGCTGCGGGCGACCACCAGGGCCTCGTTCAGGCAACGGCGCATCATGGCGGCGGCGCGCACGCCGTGAGAGAGGCGCGACATATTGACCTGATCCATCATCAGTTTCAGGCCGTTGTTAATGCCCGGTCCCACCTCGCCCAGGGGATAGGCCACGGCGCCATCGAATACGATCTCGCCCGACGCCATGGACTTGGTGCCCATTTTATCCTTCAGGCGGACGATGCGGTATTTGTTGCGGCTGCCGTCATCCAGATGCCGGGGCATGGCGAAAAGGCCCAGGCCGTTGTTGCCCTTGGCCGCGCCCGCGGGCCGGGCCAACAGCAAGGCCACATCGCCGTCGGCGCAGGAACAGAACCACTTTTCGCCATACAGACGCCAGGCGCCATCCTCGAGGCGGGCCTCCAGCTCGATATTGGAAACATCCGAGCCGCCGGTCTTTTCCGTCATGAACTGGGCGCTTTTCAAGATCTTCGACATGTCCTGGCTGTGCATGCCGGGCAGGAACCGCTGCTTTACCTCTTCCGAGCCATAACGCTCGATCAAAAGCGATGAGGTATCAGTGACCGAGATGGGGCACATCAGGCCGAATTCACCCTGCACGAAGAGGTACTGGAAGACATATTTCGCCAGGGGCGGCACCGGGCCTTGCCAGCCCAGAACACCGGAGGTCCGCGACATGCAATGGATGCCGAAATCGCCAAACCCGATCTGCTCCATCTCCCTATAGGCGGGGTGGAATTCGATCCAGTCTTCGTCCGTGCCACGGGGGCTGCGCACATGCAGGACGGGGCCATGGCGGTCAGCGGTCCGGGACAATTCATCCAAACGGCCGCCGGCGATCTCACCCAGTTGCCGGAAATGGGGGGCCATGTGATTGAGCAAGCCGTCGTCCAGATACAGCTTCAAAAGGCCTTGTAAGCTGTGATCGATGTCAAAGAAATTCAGCCCCTGACAATCGGGCGCCACCCAATCGTTGGTCTCCATGGCCTCAATCTCCGCCGCCAATACCGCGCTGTTCATCTCAATATCCCCAATATCCATTTTGCTAGGTGCAATGTGGCCCAGACCTGGGACCTTGACAAACGAATTGAATTTGGCTTTTGATTGATTTTTTCTCACTCAAAAATGAGGAATTATGTCTCAAATACCCTCTACATCGGCGTTGTTGTCATTCCGTTCCGCCGCCCGGCATTTGAGTTTTCTTCAAGCCGCCAAGGACCGCAATGTCACGCCGGGCGCCATCAGCCGGCAAATTCAAGGCCTTGAGGAATTGCTGGGAACACGCCTGTTCGACCGGCACCACAAGCGCGTGGAATTGACTCCCCAGGGCCGGGATTATCTGGCGGAGATCACCACGCCGCTGGATCACATCGCCGCCGCCACGGCCCGCCTGCGGGACGGGCGGGACAGCGGCGCCATTTCCATTTGCGCCTATCCCACCTTCGCCATTCGCTGGCTGCTGCCGCGCTGGGGGCGGTTTTACGACCGCCATCCGGAGGTCGATGTGCGTCTGACCACTTCGCTGAACCCGGTTGATTTCACGACCGGCGACTACGATCTGGCCATTCAGGTCATGGCCGATGACGCCCGCCCCGCCGGCCTGGAAAACATCAAATTCATGGAGATCAACACCTTCCCGGTCTGCAACCCCGGCCTGGCCGGCGATATCCGTCAGCCGGCGGACCTGGAGCGGCAAACCTTGATCCACAGCGGCCCGCGCCCGACCGATTGGCGGCGTTGGCTGACCACGGCGGGCCTGCCCACCCTGAATGGCGCGAGGGAGCTGCGTTTCGAAAGCCTGAACCTGGCAATCCAGGCGGCCATCGAAGGCATCGGCGTCGCCATCGGCATCGAAGCCCTGTTCAGTGATGAACTTGAACAGGGACGCCTGGTACGGCTGTTCGATCTGGAACGCCGCTCCGCCCACCCGTTTCAGATCGTCTACCCGGAAGGCAAGGCCCAGGACCCACGCCTGATCGCCTTCCGGGACTGGTTGCTGGAAGAGGCGGGCGGGTAGCGTCCTCGGATAGCACCTATTTCAGCATTGGCAGGTCTTCAGGATGGATTATCAATTTGATACTCCTGGCCACTCCCGGTTCTCTTAGTATGAACCCCGCCCGTTCCAGCGTCAGCACCATTTGATGGACTGTGGGAGGCGTGACCTGGAAAAATCGCCGCATGTCGGCTTCAGCAGGGGCCTGGCGATTAATCCGCGTATAGCCGTGAATGAAAGCCAGGTACTGCCCTTGCTTCGGCGTAAATTTCTTGTCCCAGCCGGGCTGTCGGGAGGCGTTTTTTTGATTCATTGAGGCAGCCCGCTGGCTATAATGCCAAACCGTCCAGAAAGCCATGCATGGCGTCATTGAAGGCGGCGGGCTGGTCAATATTCGCGGAATGGCCGGCGTCATCGATAATAACCTTCCGGGCGCCGGGGATTTTGCCCGCCATGTAGTCGGTGGCCGGATGAAATTTCACATCCTCGGAACCCACCAGCACGAGGGTCGGCACGGCAATGGTCGGCAGGCTCTGGATTAATCGGTCATCGAACTGGGCCAGCATGCCGCGGGCGGCGTGCGCCAGACCCGTGGCATCGCGGTGGCCGGCGATCGTCACGGCGGCGCTGCCGCTTAGCGCGGCCAGACCGTCCGTCTCGAACCGGCCGGCCTGGGCCTGCGCCGTTTCATTCCAGGCATCCCGCGCCGCGTCTTTCTTGAAGCCGGGACCGGTATCGAACAACATCAAAGCCGACGTACGGCCGGGGTGGGCTAGGTGAAAGGCCAGCGCGGCGCAACCGCCCAGGGACAGCCCGCCGATGACCGCCCGCCGCAACCCGCAGGCATCCAATATCGCCGCCATGTCGGCGACGCTTTCATCTTCGGAATAGGCGGCGGGGTCGTCGGGGTAGTCGCTTTGACCATGGCCGCGCATGTCCCAGGTCATCACCCGGTAGCGATCCCGCAGGGTGGCGATCTGGTCGCGCCACATGGTGGATGAAGCGCTGAAACCATGGCTCAGCAAAACAGCCGGCCCATCGCCATGGTCCTCGAAATAAACCTTTACGCCGTCCCGCACGATATAGGCCATTCGCCCCGCCTCCTCTCCGCTGTTACAAAGTACGGCCAAGCTAGCCGCATGGCGGAACCTGTCAATAGCCGTGCTACGGTGGGAAATGAAAATGGAGCAAATGCCATGCAAGATCTGCGTACACCGGCCCTGATCCTCGACCGGGCCCGCCTGCGGGCAAACCTTGACCGCATGGCGGCCCGCGCCGCCGCTCTGGGGGTGAACCTGCGGCCGCATATGAAGACCGCGAAGTCGATCGATGTGGCGCGAATGGCAACCAAGGATCAGGCGGGGGGCATTACCGTTTCCACCTTGGCGGAGGCGGATTATTTCGCCCGCGCCGGCTTCACCGATATCCTGTACGGCGTCGGCATTACGCCGGACAAGCTGGCCGATGTGGCCGCGGTTCAGGCGCTTGGAGCGGATCTAAAGCTGATCCTGGATAATCCTGATTGCGCCCGGCTGGTTGTAGCGCGGGCGAAAGAGCTGTCCGGGCCATTCCGTTTTCTCATTGAGATCGATAGCGGCCAACACCGTACCGGGTTATTGCCGGATGACCCAAAGGTGCTGGAATGCGCGCGCATATTGACCGATAGCGACGGCTGCGACGTGCTGGGCGTGATGACCCACGCCGGCCATTCCTACGATTGTTCAAGCATCGATGCGGTGCGGCGGGTGGCGGAGGCTGAAAGGGCAGCCGTGGTGGCGGCGGCCGAAACACTGCGCGCCGCCGCCATCCCCTGCCCTATCGTCAGCGTCGGGTCCACGCCGACGGCGCTGTATGCCGAACACCTGGACGGCGTGACGGAAATGCGGCCGGGCGTCTATATGTTTGGCGATTTGTTCCAGCACAGCATCGGCAGTTGCGGGCTGGATGATCTGGCCCTCAGCGTTCTCACTTCGGTCAACGCCTGGCGCGCGGATGAGGGCCGCGCCATGGTCGATGCCGGCGCCATGGCCCTGTCTCTTGATCGCGGCGCGCCGGACGAAAACGGGGCTCATGCCTTTGGCATGGCGGCGGATATCCATGGCCGTCCCCTTCCCGGCCAACCACGCATCCGCCAAGTAAACCAGGAACATGGATTTTTGCCCGGGCTTGAGGAGGCGCCAGACATTGGCACCCGCCTGCGAATTTTCCCCAATCATGCCTGCGCCACCGCCGCGAAATACAGCCATTATCACGTTATTGATGAAACCGGACGGATCATCGACACCTGGCAGCGCACGACCGGTTGGTAGTCGCGGATCATGGGTTGACACAGAGAACAACAGCCGCAGCAAACAGCGCGCGCCGCCCTCCAAGATTAAAATTCCCTCTAAGCCACTGACTCATAACGGATTATTGGAGATAGGCGGCGCGTTTGCGTGACCTATCCGGGTGCGGCTTAGCCGCGACAGGCGATCCGAGAGACCCTCAACAAAGCCGATATTAAATGGTTAATGTGACGCCGGGCACACCTGGTTTGGCGTTGGATCACCATTTTTATCATGGATTTGTGCAACAGGATCTTAACCAAGTCGCGCAACCAAAACTAAACCAAATGGTGCTTTTCATTGGTTTGAGGGTGCGGGGGGACAAACTTTAGGGACCGCCCGGAGCATGCCCAATTGAAATTTTTCGCCGGAAACACTGTGTATCGGCCCAACGCCGATCAAAAATGCAACTTGTATGGAGATAAACATGCCACGATTAATTTCCCCCAGATTGGTGCTGTTACTTGGCCTGACCGGTGCAATCAGCACGACCTTCAGCGCTCTGCCCCTGGCCCTGGATCCCATTGACGGTGTCGTTATCAAGACCGCCCATGCCGCTGGCGGCGGTGGCGGTGGCGGTGGCGGTGGCGGTGGCGGTGGCGGCGGTGG
>JAPYPT010000457.1 GCA_029937535.1 Alphaproteobacteria bacterium
GCCTCGCCGACATTACAGCGCACGGTATGGATATAGGCCGCCTCGATCGGCGCCACCTGGCCCGCCCCGGCGGCGAGGCTGTAAATATTGCGGCTGGGATTTTGGAAATGCGGCAGGCTCTCCTGGGTCCATGGCGTGGGATCATTAAGGCGCGCCAGATAAGCTTCGGAGGCGAACACGGAGGCGGTATCGGTTTCATAAAACATCAGAAAGTCCGGCCCATCGCCCCTGCCCCGATAGCGCCGGCCAACGTTGAAGCCGGGGATCGAGATCCGTTCGGGAATATGCTCGCAATTGTGCCATTCCTGAAAGCGCGGGGTATAGCCGGCGTCGATATCGGCCCAAAAGGCCATCAAGCCTTGCGATCCTTCTCGTTTCAAGGTTTCACCCCGCGTTGTTAACGATGAAAATCCAAGCCCATTTCGCGGTAGCGTTCCGGGTCGTCCTGCCATTTATCCCGCACCTTCACAAACAGGAACAGGTGCACGGTACAGCCGAAGATTTCGGTCAATTCGGCTCGCGCCTCGGCCCCGATCTGCTTGATTTGCTGGCCGCCCTTGCCCAGCACGATGGCTTTTTGAGTGCCCCTGCGGACATAGATCACCTGTTCAATGCGCAGGGCGCCGCCCCGGACCGTTTTCCAGGATTCGGTTTCCACGGTCGAGGCATAGGGTAATTCCTGGTGCAAATGCAGGAATAGTTTTTCCCGGGTGATTTCGGCCGCCAGCAGACGTTGCGGGATATCGGCCAATTGGTCTTCCGGATAATGCCACGGTCCAACCGGCAACTGCTCGGCCACGGCGGCCAGCAGATCCTCGACGCCGTCACCATTCAGGGCGGAGAGCATGAAGATGCCCGTGAAGATGCCTTCCTTGTCCAGGTTATCGGCCATGGCCAACAAGATCTCGCGGCGCACCAGATCGATTTTGTTCAGCACCAGGACTGCTTTCATGCCCGACTTTTTCAGACCGTCGATGATGCCACGGGTGTTGCCGTCCAAGCCCCGCTCCGCATCAACCAGCAGGACCCGCACATCGGCATCCGCGGCCCCGCTCCAGGCCGCCGCAACCATGGCCTTTTCCAGACGCTGTTTGGTATTATTGAAGATGCCGGGGGTATCGACAAAAACGATCTGCGCCTGGCCGTGCATGGCGATCGCGGTAATCCGGGCCCGCGTGGTCTGCACCTTTGGCGTGACGATCGAAACCTTGCTGCCAACCAAGGCATTCGTCAGGGTGGATTTGCCCGCATTGGGCGCCCCCAACAGAGCCACGAAACCGCAACGCGTCACCGCACTCATCTCAATTCTCCCATGCGGATCAGCATGGCCTTGGCGGCGGACTTTTCCGCTTCCTGGCGCGAGCCGCCCTGCCCTTCCGCTATTTCCAAACCATCCGCGCGGACCTCGACCGTGAAGATAGGAGCGTGGTCCGGTCCTTCCTGGGTCGCCACTTTATAACGGGGCGGCTTACCGTTTTTCCCTTGCAGAAATTCCTGTAGCTGGGTTTTGGGGTCCTTAGTGGCTTCACCACTACTGGCCATGAAATCGGCCCAATAACGCAAGACAAATGCCTCCGCCGCCGCCAGGCCGCCATCCAGATACAGGGCGCCGATCACCGCCTCGCAGACATCGGCCAGGATCGCCGGTTTTTCGCGCCCGCCTTGCCGGTCCTCGCTCTTTCCCAAAAGAATGTGGGGGCCGAGGCCAACGAGTAGCGCCGCCTGCGCCACGGTTTCCCGCCGCACCAAGGTATTGAACCGCACCGCCAGTCCGCCCTCGTCCGCATTGGGGTCGTCATGATACAGGGCCGTGGATATGACCAGGCCCAACACCCTATCGCCGATAAATTCCAGGCGCTGGTAGTCCCGGCCGCCCAGACGGCGGCGATCAAGAGAGGGATGGCTTAAAGCTTCCTCCAACAATGCGGGCTGGGTGAAGACGTGGCCCAGCAAGGGGTGTAGTTCGGATCGGTCCGGGTTGGCCACGGCTCAGCCAAAGCCACTGAAGAAGCGGGTGAAGCGAATGGCAACGGGCCATTTCCAGATCTCCCAGATCCGTGCCTGACCGTTAACGGAGAAGAAGATTATATCGGCCCGGCCCACAAGGTTCTCCGCCGGAATAAAACCTACATGGTCGAGAAACCGGCTGTCCGTTGAATCGTCCCGATTATCGCCCATGGCAAAATAATGTTCGGGTGGCACCACATAGACC
>JAPYPT010000165.1 GCA_029937535.1 Alphaproteobacteria bacterium
GGGTCCCGACGATCATTGAATCCCCGCCCATCGAGGTCGGCATTATCGAGGCCGCCGACCCCCACGGCCCCTTTGGCGCCAAGGAAGCCGGTGAAGGTTCCTTGAGCGGTTTTCTACCCGCCCTGGCCAACGCCGTGGCCGATGCCGTGGGCGTGCGGGCAGTGGAATTGCCCGTGACCCCGGACCGGTTGATGGAGCTGTTGGAGAAGAAGGCACGTGACGGAGGGGCAGCCTGATGGAATTCATGCCTGAAATGGAGCTGCACCATCCGGCAACTGTCGAAGACGCCGTCAGCGCCCATGCCGCCGCGGCCGGCGGCCGATACCTGGCGGGCGGCAGCGATCTGCTGGTCAACATCCGCCGTGGTATCGAGCAGCCCCATAGCCTGGTCTACCTCAACGGCATCGCGGAGATGCAAGGCATTGCCGAGCATGGCGACGAGATCACCATCGGCGGCGCCACCATCCTGCGCGAAGTGGCCGAAAGCGAACTGCTGCGCCGGCATTTCACCGCCGTCGCCAAGGCGGCCGGTGAGGTCGCCGGTCCCAGCCACCGGGAATACGGCACCTTGGGCGGCAATCTGTGTCTCGATACCCGCTGTATTTTCTATAACCAGAGCGAATGGTGGCGGGCCGCCAACAACTACTGCCTGAAGTATCGCGGTGACATCTGCCACGTGGCCCCGGGCGGCAAGACATGCTTCGCGGCCTTCTCGGGCGACGTGGCCCCGGCCCTGCTGTTGTTCGACGGGGAGGTCGAGCTGGCCGGCCCCGGCGGTCGCCGGCGTATCCCCCTGGCGGAGCTATACCGCAACGACGGCATGGATCATCTGACCCTGGCCGAGGGGGAGTTGTTGGTCGCCGTACACCTACCGAAGCCCGAAGCGCCCGTCACTTCCGGTTATACCAAGTCCCGGGTCCGCGGCTCCATCGATTTTCCCCTAGCAGGCGTCGCCGTGCGCCTGGGCGTGGCGGATGACAAGATCACCGATCTGCGCGTCGGTCTGACAGGCGTCTCCCCCCTGCCCTTCCTGGTCCGCGGTCTGGACAAGTTTCTGGGCCGCGCGCCCGATCAAGGCTGCCTTGAGGATCTGCGGGACCGCGTCCAGACCCAGGCCAAGGCCATGAAAACCACCATGACCCCGCCCCACTACCGCCGCCGCGTCGCGGGCGGCCTGGCGCAAAAACTGGCGGAAGCTATTTTTTGATCACCATGAATTTACCCGCCACGCCCGTCGTCGCCGAGCGAGCATCGTCCAGCATAATTTGAACGCGGTCCGTGCCATCGCCATTTCCGCTTACCGCCCAATAGCGACCATAATATTAGCGGACGCTAATAGATGGTAATTGACCCGAACCGGAAGTGGTTGCGGAAATTCCCAACGTTTGTCTTGCCTACGAAGCGGAGGTTACAGCGGCATTCATGGTTGGATTGGCATGGCGACGCTGCAAGAGAACAGTGGCTTTCACAGCCGCTAATCCGGAAGGCCAGCGATCCTCAGGCCTTCAATATATCGTTGGCAAAATGCTTCATCATCGATGAACAGGTATTTCCTCGTGAACTGGTTTCGGAAATGAGGCGCGATTTCACGAAATTGGGCGAGGCTGCTCTCGGCCTCAACCTGTTTACCACGCCGGGCCGACAGGCTGACTTTACTCATAATTAATGCAAAGGAGTCGGGATACTTTTGGAGCCCTTCCCGGCATATTGAGTAGGCAAGCTCCATTTGGCCGTTACCTTCGTAGGCACGACTCAAACTGCTGTAATAAGCGCCAGGCGGAAACGGGTTGAGGTGCATCGCGGCTTCTATAGACGTGACCGCTTCCGCAAAATCGCCGGCCTTCATGACCGCAAGCCCATAGCAAGCGATCAGATCTGCGTTTCCGGGGATAATCGAGAGCCCTACTTCGATGGTCTTGATGGCCTCATCCATTTTTCCAAGGCCTGCCGCCGCCAACCCCTTCGAGGCGTACCCCCAAGGCGAGTTAGCGCCGATATCGATCGCTCGTTGACCGATTTCGTTAGCCCTTTCGTACAATTCCTCACTGTTGGAAGTAAGCCCCTGACGGGCCTCAACCCAATATGAAAGCGCCATCACCGCATTGGCATGGGCGTAATTTTGATCGATATCCAACGCCTGCTGAGCCAAATCGCGCGCCCGTTTACTACTTAGGACGTCATATCGGAGCATCAGTTCGGTTGCCTCAACGCAAAGCTTCCAGGCGTCGATGCTGTTGGTTTCGCGATTTAGTATTAAGGCAATTTCACCGTCGGTAAGCCGAACGCGCAACGCGCTGACGATTTCTTTGGTGATTTCATCCTGAATATCAAAAATGTCATCAACGACACGGTCATAACGCTCTGCCCAAACATGATGTCCGTCATCCGCATCAATCAATTGCGCGGTTATGCGTAAACGATTACCCGAAGCCCGGACGCTACCTTTAAGCACATACCGAACGCCAAGCTCCCCGGCAACATTCCGAGCGTCGCGGGCATCATTTCGGTAGGAAAAGCTGGAGTTACGCGCAATGACAAAGAGACTGCCAACTTTCGACAAGTTTGTCAGGATGTCCTCGGCTAGGCCGTCGCCAAAATATTCGAATTCTATATCGCGCGATCTGTTGTCGAATGGAAGCACCGCAATAGACGGTATATCTGGACCGGGTTGTGGAGCGTCATGGATATTGGAAACTGTGGCTGCCGTATCGGTAGATGCAGCCCTGGTAGCGGGTTCGCGGATCGACTGATAAAGGTCGGCGGTCATGTTATCTGGAGACACGTCGAGTTCGTCGCGAAGCATGTCCTTGAGACGGTGAAACTGTTGCAACGCTTCGTTGCGCCGACCGGCGCCATTGAGCGCTCGCATCAATAAACGATGCCCAGCCTCGCGAAGCGGATCGGTTTCGACAAGGCGGCGGCTAACCTCCTTGGCACGTTCCCACTCGACATTGGCCAGATGAGCTTCTGCGAGATCGGCGAGAATACCACATGCCATGTCCCCAAAGCGCGCCCGCTCAACATCAAGCCAAGCGGCGTAGGGCGTCGAGGGGGAAGGAAATCTCTCAAGCAGCGGGCCGGCATACAGCTCTATTGCGGCACTGCCACGGCCTTTCCTCGCATGAGCCTCAAATTCGCGTACATCGACGCTGATGCGCGCATGATCGAGGCTGATACGTTCTCCACCATCGGCCGGCAGTAGTTCGCCGTCGCGGTTCAACAGCCGACGCAGCGCGACCAGAGATTGCCGCAGGCTCTTGCGGGCCTGTTCCTCCGCACGATCCGGCCAGAGCAAATCCGTGAGCACGGATCGGTCGACCGGGCGAGCTTGCAGACAGAGGTAAGCCAGCAGTGCGGCGTCCTTCCGTGACGTTACCGCGACCGCCACACCGCTCGCCTCCGTTAGATCGAATTCACCAAATAATTTCAGTCGAAGCATGCTCCCGAACCTCCATTCGGTCATCAACAACCGTCTGATGGTTGAGCTTAGCTGTATCGCGTGGACTTTTCACCTTGCGGCGTTCGAATTGCCGCACTTTTGACGCTTCCTTGCCGCCAGCTGGGCTGCATGACCGGCCGCCACGGTTGCATGATCCGAAACGTTCCAACCCAAATTCCAACCTAGAGGATTACAAATCATGACGACCATAGGCAATGGCGAAACAATTCTAGACAACTCCGTTCGGCGCCCATTCGCATTTTGTGGATCGTTCGTTGCGAAACTGCTGAACAGAATACAAGCCCGCAGGCGTCTGCAAGTCTATCAATCCTTGGATAGACGTTTTGCAAAAGATATCGGGCAATCACCGGAGACGCTCGACTGGCAGTGTGCCCGCTCTCCTTCGCACGAGATTGAGAAATCCTGAATGTAGTGATTGCGGCTCGTTAATTGGCGAACCGTTTATTCCGCCGTGGCCAGAGCTAAGCTACAGGTGAACTGCGAACAATTACTGCCTGAAGTATCGCGGCGATATCTGTCACGTAGCACCCGGCGGCAAGACATGCTTCGCGGCCTTTTCAGGCGACGTGGCCCCGGTCCTGCTGTTGTTCGACGGGGAGGTCGAACTGGCCGGCCCCGATAGTCGCCGGCGTATCCCCCTGGCGGAGCTATACCGCAACGACGGCATGGATCATCTGACCCTGGCCGAGGGGGAGTTGTTGGTCGCCGTACACCTACCGAAGCCCGAAGCGCCCGTCACTTCCGGTTATACCAAGTCCCGGGTCCGCGGCTCCATCGATTTTCCCCTAGCAGGCGTCGCCGTGCGCCTGGGCGTGGCGGATGACAAGATCACCGATCTGCGCGTCGGTCTGACAGGCGTCTCCCCCCTGCCCTTCCTGGTCCGCGGTCTGGACAAGTTTCTGGGCCGCGCGCCCGATCAAGGCTGCCTTGAGGATCTGCGGGACCGCGTCCAGACCCAGGCCAAGGCCATGAAAACCACCATGACCCCGCCCCACTACCGCCGCCGCGTCGCGGGCGGCCTGGCGCAAAAACTGGCGGAAGCTATTTTTTGATCGCCACGAATTTACAGCCCCCCGCCGCGCCCGTTACCGCCGCGCAAGCATCGCGCGGCGTAAATTGAATGCGGTCCTCGGAAGGGTTGAGCCAATTGGTCAAATTGAATTCCGTACCGCGGATTGACGTTACTTTTTGCAGGTCCGGAAACCGACGAAGACGTCGCGGCGTTCGGGGCCGAAGAAATTGCGGTAAGTGCCATGGATCATGCGCCCACGGGTGGTCCAGGCGCCGCCGCGCATGACTTTTGTGTCGCCGAATAACATGGCCGAATATTCCTTGTAGGCGTCGGCGGAAAATCCATCGAATGGCTGGAAGGTGTCCGCCGTCCATTCCCAGACATTGCCCAACATCTGGCGGCAGCCAAAGGCGCTATCGCCGGCTGGCAAGGCGCCCACGTCAACCGGACCCAAGCCGCGGCCGTTCAGGTTGGCATGGTTGGCGTCCGGCGCCGCGTCGCCCCATGGGTAGCGGCGTTTTCCCGCCGCCAATTGGCCGTCCGCGCCGGTCTCGCCCAAGGCCGCAACTTCCCATTCCGCCTCGCTTGGCAGACGCATGCCGGCCCAATTGCAATAAGCCTTGGCTTCATGCCAGTTGACATGAATAACAGCTTCGTGGGGCGGCAGGGGGAAGGTCCGGTCAAAACGCCTGACCAACCAGTTGCCCGGCCCATCGGGTTGCCAATAGACGGGGTGTTGCGCCTCTGCCTCCCGCCGCCAGGCCGCGCCATCTTGGTCCCAGAAGCTTTCGTTGCCGTAACCGCCATCGTCGACGAACGCCTGGAACTCGGCGTTGGTCACGGCCGCCTTGGATATCTCAAATGGCGCGATAAGAACCTCATGGGCCCATTTCTCATTGTCAAACATGAACGGCGCGGTTTTTTCGGCCCCCAACCGGAAGCGCCCGCCCGGCACGCTGGCCAAACCCGGATGGCGACCGGCGGACCGCTCGGTGCTGACATCCGCCGCGATCGCCAAACCGGGCGTGGCATAGGCGAGGTTCTGCCGGGCCCAAAGAAAGGCTTCGGTGTGCATGTCCTCGTGAAAAATCCCAAACTGATAGATAAAGCTGTCCTGTTCCGACGCCATATCGCCGTCCAGGCGCTCAACAAGCCGGTCCAGCACGGCCTGCATATAGGCCAGAGTGTCTTCCCGGTTGGGTAAGGGAAGATCCCACCGGACGTCGTGGTGGATATTGATCGAATCATAGAGCTGATCCGCCCGTTCGCCGATAACGCTGTCATAACCATAGAGCTGACGCAGAATGAAAAACTCGTAGAAATGGGCGGTATGGGCAATTTCCCATTTCAGGGGGTTCACCGTACGGATTTTTGGCCCCATGATCTGCTGGTCATCCAGATCATGGACTAGCTCCAGGGTCCGATTACGGCTGTCTTGCAAGTTGGCGATTAAATGTGCGGTACTCACGCGCTGGGTCATGAAAGGTCCCTGAATTGGAATGAATGCGTGAAGATTAGCCTAATCACCCCGGCCGGCAAACAATCGAAAAATGGCAACAGGACAACCGCCGAGCGGTGGGCGCGATTGTTGCGTCAATCCGGTCATCAGGTTCGCATCACGACGGACTTCGCGGGCAAGGCGGCGGATTTGATGATCGCGCTGCATGCCAGGCACAGCGCGGGCGCGGCACGGTGCTATCGCGAAATGTTGCCGCGCGGTCCCTTGATCGTTGGCTTGGGAGGGACGGACGTCAATACCTACCTGAAGACTGAACGGCCGCTAACTTTGGAAACCATGAAAATGGCCGATGCGCTGATTTGCCTGCACGATTTGATCGGCAAGGAGCTGCCACCGGTAATGCGGGTTAAACTGCATGTCGTCCGGCAATCCGCCGAACCGCTATCCCGGCCACGCCGACCATCCCAACGGCATTTCGATATCTGTGTGATTGGCCATCTTCGGGCCGAAAAGGATCCCTTTCGAACGGCCCTGGCAGCGCGGCAAATGCCGCCAGACTCCAAACTCCGGGTGATCCATTTCGGCAAATCTCATGGCGAGGAATTCAGCGACCGGGCATTGGCCGAAATGGACACCAACCCACGTTATTTCTGGCATGGCGCCGTGCCGAACTGGCGGGTGCGGCGGGAATTCGTCAAGACCCATGCCATGGTAATCAGCTCAATCCAGGAAGGTGGCGCCAATGTTGTTTCCGAGGCCATCGTCGCCGGCGTTCCGGTCATCGCCAGTGATATTCCCGGCAATATCGGCCTTTTGGGCCCCGATTACCCCGGATATTTTCCGGTTGGCGACGAAGCGGCCCTGGCCAGTTTGCTTTTGCGGGCCGAGGCCGAACCGGAATTCTTGCGGTCACTCACCGATCACAATCGGAAGCTGGCGCCGTTGTGTCGACCCTCCCATGAACGGGCTGCCCTGGCGCGCATCGTGAACGCGGTTACGCGACGAGGGTAATGGGTTCCAGATGGTCGGTCTCGGCATCGACCCGGCCGACAATGGCCGCCCGCCCATAACCCAGATCATGCAGTTCTTGCAGGCAGCCCAGCGCCGCTTCCGGCCGGATACTGGCCAGCAAGCCGCCCGAGGTCTGCGGATCAAACACCAAGGGATACCGTTCGTCTTCGCGGGCGGCTTCCATATTGCGAATGGCCCGGCGCAACCGTACGTTTGCCGGTTGCAGGGAACTCAAAATACCAAGCCGCACCGTATCCAATGCACCATCCATGATCGGCAGTGCGGCCATATCGATCTCGACATCCACATTGGAGGCCTTGGTCATTTCCACAACATGCCCCAATAGGCCGAAGCCAGTGACATCGGTGCAGGCGCTGGCGCCATGGCTGAAGAGGCATTGGGCGGCAAGTCGATTGGATTGCACCATGGATTCCAGGGCCTTTTCGATCCAGCGGCCCTTGGCCTTTTGTTGCATATCAGCCGCGAACAATGTGCCGGTGCCAAGCGGTTTGGTCAGGATCAGGACATCGCCCGGCACCATGCCGCCCTTGCGCAGAATGGTTTGACGATCCGCCAGGCCGTTGACGGAAAAACCCAACGCCAGTTCCGGCCCCTCGCTGGTGTGGCCGCCAACCAAGGTCGCGCCCGCGTCATTCAGAACTTCCATGGCGCCCGTCATCATTTCCCTGAGCGAAGCCTCGACCTTGGCTTCCAATCCATACGGTACCGTGGCGATTGCCAGGGCCGATTGTGCCTCCGCCCCCATGGCGAAAATGTCGCTGAGGGCGTGATTGGCGGCGACTTGGCCGAAAACATAGGCATCGTCGATAAAAGCCCGGAAATAATCAACAGTGTGGACCATCACCTTGCCATCGGGGATTTGCACCACGGCGGCGTCATCGGGTGCATGTAGCCCGACCAGGACATCTTCGTTGGCAATCGGTTCCAACGCGGACAGGGCCCGGTTCAGAACATCCGCCCCGACCTTTGCGCCGCAGCCGCCGCACCGCATCGCGATGGCCGAAATGTCGCTCAACGTGGCCTTGTCGGCCAGGCCAGGATTAAGCGTCGCAGCGGCTTCGACAGCCATTTCGGGCAGTTCGTTGAACTTGCGCATGAACCGTTGATCGATCCAATCCTTCCATTTCCAAACCCAGCGTCCTTCCGCCGCCCAACCCCATTTCGCGGCGACCGCATTCTTGTCGCCCGTGGTAATCAGGACCAAGAAATTTTTCTGTGGTGAAAACGACCGTGTTGTCTGGCCGAGCAATGCCCGCCGCAAATTGTCATTCAATGGCGGTCCCTGGCGTACCGCGAAAACGCCTGCCTTGGGGCGGGGGTGGTTGATAACGGCTGCTATGTCACCGGCGGCAAAGATGTTGTCATGGGAGGTGGATTGCAGCGTATCCCGGACTTGAATGAAACCTTCGTCATCGACATCCAGGCCGGATTCCCCCAGCCATGATGGTGCGGCGGCAGCCGTGACCCAGAGAATTTCGTCCAACGCGATGGTATCGCCGCCGGCAATGGACAGAAGTCCCGGCGAAATTTCCGCGACGGCGGCGCCCTGGTGCAGATGAATACCCCGGGACGTTAACCGGCGCGCGAACCGCCGCCGTACGCCCGATCCAAAATCCGGCAGAATGTGATCTGACCGGGACACAAGGTGAAATTCCAAGCTATCGCCACTTTGCCCCTGTTCAGCCAGCAAATTGCTCAAGCGGTATTGAACAGCCAACAACAACTCCATGCCGCCGGCGCCGGCGCCAACCACACCGATGCGGTGGGGACCCGGGCTGCTCAGAACACGATCGACCAGGCCCTGCCACCGGTCGATAAAATTATTGATCGGCTTGGCCGGGGTCGTGTTGTCCGCCGCGCCATTGATGTGGTCAAAACTGGGCGTGGAGCCGATATTGATCGACAGCACATCGTAGGGCACTGCTGGCCGCCCTTGGCAGATCACCACTTTATTCACGGTGTCAATCTTGATCGCCGTGTCGTGGTACAACCGGGCCCCGGCGAACTGGCACAGGGGTCGCAGATCAATATGCACCTCGTCAAATTCATAATGGCCCGCAACATATCCAGGCAACATGCCCGAATAGGGTGTATGCACATCGCGGGCGATGACGGTCAGGCGCACGCCGGGCAGCGGCTTCATCGCGAACTTCTTTAAGACGATAACGTGGCTATGTCCGCCGCCGACTAAAACCAGATCTTTTACAATTGCGTCCGAACTTGATTTCATAAGGTATACTGTTCCACTGGTTCCCAGGCTTGTCCCGCCTGGCTGCCCAAACGCAAACGGCTGCGAATATGCCTCGACAGCGCCTCCGCCGCCAGATTAAAAATGACCATAATTCCGGGCAGACACAGCACCCGGTCCAGGCGTACATCAGCCAAGGCACTAGAGCATGTTCTTTTCAAACATGCTCGGACTCCTAAGATAAGGAGCAATTGAACCAATCACCGGGGTCGCGCCAAATACGTCTTGGGCTCACCCGATTAACTGAAAATTGCTCTATCCACGTAGACGCCTTGTATCAAGGTGCGGTGATAGAGACCCATATGGATCGAACGAAACAGATACAGCACAAAACCTACTCCTTGAAGGGCGAATTCGGTCTCATGACCGAAATGTGACCGGCCATGATCTCGATGACAATGGCTTCCAGCGCGAGGTCCATGATCCGTGGCCCCGTCATGGCGGGCTGATCGCCGTGCGCGGGCCCGACCATGCGGCAACGTCGCCGGAGGGAGTGATGGCCAGGTCGGGCGCCTTTGGCAAATTCGGCGCGCCGGCCATCGCGGTGATATGCGTTGATAACTCTGGTGCGGATCGTCTTAACGACGGCGGCAAGGCAACCAATTGTTTCGGTGGAATGTGTTTCAAGTAAAAATTTGGCGTCGGCAGCCTACGTTGAGTTCCCGTTACCATGAACGAAGTATAGTGGCGCGCCATGGGGAACTGAGCTAACTTCGCTGGGAAAACATCCCGGTCCGACAATGACAAATTCCGAGACAGAGCTTAATCAGGCCCGCGAATGGCACCGCAAAGGTGACATTGCCCGGGCCCTGGCCACCTACGAGGCAGTCATTGAGGCCGAGCCGGACAATCCCCAAGCCTGCCATCTTTTGGGTGTCGTTGCCCAACAGCAAGGCGATCCGGCGAAGGCTATCGATTGGATCAGCCGGGCGATCGCTCTCCAGGACGATGACCCACAATTTCATAACAATTTGGGCGAGGCCCTGCGCGCCGCGGGGCGGCATGGGGAGGCCCTGGAAAGTTACAGCCGGGCGCGCGCGATCGCGCCGGATTTTGCCATTGCCATCAATAACCAAGGCGCAACCCATTTAACCCTTGGCCAAGGCGCGGCCGCCATTCAATGTTTCCGGGACGCCATGGCGGCGGAAGCTTCTTTCCTGCCGGCCCACGTCAACCTGGGCCTGGCGCTGTTCGCAGCCGGTGATCCGGGCGGCGCCTTGACAGTGCTGACGGCGCCACTGGCGGCCCAGCCCGAGAACAACGAGATCCGGCGGTATTTTACCCTTGCCGTCATGAAGGCGCCGGCGGCGGCCTTAACAAGCGAGGTCGCCGCGCGGATCGAAACCTTGTTCCAAGGCGCGGACGCGGAGCTGCAACGGCTGGTGCGGCCGGCCCTCATGCTTTTGGGGCAACGGGGCGGATTGGAAAAATTGGCCAGGGCCAGCGACGGCGACATCATGGACGGTCGTCATGATAGCGATTTGAGCGATAACTTATTGCACGCCCTGCTGACCCGCACCGTTCTCGCCAATGCCCAGGCCGAGGACCTGCTCACGCGCCTGCGGCGCCTCTGTCTTTTGGGACCGAAGGACGGATTGGTCCGCCGTATACCTGAATTCGCCGCCGCCCTGGCGCAACAATGCTTCATCACCGACTATGCCTACGCCGAAACCGCCGCCGAAAGTGATGCCGTCGGAACCTTGATTGCCGAGGCCGAGGATTTGTTGCGCCAGGGCGTATCCAAGCAAACTTCGGCCGACACCTTGATAACCATCGCCATGTATCGGCCCTTGGGCGGTCTGGCGGGCATTGACGGATGGGTCAGCTCACCGGAACTTGGGCCTCTTCTGCATCAGCAACGGGACGCGCCGGCGGAAGACGCCCTGTTGGCGGCCTCGGTTGCGGAACTGTCGGGCGCGGACAGTAATGCCGCCGTGCGCCGGCAATATGAGGAAGCGCCCTATCCGCGCTGGCTGAGCACCGACCGGAAGTCACCCGTGCCCTTGGCGGCGGCCGTGGCGGCCCTGTTTCCAGCTCTCGGCCACGCGCCGATCGGTGGGACGGGCGGCGCGGGCCCGCGTATCCTCGTGGCGGGCTGTGGAACCGGCAAGCAGGCCATCGATGCGGCGCGCCAATATCACCAGGCCCAGGTGACGGCGATTGATATCAGCCGCGCCAGCCTTGGTTATGCCCAACGCATGACGGCGGCGAACGGCGTGAGCAATATAGAATTTCTGCGCGCCGATATCATGAACCTCGACAATTGGCAGGCGCGTTTCGATCTGGTGGAATGCTCGGGCGTCCTGCATCATTTGATCGAGCCGGAGTCGGGCTGGCGCAATCTGTGCGGCCTTTTGGCGCCGGGCGGGTTGATGAAGGTCGCGCTGTACAGCACCTTGGGACGCCGGGACCTCGCCGCGACACGGGACTTCGTGGCGGCGGATAATGACACGGTCACGCCAAACCGCATCCGGCGGGCCCGCGCCGATATTCTGGCCCTGCCAGTCGATGATCCGCGCCGCCGCGTGGCGGGGTTCAGCGATTTTTATTCTCTGCGGGGCTGCAGGGATCTGCTGTTCAATGTTCAAGAGCGGGAATACAGCCTTTTGGAAATAGCTTCCATGATGTGCCGTCTAAACCTGAATTTTATCGGCTTCCAATTCTCCGACAGCCATATACCGGCCCGCTTCCGGGCGGCAAACCCGGGCGCCCGCCTGGATGATCTGGCCTTGTGGCATGAATTCGAAACCGACAATCCGGATATTTTCACGGGCATGTACCAATTCTGGTGCCGCCCCTCGAACTCCAGCGCACGGTGAAACCGTGGGATGGGCAATTTTCGTTCAGAGTGGCGGCTAGAGCAACCCGCATTCAATTGGATTCAATTGAATGCGGATAAGTTGCTCTATCTTAAAGGTTTTAGCGCATGGCCTCGCGTTCAATTGAACGCGACATGCGCTAGAGCGTGTCGCATTTAATTGGCCTCATATCCAGCGGCATTGAAGAAGTTTA
>JAPYPT010000166.1 GCA_029937535.1 Alphaproteobacteria bacterium
CAGTGAAAAATGCCTGCCTCAACCGGATAGGGACGTTTCCTATCTGGCTTTCCGCTTCGAAAGCTGCCGCCATTGCGGTGATGCCATCAGCCATAACAAGGCCGCCAGGAATACAACGCTGACCAGTAAATGCAGCTGTTCCGCCGTCGTGACGCCAAGCAGAAAGCCGGTAATCAAGGGGCCAGCGGCGGCGCCAATGTCGCGCCAGGTCAGGTTCCGCGCCATGGGACCCATCACCGCACCGGTGGCGGACAAGGCGACGGCTGCCGGGATCAGGGTGCCAAGGGCGCCCCGGCCCAGGACGATTGCCGCCGCCCCGGCGTAGAGCCAACCGAACCCGACCAATGCCAAGCCCACCACCAGCAGCAGGCAAGCCAGCAGCAACGGCCTGTGCACGCCGTAGCGATCGGCGACATGGCCCGAGAGTGGCGCGACAATCATTTCCATCACCCGCCGGCCGGACATCACCAGGCCGGCCCAGATCATCGCCGCTTCCACGGAGATATCGCCCGCCAGCATGATGGTTATGGTCATGGTGAAGACGCCGTCAACGCCAAACCCCATCCAGAATATCAACAGATCCAATCGATCGGGCCGAGGAATAAGGCCAGAACGCTTTGCTGCCACGGCCCTGGAACGGGGAAGGGATTTCGGCAGCATCCACGCCAACAGCACGGCGGCGGTGGAGACAAGGGCGAGATAGAAAAACACATCGCGCGGCCCCACGATGCCGGCCAGCCAGGCACCGGCCGTGAGTGCGAGCAGCGGGCCCACCTGTTCCACCGCGCGGCTGACCCCCACCCGCGTGCCCGTGCGAGAGCGGTCGGCGGCGGCATAGCCCAAAGTGGTCAGAACCAGGGCGCCATAAGACAGCCCCCAGATAATCCGCGCCGCCAGCAACGGCGCCCAGCCTTGAAACAGTCCGTACATGGCCGTTGACGTCAGGGCAGTTATGGAGGCCAAAACACAAAGCCGCCTGAAACCGATGCGTTCCCCCAACCTGGCAATCATGCCGTAGGTAAAGGTGCGAATGATGCGGTTGGCCGCCAGCAGCACACCGACCCAAGCCAGGCTAACGCCGAAGGTTTCCGCATTGACAGGCAGCACCACATAAATCAGCGCATCGCCCAACAGCGCGACCGACATCGCGCCCGATGACAGCCATAGGCTGCGCCAGCTTTTGTCGTGCAGGCCGTCTTCGGACATGTGTTGAGAACCACCGGGCAGATAGATTGGCCATAGAGCTACCGGAACGCCGGGGGAAAAGCCAGAGCGGGCATTCCCGGTCCGCATTCCTAGCCCTTGGAAACATTGACTGCTTAACGTATACAGGGCGCCATATTTTTGTTGGGACAAATGCTATGACGACGCAATGGAACCCCGAAGGCTGGCGGCAGCGCCCGGCCTTGCAAATGCCCGAGTATGCCGATGACGCCGGATTGGGCGCCGTATTGGACAAGCTGCGTAGTTTTCCACCGCTGGTATTCGCCGGCGAAGTCAATGCCTTGCGCCGGCGCCTGGCTCAGGTGTCGGAGGGTAATGGCTTTCTGCTACAGGGCGGCGACTGTGCCGAGAGTTTCGCCGAATTTCATCCCGACAACATCCGCGACACCTTCCGCGTATTGATGCAAATGGCCGTGGTCTTAACCTTCGGCGGCGCCGTTCCGGTCGTCAAGGTGGGCCGCATGGCCGGTCAGTTCGCCAAACCGCGTTCCAGCCCCACGGAAACCATTGATGGTGTCGAGTTGCCGATCTACCGGGGCGACATCGTCAATGGCATAGACTTCGACGCGGCCTCCCGCGAACCCGACCCCAATCGCCTGTTGACCGCCTATTCCCAGGCCGCGGCAACCCTGAACCTGCTGCGCGCGTTCGCACAGGGCGGGTATGCGGATCTGTACAAGATCCACCGCTGGAACCTCGATTTCGTGGACGGCACGGAAACCGCGGCCCGGTATGGGGAGTTATGCGACCGTATCTCGGAAGCCTTGGACTTCATGGAAGCCTGCGGCATCAACGGCGATTCCGTTCCCGAAATGCGCCAGACGGATTTTTATACCTCTCACGAGGCCTTGCTGTTGAACTACGAAGAGGCCATGACCCGGCAGGATACCATCACCCGGATCGGCGGCTGGTACGACACCTCGGCTCACATGGTCTGGGTCGGCGACCGTACCCGCCAGGCGGACGGCGCCCATATTGAATACTGCCGCGGCATCAACAATCCCCTCGGGCTGAAGGCGGGCCCGACCCTGGACCCTGACGATTTGCTGCGTTTGATCGACATCCTGAACCCCGATAATGATCCCGGGCGCCTGACCTTGATCTGCCGCATGGGGGATGATCAGGTCATGGAAAAACTGCCTCCCCTGATCCGCACGGTGGAGCGCGAGGGGCGGAAAGTGGTCTGGTCCTGCGATCCCATGCACGGCAACACCATCAAATCCTCAACCGGCTACAAAACCCGGCCCTTCGACCGAATTCTGGCCGAGGTTCGGGGCTTTTTCGCCGTCCACCAGGCCGAAGGCACCCACGCCGGCGGCGTCCATGTGGAGATGACGGGCAAGGACGTGACGGAATGTCTGGGCGGTGCACAATTAATTGATGAGGAGCAATTGGCCTCCCGCTATCATACCCACTGCGATCCGCGCCTGAATGCCTCACAAAGTCTTGAGCTGACGTTCCTGATTGCCGAGATGCTGAAGCAGCAACGCGCGGAGCGGCCGCAGGCGGCGGAAGCCGCGCAGTAACCTATCGACCGGGTTGGGAGATCAGCCATGAGTGGCCAAGACGATCTGGAAGGTGATGTCGATCGCTGGACCGATCAGTATTTCAAGAAAACCCGCACCATCGTGCAACGAAACGGCGACACGGAGGTCACTTACGCGGTTTTCATGCGCCGCCCCGTCAGCTTCGCGCCACGGCTGATGATTGACTGGTTGAACCGCATTGCGGCGGAGCGCAACACAACATTCGAGATCGATACCTGCTTTGAAGAAGGCGCCTGGGCCGGCGCCGGTGAACCGCTGTTGTATTTGAGCGGCCCGTTCTCGCAATTGGTCGACCTGGAAACCCTGTATCTGCAAAAGCTGGGCGCCTGTTGCGTCGCCGCATACAACGCCTATCTGATGTGTTCCGCCCTGCCCGATGCGCAGTTTCTGGCGATGGATGCCCGCCATTGCGCCGGCCACGAGATGGCCGAGATGATGGCCTACGCCGCCTCCGTGGGCAGCGAGGCGGCGCGGCGGGAGCGGGATGCGGTGGGCTTCATCGGCAACGCCACGGACGCCACGGCGCACTTTTTCGGCAACGAAAAAGGCCTGGGCACCATGCCCCATGCCTTGATCGGTTACGCCGGCAGCACCCTGCGGGCGGCCGAGATGTATGCCGAAGCATTTCCCGGCGAACCGTTGACCGTACTGGTTGATTATTTTGGCCGGGAAGTCTCGGATTCTCTCGCGGTCTGCCGGCGCTTCCCCGAGCTGGCGGAGGAAGGCAAGATCGCCGTGCGCCTGGACACTCACGGCGGCCGCTTTGTCGAGGGTCTGGATACCCAGGCCGCCTATGCGGTACTGGAACGCCACGTCCCCCGCGCCGTGCGGCAATACCGTAACGAGGAAGAGCTGCGCTGGCTGGTCGGCACCGGTGTCTCCGCCGCCGCCATCTTTCATCTTCGCGATGCCCTGGACGAGGCCGGGTTTCCGAAAGCCCGGATCGTGGCGTCATCGGGGTTCAATTTCTTCAAATGCCAGGTCATGGGCAGCGTCAATGCCCCCATTGATGTCGTCGGCACGGGGTCCTATCTGCCCGATGACTGGCGGGAGACTTATGCCACCGCCGACATCGTTGCCTACAACGGCGAGCCCAAGGTCAAGGTCGGGCGCGAATTCCTGTTGCGACGGCGCTAGAGCATGTTCCTTTTAAAACATGCTCGGACTCACAAGAATAGAGCAATTGAACCGATCACTTGGGTCGCGCCAAATACGTCTTGGGTGACACCAATTAATCGAAAATTGCTCTAAGCGCCTGAATGTATGTTCAGTCATTTGTCCGATGGCGCCAAGGGCGCCTGGTGCATGATCATTGGCGCCTTTCTGCTGACCACCCAGGACGCGATCACAAAATGGCTGACGACGGATTTTCATCCCGGCGAAATTCTGTTCTATCGCGGTTTTTTTACCTTCATCCCCATTGCCTATTTGGCGGCGCGGGCCGGCGGCTGGCGCGCCCTCGGGACCCGCAACCTGAACGCCACGTTGGTCCGCGCCATTCTTGGCGCCGCCACGTCGATTTTCGTTATTCTGTCATTCGTCTATCTGCCGCTCGCCACGGCACTGGCAATCATCTTCCTGAGCCCGATCATCTTGACCGCCCTGTCCGTGCCCATGCTGGGGGAGCAGGTTGGCTGGCGCCGTTGGATCGCGGTTTTCGTGGGCTTCGCCGGCGTCTTGTTCATGGTTCGGCCGGAAGGCGATGGCCTGCCATTTTATTATATCTTCCCCCTCGTCACGGCGTTGTTGTCCTCCTTCCGGGATATCGTAACGCGGCGTTTGCGCGGCGGTGACAGTTCGCTGTCCATTCTGTTCTATTCAATGATCGTCGCCATCCTGGCGGGCGCCGCCAGCTTGCCCCTGTTCGGCGGCCATTGGCCCAGCCCGTCCGATTGGGGACTGTTTGCCATTGCCGGCGTCATGATCGGTTTGTCGCACCTTTTGACCATACAGGCATTTTTGTTCGCGCCCGCCGGCACGGTGGCGCCGTTCAAGTATCTCTCCCTGGTCTATGCCGCCGTCATCGGTTATGGCGTTTGGGGCGATGTGCCCGACATCTGGAAAATTGCCGGCGCCGCCCTGGTCGTGGGCGCGGGTTTGTTCATCTTGCACCGGGAATTACGCCGGCCATAGTTCCTACGGATCGGCGATTTTCACAATCTGCTTGCCAAAGTTCTCGCCCTTCAACATGCCGATAAAGGCGGCGGGTGCATTTTCGATACCTTCGGTAATGTCTTCGCGGTATTTGATTTTACCCTCGGCCAGCCAGCCCGACATTTCCGCCATGAAGGCCGGCTTTTGATCCATATGGTCGGAGACGATGAAGCCCTGCATGCGGACCTTGTTGCCGACAATGGTGGAGAGGTTTTTCACGCCTTCGGGCTGGGCCAGATTGTACTGGCTGATCATGCCGCAGGCGACGATGCGGGCATGGGGATTGACCCGTAACAACACCGCATCCAGCATGGCGCCGCCAACGTTTTCGAAATAGACGTCGATGCCTTCGGGGCAGGACGCCGCCAACGCCTGGTCCAGGGAGGCGGCGGTCTTGTAGTTGAAGGCCGCGTCATAGCCCAGTACGTCCTTGATATAAGCCACCTTGTCATCGGATCCGGCACTGCCCGCCACATGGCAGCCGTGCATTTTGGCGATCTGGCCCGCGACCTGGCCGACCGCGCCGGAGGCAGCGGAGACATAGACCGTTTCGCCCGCCTGGGGCTGACCAATATTGCGCAGGCCGATCCAGGCGGTCATGGAGGGCATGCCCAGGACACCGAGGTAGTGGGAGAGCGAAGCCGCCTTGCCGTCCACCTTATTGACCAATTCGGCTTTCGCGACGGTGTAGGTTTCCCAGCCCAAACGGCCTTCAACCAAATCACCCGTTGTCAGCGCCGGGTCGTTGGAGGCGATCACTTCGCCCACGGCGCCGGCCTGCAAGACTTTTCCCAGCTCAAACCCGGGCGTATAGGATTTTTGATCACGCATGCGGCCGCGCATGTAGGGGTCAAGGGACATGAATATATTCCGCACCAGCACCTCGCCAGGGCCTGGATCGGCCATGGGCGTCTTCACTACCTCGAAATGCGAGGCGTCAACCCAGCCGGTTGGACGGGATTTGAAGAGTACTTGGGTGTTCTCGGTCATGTTTTGATCTGCCTTGTATGGGGACGCAAAGTGTTGGTGACGGCCAAGTGGGCTGACTTTGAAGTTAACCACATATTTATCAAATGGCCTTACGATGAATAGGTCAAAAAGATTTTTTTGTGCGAGAAAGCAATGTCCGAAGCCGCCACACAACCGGAAGAGCCCGAAGCGCCGGAAGCCGAGCAACGATCCGCGGCAAAATCCCAGTCCATAGACCAGGCCCTGCATGATGGCGACCGGGATTCTCTACACACCTTACCCCTGTCATTGCTGCCCTTGAACATGCCGTCCCTGCAGCGGGCGAAAATGCTCAAGGACCATCACATGAAAACCATGGTGGAAATGTACAATAGCGGCAGTGCGGGCAGTGGACGCATGGAAGTCGAGGCCATCGAAAACCTGTTTGATGACTCGGAAGAATTACAGGCCGATCTGGACATTCTGCGGCCAATGGAATTGCTGCACAGTTATGACGTCTACAGCCTGCGCATTGAACTGCGCCGTTTGGGCATTACGATCGCTGATCAAGCAGGATTGCAGCTTTCCGAACGCAGGGCCAAGGAACTAACCTCCTACATGACCGAGTTCACCCGGCCGTTGCTACAGCAAATTTATGGCGGCTCGGAAGCAAAAATTGATGACATGGACCAGTTGCTGGCCATGTTCAAAAGCCCCGATAAGGGCGAAGCGATCAAAAACCTAAGGATGATCGCCGACAAATTGGGCATCGGCCTGTTGGACGTGCCCATGTTTCTGGAAGAGTATGGCGATGTCTTTCTGTCCTTGGCGTATTACAAGGGCGCTTTGGACGAGATCATTCCCCGGGTCACTAATTTTCTGGATGAGCTGGAGGAAATTAACGGCAACTATCAGGTCCGGCAGATGCCGCGTTTTGACGAGACCTGTGAAACCCTGCAATCGCGCTTCAACGATATCACGGCATCCATTACCGGCCGGTTCGAAAGCTTTGACCGCAATTCCAAGACTCTATGGGACAACATCAACCCCGCGACGTTCCAGGCCATGAAAGAAACCATCGAGGCCCATTATGTGACCATTGGCGGCGTACTTTGCGGCCTCATGGTGAAGATGGATTCCTGGGAGAACAAATTCGCGAAGGGCCGCGGCGGTCCCTTATCAAAGGCCGACTTCATCATGTCAGAGATGCGCATGGGCATGAATTACATTTACAAAATCGAACAATCCGCGCCCTCGATCAATGACCTGAACTAACTCGATTTCTAGTTTTATGGAATTCTCATTAGAGAGAATTCGCCGTCGCCTCGCCCCAAATCTCGTTCCAGTCCTGGCCCAGCATATCCGTGGCGCTGCCGTCAGCTGCAAAAAATTTGTTCGGCAACTGAAAAGTCGCCAACATCAAGCCGCCGTTGGGCGTGCCCGACTGGTGGCGGCTGCCCGCCGGCCGCCAGACGAAATTTCCAGCACTGCACGTCCCCTCACCGCAGACCAAGGCGCCCTCGATGACAAATGTCTGTTCGATTTGCACATGTTCATGATCGGGCAGCATGGCGCCGGGCGCCATTTTCAACAACACCGTTAAAAGACCAGTGCGCCGGTCGACAAGCAGGGTTTTCGCCTCGATGCCGGGATAGCGTGTCGCCTCCCACGGCATTGTGTGGGTCTCGACGAAGCGCGAGGCCATGGGCCCCAATCCTTCGTGGTCTTTCGCATTCGGGGTCAGGGCCGTGGTCATATTTTTGCTCCCTCCTAACTGCCGGTAAACCGTGGTGGGCGTTTTTCCTTAAACGAGGCGATGCCCTCCAACTTGTCTTCACTGTCTAAAATGGCTTCCGTCGAGCGGCGGGCGATGCCCGCCAGCTCGGATGGTCCTTTGTTGATAACCTCGCCAACAAAGCGTTTCAGGGTGCTTAGCACCATGGGTGCATGTTCCTTTAGCGTGCGGGCATAGTCCATGGCCGCGTCCATCAACTGATCGGCCGGCACGACCTTGTTGACCATGCCGACTTCATAGGCGCGCTGGGCCGTCATGTCGGAGGCGTAGAGCACGAATTCCATGGCGATCTTGTGGGGAATACGGGCGGCAAGAGACGATATTAAACCGCCCGTGACGCCCACCTTGGCCTCCGGATAGCTGAACACCGCGGTCTCGGCGGCAACACAAAGATCGCTGAACTGGATCAACACCACGCCACCACCGACGCAATAGCCATCCACGGCGGCAATGATCGGCTTATCA
Source organism: Alphaproteobacteria bacterium (assembly GCA_029937535.1). Lineage (GTDB taxonomy): Bacteria > Pseudomonadota > Alphaproteobacteria. The sequence continues at coordinate 8,134 of JAPYPT010000166.1, forward strand.
ACCTCAACGCCAACGCTGGGGGTAAAACGCCAGATCTCGGGCGGATGGGTCAAATCAGCCCCGACGGTGAAGGCCCTGGGCGACGACGAGGCCAGTATGGCCACTCTATCGCTCCCCGCTTGAAAGCGTTGAAAGGCGGCGCGCAACTGCTCGCCCAATTCAACATTCAGGGCGTTCAATTTTTCCGGCCGGTTCAGGGTGATAATGGCGATATCGTCTTCGGATTGGTAGGTAACCAGTTCCGTACTCACAATGACATCCTCTCTCGTTTATTGGTTTGCCGCACCGACAAGCGCAAGCCAGCCAGCTTCATCAATAACCTTAACACCCAAGCTTTGGGCTTTCTTCAATTTTGATCCCGCGGACTCGCCCGCGATCACCAGATCGGTTTTAGCAGAGACCGAACCGGACACCTTGGCGCCCATGGCCTCGGCCCGCGCCTTCGCCTCCGCCCGGGAGGTCTGTTCCAAAGTACCGGTAAATACCAATGTCTGGCCGGCTATGGGTGAGGAGGTATCGGCCCGTTCCATATCCTGGACCTGCAATTGGGCCACCAAATCATCCCAAACCGCCCGGTTCTGATCATCGGCGAAGAAATCGATCAGCGCCCTGGCGACGGTTTCGCCAATGCCGTCAATATCCAGCAGCTCCTCCAGATGATCGGGCGACATGGCGGCCTCGAAATGAGCCAGGGTTTCATAACGACGTGCCAGCAACCGGCCATTGCCCTGACCCACGTGGCGGACGCCGAGGGCGAAGATCAAACGGTCCAGAGGCACGGTCCGGCGTTCATCAATCGCCTCGAACAGGTTCCCAGCGGAGGTCTCGCCCCACCCCTCCCACTCCCGCAACGGTTCATGGCCTTGGCCGTCGCGGGCCCGCAAGGTGAAGATATCCGCCGGCGCCCGGATCACCCGCGCCTCGTAAAAGGCCCGGATCTGTTTTTCCCCCAGTCCCTCGATATCAAAAGCATTGCGCGAGACGAAATGGCGCAGACGTTCCACGGCCTGGGCTTCGCACGTCAACCCGGCTCCGCACCGCCAATCCACCTCGCCCTCATCCCGCACCGCCGGAGCGCCACAGGCCGGACACGCCTTGGGAAATTGAAAGGCCTCCAGACCTGGCTCGATCACTTCCAAAACCTGTGGGATGACATCGCCCGCCCGCTGAACGAGCACGACCGCGCCCACGCGGATCTGTTTCTCGGCGATGTAGTCTTCATTGTGCAGTGTCGCATTGGAGACCACGACGCCACCAACGGTGACCGGTTTCAATCGCGCCACGGGGGTCAGCTTACCCGTGCGGCCAACCTGGATATCGATCTCCTCGACCACCGTCTGGGCCTGCTCGGCGGCGAACTTGTGGGCAATGGCCCAGCGCGGCGAGCGGGAGGCGGCGCCCAAACGTTCCTGCCAATCCAGGCGGTCCACTTTGTAGACGATGCCGTCAATATCGTAGGGCCGTTCGGCGCGCCCGGCCTCCATGGCCCCATGAAACACCATCAATTCTCCAACGCCGCGGCAGATTTCATGCTCCTGAACCTGAAATCCCCATGCCGCCATGGCCGCCAGAACACCGCCCTGGGTATCGCTGGGCAAGGTACTGACTTGACCCCAGGCATAGGCCCGGAAACTCAAATTCCGGCTGGCCGTGATGGCGGCATCCAATTGCCGCAAGGAACCGGCGGCGGCATTACGGGGGTTGGCATATTCGGCCCGGCCGGCGGCCACTTGCTCGCGGTTCAGATCCGCGAACGCCGCATGGGTCATGAAGACCTCGCCGCGCACCTCGAAGATGTCCGGCGCGCCGGCAATCACCCGCGGGATATCGTCAATCGTGCGCAGATTGGCGGTGATGTCCTCGCCGACCTCGCCATCCCCGCGTGTCGCACCCTGGACAAAAATGCCATTTTCATACCGCAGGGCGGCGGACAGCCCATCGATCTTGGGCTCCGCCACAATGGCGATGGGTTCCTCCGCGGCCAGCTTCAAGAACCGGCCAATGCCGGCTAGAAAGTCCGCCACGTCGGCTTCATCAAAGGCATTGCCAAGCGACAGCATGGGGCGGGCGTGCCTGACCTTCGTGAAGCCATCGGTCAGGGGGGCGCCAACCGACTGGGATGGACTATCAAGGCGCTTGAGAGCGGGAAAACGCTCTTCAATAGCTGCGTTGCGCTGGCGCAGCCTGTCATAATCGGCGTCCGAAATCTCCGGCGCGTCGCTGCGGTAATAGGCAATGTCGTGGAACTTGATTTCCATGGCCAGCCGCGCCAGTTCGGCCTTGGCCTGATCCTCATCCAGTTCCCCAACAGGCCCCCCGCCCGGATCGCTCATGATCCCGCGGCCTGTAACAGGCTATCGGCGGCGGCGCGGGCCTCATCCGTGATTTCCGCGCCGGCCAGCATGCGGGCGATTTCCTCCCGCCGGTGATCCGTATCAAGATCTTCAACCGTGGTGCGGGCGCCGCCGCCCTGGTCCTGTTTCAAAATCCGCCAATGATGGTCGGCCCGGGCCGCCACCTGGGGTGAATGTGTCACGACGATAACTTGGGTATCATGGGCCAGGCGGGCCAGCCGCTCGCCCACCTTGTCGGCGACCGCGCCGCCAATACCGCTGTCCACTTCATCAAATATCAATGAAGCCGGTTCACGGTTTTGCGCCAGGGCAACTTTAAGCGCCAGCATGACCCGGGACAATTCACCGCCCGAGGCGATCTTGTGCAAGGGCCCAGCGGGGTTGCCCGGATTGGTGGCGATGTGGAAGCTAACCTGGTCCCAGCCCTGCCCGCCCCAAGCCTGTTCATCACGGCGGACAAGCACGGTTTCAAATACCGCCTTATCCAACGCCAGGGGCGGCAGTTCCCCGGCCATGGTCTTGTCCAGTTTCCGCGCCGCCTTGGCGCGCCCCTGGCTCAATCGTTCCGCCGCATCAAGATAGGCCGCCTTGGCGGCTTCGGCCGCGGCCTCCAGGGCCGCCAAACGTTGGCCGCCGTTATCGATGCTGGCCAAACGCCGGCTGAAATCTTCCAGCAATGCCGCCAGTCCATCGACGCTGACCCGATGCTTGCGCGCGGCCTCGCGCAGGGCGAACAGGCGCTCCTCGACCGCCTCGAGGCGGGTGGGATCCAGATCGAGGGAGCGGACCGCATCCGCCACGCCTTCGATCCCTTCCATGGCCTCCCCCGCGGCGCGTTCAAGGCCTTCGATCGCCTGATCAAGGGCGCCGCCAGCACTTTCGGCGACCCGTTCCAAGGCGCGCTGGGCAATGCGCAGGCTCTGTTCCACGCCGTTATGGCCGTCGCCACCCAGCAATGCGGTCTGCGTATCGCGCAAGGCCTCGGCGATTTTTTCACCCTGGCGCAGCAGTGTTCGCGTGCGGTCCAGGTCTTCCTCGTCGCCCGGCTTCGGCTCCAAGGCCTGCAGTTCGGAACAGACGTGGCGCAGATAATCCTCTTCCTCCCGCGCCAGGCGCAAGGATTCCTTGGCCTCCGACAGGGCGTCGGCGGATCGGCGCAGCTCGGTATTGGCCCGTTCGCAGGCGGCCAACGGCTTTCCGAGACCGCCGTAGTTGTCCAGCAGGGTCCGGTGGCCGGCTGGGTTCAGCAGGCCGCGTTCATCATGTTGGCCGTGAACCTCTACCAAGCATTCACCCAAACGGCGCAACAGCGCTGTCGATATAGGCTGATCGTTGACAAAACACCGGCCCCGGCCGTCGGCGGCGACCTGGCGGCGCAGGATCAGCTCCTCATCGGTCGTCACGCCCTGTTCCTTCAGGATCTCCCAGACCGGGTGCCCGGCCGGGAGATCGAACGCGGCAACAACCGTGCCGCGCTCCGCTCCCTTGCGCACCAATCCGGCACCACCCCGCCGACCCAAGGCCAGGCCCAGAGCATCCAGAAGAATGGATTTGCCGGCGCCGGTCTCGCCCGTCAAGGCGCACAGGCCGGTACGCAGATCAAGATCAAGGCGATCGATCAATACAATATCCGAAATGGACAGCGCGCTTAGCATGTCCGGGAACTAGAACACAGACTTCAACATCCGGCTATACCAAGGTTGGTCAGCCGCC
>JAPYPT010000167.1 GCA_029937535.1 Alphaproteobacteria bacterium
ACCACGGGCAGATCACCAATACCCTGGGTCGCCGTGATCTGGCCGTCGGGACCGACCAGCATCAAATCAATGCGGCGGCCATCGATGGTCACTTCCGCGACCCGCAAGCCGTCGTTGAAGGCATCCACCGTCAAAGCCAATTCCAAGGCGCTGACGCCGTTGTCGGCCAGCAGCACCGGGTCGGGAACCACGCGGATTTCCGGCGCGCCCAGTTCCAGGCCCGGCTTGGGCCGCAGTTGGTTGCCCTCCTTGCGCGGCAAGGTCTTGCCGATCAGGCGGGCGGCCTGGCGGGCGACGCCGAGAACCACATCCAGGTCGGGCCCGGAAACTTCCAGGTTGATACTGCGCCCGCCGCCAATACCCCGGCCGAACAGGGACCGTTTCGATATGAAGCCATAGGTCCCCGGCTCCTTGAAGATCGGCGCCCGCAGCACCGGGATCAATTCGCCGACCCTTTCCGGATCGACGGCGGAGGCGCCGATAAAGGTCGTGGCCCGTGCCGCGACATAAAAGAAATTCTCAATCTTTGGCGGTTTGCCGGGTTCCGCTTCCGGACCGGAAACCGACGCCCACAGCGGCCGCACGGTATCTTCGAGCTGCCGGGCGATGGCATTCGTCGTCTCCAGATTATAGCCCGGCGGCGGCAGGATCACGCCAAAAATCAGATTGCGGTTGCCATCGGGCAGATAGTCCAGCTTCGGCAGGAAGGCCCAAGTGGCTATGGCGCCGGCGCTGCACAGGACAGCCACCACGGTAATCGCCAGGCCGCGGCTTTTGACCACGCGGTGGGTGAAGGCCAGGATGGCGCGGCTGAAAGCGGCGGCGAAATCGTCCAGCAGGGGCAGACGCAGAGGGTTCTCGAGACTCTTCATGCCTTCCCGCAACAGGCGTCTTGAAAGGGCGGGAACCACGGTCACCGAGACGATGAGGGACAACAGCACCGAGACCGAGATGGCAACGGCGATATCCCTGAACAACTGCCCGACCTCCAATTTCATCACCAACAGCGGCAAAAAAACCAAAACCGTGGTCAAGGCGGATACCAGGATCGCGCCCCAGACCTGTTGGGCGCCCAGAAAGGCGGCAATTTTCGGCCGTGTCCCTTCCTGCCGATGACGGTAGATATTTTCCAAAACCACGATCGCGGCATCGACCACCATGCCGACGGAAAAGGCGATGCCGGCCAGGGAAATCACGTTGAGGGAGCGGCCGAGGGCGGCCATGGCGACGAAGGCGCCGACCACCGAAACCGGGATCGCCAGGGACACCACCAAGGTGGCCCGGGCCGAGCGCAGGAACAGCAGCAATACGATCGCCGCCAGCACGCCGCCGACGATGATGTTGGTCTGCACCAGATCTATGGCGGAATTGATGTAGATGGTTTCGTCATAGACTTGGCGAATGGTCATGCCCACCGCCGGCAGGGTGACCTCCGCCAGTTCCTTGATGACCTTGTGAATGCGGTCCATGACTTCGATCACATTGGCGCCGGCATCACGAACGGTATTGGCGGCAAGGGTCGGGTTGCCCAGGCTGCGGATATGGGCGGTCGGCGATTTGTGGGAAAATTCCACCGAAGCGATATCACCGATCGTCACGCGGCCGATCCGGCCCGTGCCGCGATCGCCCTCGGAGCGCACGAGGACGGCGGCGACCTGTTCGGGAGTCTTGAATTCACCCACCGTGCGCACCACGTAACGGCGCTTGCCCTCGACCACGTCACCACCGGACATCGAGGTATTCGCCGCCCTCAGCGACGCGACCACCTGCGGCACGGTGAGGCCGTAACGGGCCAGTTTTTGCGGGTCGACGACAACGCGCAACTCCCGCTCGCCGCCGCCATAGACATTGACGCGGGAGACGCCGGGCACCCGTTCCAAGCGGTCGCGGACCAGATCGTCCACCAGATCGAGTTGGGTGTGGATCGGCCTATCGTTGCCCGGCAGACGGTCGATGATATACCAGCCGATGGGATTATCGTCGGAGGATGACGTACGGATCGTCGGCTCGTTGGCTTCATCCGGATAGCCGGTAACCCGGTCCAGACGATTGGCCACCAGCAGCAGCGCCCGGTCCATATTCTGATCGATGGTGAATTCCAGGTTGATGCGGGCGCGGCCATCTTCGGCCCGGCTGGTAATGGTGGTCACGCCGGGCAGGCCCTTCAGGGCGTCTTCCTGACGGTTGATGATCTCCCGCTCTATCTCGGCCGGCGCGGCACCATGCCATGTGGTCTGGATATTCAACACGGGCCGGCGCACATCGGGGGTCAATTGGATGGGAATGGTCTGTAGCGCCAGCAGACCGAACAGCACGATCATCAACACCGCCGCGACCACCGCGATGGGCCGGTCGATGGATATGCGGATCAGGTTCATGGGCGGCCCCTACCCCCGCTTAAAACCGCACGGGCTGTCCGGGGAACAGCCGCTCGTTACCGCGCACGACGACCACGTCGCCAACTTTCAAGCCATTGCGGACGACAAACCGGCCACCCACCGCATCGCCGATCTTGATCTCGCGCGGCTGGGCTGAACCGTCCACCACCACGAATACCATGTCGTTGCCGCGCCGTTTCAAAACCGCGTCCTTGTGGACCGAGACGACCTCCTTCCCGACGCTGATGGGAATGGCCACGGTAACGCTTTGATTGCCGGCCAAACGGCCCTTCAGAGACTCCAGGGCAGCCGTGAAACGCACCGCCCTGGTACGGGTCTGCGGATTTTCCTGGGGCACCACCGCTCGGACCTTGGCGGCAAGGGTTTGCCCGTTAACACGGACGGCAACGACCGTGCCCGGTTTCAGGCCGCCGATACGCTTGACCGGCACATCCGCCTCAACCTCCAGGGCGCTGTCGTCGATCAGGCTGACCACGGCCTGGCCCACGTTTACATAAGCCCCGACATCCGTATGACGCTGGGTGACGACGCCCGAAAAGGGCGCCCGTATGACCGCGTAATTGAGATCGATCCGCGCCAGATGGGCATCCGCCTCGGCCTGTTTCAGTCGTGCCGAGGCCTCGGCAACCTCGGCCTTCAACATGGCGACTTCCTGGCCCATGGCGTCGTATTTCGAGGCCCGATGGGCAGCGGACTTGTTTGTGCGCAAGCGGTCAAGGCGGGCCATCTCTTGATTTTTCTTGACCAGTTCGGCCTGTCGCGCGGTCAGCCGGGCCTTGTTCGATGCCACTTCCGCCGCGCGGCGCTCGCCCACCCAGTGCAGGCGTTCGCGCACCAGTACCGCCACGGTATTACCCTTTTTCAGCCTGTCGCCCACATCCACCCGCATCTCGGCCACCGGTCCCGCGACCCTGGCCGCGACGACGCCGGAACGGCGCGCCACCAGGCGGCCAATGACCGAAATTGTTTGTGAAACCTTTTCCGCGCGCACCTCGTCGGTCCCAACCAGCGCCGCCCTGGGGCCCTTCTTTTTTGCCGGTTTCTTCTGCGCCAAACCAGCGTCCGGTGCCAGCGACAGGGCGAAAGCCAACATGCCAGCCAGAACCGCGACGGCCGTTTGGCGGCGAAACGAGGAATATTTACGTAGTGTCATTGATACAGCGATCACTCAAGGATGGAAGCCAGACCGCAAGGTGGCATCGCGAGGCTGCCTATTCAAGACATCTTAACGGGTCAATTTTGACTTGGTTGAAAAATGCCGATCCCACGAACCGCTCAAACGACACGCTCAGCGGGGAAATGCAGGGTCGCCTTGGTCCCGACACCGGGCTGGGACGACAGGGTAAAACTGCCGCCGTGCAATTCAGCCACGGCTGTCGTAATGGCCAAACCCAGGCCCAGTCCGCCGTGTTGACGGCTATTGCCATCGTTCAATTGAGCGAAGGAAAGCTGCGCCCGCTCCAACTCCGCCTCGTCCATGCCGACGCCACTGTCCCGCACGTATAGATCCAGGCCCGAGTGGCCGGTCAGTTCAACGCCGATCTCTATCTTACCGCCAGTGCCGGTGAATTTGATGGCGTTGGTCAACAGGTTCAACAGCATCTGTTTGATCTTGGCCTGATCCCCTATCAGATCGGGCAGGTCGTCGGGCCGGTTTTCCAGGAGCACAAGGCCCTTGGCCGTGGCTTGCTCCGAGATGAGCGCGATCGTGCCTTCAATGCATTGCTCCAGATCGACAACGCCTTCCGCCATTTCCAAATCGCCGGTTTCGATGCGCGACATATCCAGGATATCGTTGATGACGACCAATAGATCACGCCCGGACTGATTGATGGATTGCAAAAAGTTGCGCTGGTCATCCTCACCCACTTTGTCGCCGTTGGTGTCGGTCAGAAGGTCTGAAAATCCAATAATCGCATTCAACGGCGTGCGCAGTTCGTGGCTGACATTGGCCAGGAATTGAGTTTTAGCCTGGCTCGCTACTTCGGCCGCATCGCGGGCCTGGGTGATCTCTGCTTCCGCCAGTTTACGCGCGGTTATATCGGTGACGGAGCCGGCGATGCGATAGGCATAGCCCGTTGAATCCCGCAATGCCAACGCCCTGTCGGCGATCCAGCACAACTCTCCATTAGCATGATGCACCCGGTATTCCATATCAAAGATGCGGCTTTCACCTTCGAGGTGGGTGCGCCAGCTCTGGTGGTAGCTATCCAGATCGTCGGCATGAGTGTTGGCGATCCAGTCCCCGCGCTGAAAACTAATGGGATCGCTCTTAGAGCCAATAATGGAGAGGACACGGGGCGAAATATAGAAGCGGTCGCTGCGCAGATCCAAGTCCCAAAGCCCCTCGTTCGAGGCGAGGGATACCAGGGCATAGCGTTCCTGAGCATCCCGTAAATCCAGTTCCTTGGTTGTCAATTCGGTAACATCGCGGACAAAAGTCAGGATGCCGCCATTGGCGCATTGGCAGTCGACGGTTTCGTATTCCCGCCCTTCAATTGTGCGCCGTTCACCGACATCGCCAATCCAATGGCGTTGCCGGCGTTGTTCAAACCAGGTCACCGCCGCCGAAACCGGAACATAGGCAGCGTCCATTTCGGCCCGCAGCACATCGTCAAAATGCACACCCTCCCGCAGGTAACCTTCGATACGGCCGAAAACATTGCGATAGGCCTGATTGCACAAAACCAAGCGGTCATCCTTGTCCCACATGGCGATGCCTTCCGGCATGCGATCGATCATGGCATGCAACAATTGGGACCTTGGCGCCGTCTTGGCGATAATCGCCAAACGGATTTTATCCAGAACGACCCGGCGCACTGCCAGGGCCGCGGTGGCCGCGACCAAAAGTCCCGTAATGGCAAACAACAGCAATATTGACGGCGGCAGGGAGGTTTCCAGCAGCCCGTGCGCCAAGACAGTCCCCAACGCCGTCAGGCCACCAACGAGGGCAAAAACCAGCAGGGCCACAAACGTGGCGATGGAGGCGGCCCGTTCCGGCGCGCCAACGGCATCTTCAACATCCAGGACGCGGCCGGCATCCTTGCTGCCGGGTTCGTCATTGGTATCCTGCCGAACGGTTATACTCCGCATGAACTATTGTCCCCATCATCCACGCGCCGGCGCACGCGCGGTCACTTCCTTGACAGTGCTCATCACCACGGAAGTAGTTTTGACAAAAAAAGACAAATAAATTACTAACATGTATTAACAAAATCGCGCAATTCCTTATGCCAATTAGGTTTTTGTTAAGCCTGAAAAATGTGTGGACGTTACAGCCTAACCCTGCCCGAAGAGGCCATGCGCCAGCTCTTCGATTTACCGGCCGCGGCCTGGATGCAGCCGCGCTTCAACATTGCGCCAAGCCAGATTGCGCCCGTGCTCCGTTTGGACGACGACGGTGGCGGCGGCGGCGGTCTGGTGTTGGACGGCATGACCTGGGGCCTGATCCCCAGTTGGAGCAAGGAACCGCTGACGAATAAAGGGCAGATCAATGCCCGCAGTGAAACAGCGGCGGAGAAACCAACTTTCCGGGCGGCCTTTCACCGCCGCCGATGCCTGATCCCCACCGACGGCTTCTATGAATGGCAAAAGGTCGAAGGCGGCAAACAGCCCTACTGGATCAGCCGGTCCGACGGCGCGCCCTTTGTCTTTGCCGGGTTGTGGGAGACTTGGGGTGACAGTCATGGCAGCGAAGTCGTCAGTTTCGCCATTCTGACCACGACGGCGGCCGAGAGCATCCGGCCCATCCATCACCGTATGCCGGTCATCCTGGATCGCCCGAACTTCGCCGCCTGGCTGGATCCGAAGGAAACGCCCAAGGCAGCTCTGTTTACGCCCGAGCAGGCGCCCGAAATGACGGCCCGGCCGGTCTCCCGCCGGGTCAACAGCCCCCGGAACGACGATGCAGCCTGCCTCGCGGCGGCGCCGAAAGCACCGGTTCAAGGCAATCTATTTTAACTGATCGAACTCTCAGCCGATCCCCAATCGCCGTTCGATGGCGCCCAACCAAACCGCCAGGCTGACGCCGAAAACGCAACAAACGATCATCAGCCAGTAAGTCCCGGACCAACCGCCGAAGCCGGCGATCATCACGGCCATTGCCGGCGGTCCGGCCAGGCTGCCGATGGCGGCGCCCTGCACGACGGCGCCATTTATCGTACCAATCATCTCGGGCCGTGGCGCGTGTGCGGCGGTGCCCGCCAATACGGCCGCCGGCAACAGGCCGCCAAATAGATTGAAGGCGAATGCCAAAGGCAGCTTCCAGAGCAACGGCACCGTGGGAGCGAAAATGCCCCCCGCGCAAACCGCCATGAGGACGAAGGCGCTCAGCACCAGCCACCAGCGCCGTACGCCGCGATGCAACAACAGCGCCGACAACAGATTGCCCAGTCCATTGCCGGCGACCACCAGGGCCGTGGCGATACCGGCCCGATCCGGGGGAAAAGCCATGACCTCGATCAAATAGGTGGGCAACCACGAGGCCACGGCAAAAAACTGTATGGCGTACAGGGCGAAGCAAAGACCCATGACGATCGGTCCCGGACGCCAAACCGCCTGGCCGAGTACACGCCACGGCAGGCTCGTTCCAGGGCCGGGCACCGCCGGCCATCGCACGGGCGATGTAACCCACGCCACCGCCGCCATGCAGACCAGGGCCAAGCCCGCCGCGCTCAGCCAAACGCCCTGCCAGCCGAATTGCGCGGCGATGGGCGGCGCGCCAAGCAGCGCCAGCGCCATGCCAAAGGGCATGAAGCTGCCCCAGGCGCCCATGGCCAAATTGCGCTGACGCGGCGTCGTCGCGGCGACGATCAGGCGCGGCGCGGTCACGGTGCACGCCAATATGGTCGCACTTTCAAAGGACCGGCAGATCAGCAGCCAGCCGGCATCCGTGGCCAGGGCGCCCGCAAACCCGGCCACGGCGAACCCGCCCAGGCCCGCCAACAAGACCCGCCGCGGCCCCAATTTATCCGCGACCGCACCGCCCAATATTCCAAAGAAAGCGCCCGTTAGATTGAACAGAGAGGCCAGCCAGCCGGCCGCGACCAGGGACATATCAAGATCGGCCTGCAGCTGGGTAATCAGGGGCGGTACCTTGCCAACCTGTATGGCCGCGACCACGCCGGCGGCGATCGCCAGGGCGACAATGCCCCAGCGGGTCCTGGCCGGCGCCCCACCGGTATTTTCAGCCAAGCTAAACCACCTTGCCGGGGTTCATGATATTGGCCGGATCCAGGGCATCCTTGACGCTGCGCATCAAGTCCATCTCCACATCCGATTTATAGCGCCTGGCTTCGTCCCGGCGCAGACGGCCCAGGCCGTGTTCGGCCGAGATGGAGCCATTCAACTCCGCGATCAGATCATGCACGATGCGGTTGATGGCCCCATATTCAGCAGCAAAATCGCTTCCCTTGGCGGCCGTGTCATGGGCTATGGGCTGGGCCGGATTGTAGTGGATATTGCCGTCGCCAATATGGCCGAAGGCAACACAGCGCACGCCGGGATAGGCCGCCTCCATGGCCCGGTCGGCCCGTTCGATGAATTCGGCAATGCGTGAAAGCGGCACGGAAACATCATGTTTGACCGATTGCCCCTCATAATTTTGCGCCTCGGGGATCGATTCCCGGATCTTCCACAAAGCGTGGCCCTGACCCCTGTTGGCGGCCAGAACCGCATCCAACACATCGCCGCCTTCCAGGGCGTCCGCTAAAATTCCCTCGACCGTATCGCGCAGACTGTCCGGCGCGCCCTGGCCGGTTACTTCCATCAGCACGTACCAGGGATAGGATTGCGCCAAGGGGTCGGGCACGCCGGGAATATGGCGCACGACGAAATCGATGGCCCGGCGCTGAATGAGCTCGAACGCCGTCACCTGTTCGCCCACCGCTTCCTGCGCCCGGCTCAGCAAGGCCAGCGAGGCGGCGGGATCAGGCAGCGCAACCAGGGCCGTTTGCACCTCGGTCGGTTTCGGGAACAGCTTTAAAACCGCCGCCGTGACAATGCCCAAAGTGCCTTCGGCGCCGATGAAAAGCTGCTTCAGGTCATAGCCCGTGTTGTCCTTGCGCAAGCCGCGCAGGCCGTCCCAGATCCGCCCGTCGGGCAGCACGACCTCGAGGCCCAGAACCAGGTTACGGGCATTGCCATAGCGGAGCACCTGGGTCCCGCCGGCATTGGTCGACAGGTTGCCGCCGATCTGGCAGGAGCCTTCCGCCGCCAGGGAAAGCGGGAACAGGCGGTTGGCGTCCGATGCCGCATCTTGCAAAGCCGCCAGAATACACCCCGCCTCCACGGTCATTGTGTTGTTCACCGTATCGATGTCACGGATCTTATTCATGCGCGAGGTGGATATGATGATTTCGGCGCCGTCCGCATGGGGCTGGCCGCCACCCGTCAAGCCGGTGTTGCCGCCCTGGGGTACGATGGGCGTGCCGCTTTCGGCGCAAATGGCCACCACGGCGGCGACTTCCGCCGCATTGGCCGGTTTCACGACCATGGGCACCCAGCCGCGCCAATTGTCGCGCCAGGAAAGACAGTGCGGTTCGATCTCGCCCGGATCGGTGGTGTAACCCTTTGTGCCCACGGCCGCCTTGATCCGCGCCAGCACGCCCTCGGCCACGGCGTTCGGTCGTTCCATATGTTCTTGCATAGGGCTCATGTAACGCTTTTGCCCCGCGGCAACAAGATCAGGGGCCGGATTCCGGCCGCGCCGCCGCCGCCCGGCGCAGGCGGTCATTGATGGCCCGGCCCAGGCCCATCTCCGGTATGGGCGCCACGGCGATGGCCCGGCCCGGCGCCGCGTCCAAGACCCGCAGCATGGCGAACAGATTGGCCGCCGCCTCGATCAGGTCACCATGCGGACTAAGGTTATGGGCGCCGGCACCACCAGGGCCGAAACCCAGCAAGACCTCGCCCTGATCAATTTCAAGGGCATTCAGACGCAAGGTCTTGTTGGGCGCATAGTGGCTGGCCAATTGCCCCGGAGCACTGGGTAACGCCGTCTCCTCGGCTGTCGCGAAAGCGCCGACGACGGCTGCCATTTGTTCCAACGCGATGCCGCCCGGACGCAGTAAAACCGGCCGGTCATGTTGAAACCCAACAACGGTGCTTTCCAAACCAATGGCGCAGGGTCCGCCGTCGAGGATCATGGCCACCGCTTCACCCAATTCATCGCGCACGTGAGCCGCCGTGGTTGGGCTTATCCTGCCAGACCGGTTGGCCGACGGCGCGGCAATGGGCCGCGCAACGGCCGTCAGCAGGGCGTGGGCATCGACGTGGCTGGGCACCCGCAAGGCGACGCTGTCCAGCCCGGCGGAGGCGATCTCGACAATGGCGCAACCCGCCACGCGGGGTAGCACCAAGGTCAGGGCGCCGGGCCAGAAGGCCAAGGCCAGGGCGCGCGCGGCCTCGTTCCAGACGGCGAATGCCTCCACCGCCTCGTCATCGGCCAGATGGGCGATCAGGGGATTAAAGGCCGGGCGCTGTTTGGCGGCGAATATCGCCGCGACCGCCCGGCTATCGGTCGCATCGGCGCCCAGGCCGTAGACGGTTTCGGTGGGAAACGCGACCAATTCGCCGGCCCGCAGCAAGGCCGCCGCCCGGGCCCGGTCCGCGGCGCTGTCAGCCCGACCGATATGTGCCATTCGCCAGAACGTTCATGGTACCTCTTAGGGCTCCATATCATCGGTGGTCAGATGATGCAGCACCGCCTCGGCCGTCAATTTACCAGCCTGGTCCACGCACCGGTAGCGGCGGCCTTCGGGATCTGCATACAGCGTCAATTCGCTGTCCCAGAACACGGGGCGGATGAAGCGTGTTTGCAGATCCATTTCCCACGGCATGGCCCGGTTGACGATGGCGCCGTGCAGGGCCGTCAGTTGTATCAAGCCCTGGGCGATGGGCGCGCGATAGCCGCGTGAATTGGCGAATTCCGGGTCTGAATGGATCTGATTACCGATCTCGCTGGCATAATCGGCAACCTTCTCCGGGCTCAACTTCAGGCTGCCCACGGCCCGCATGCCATCCCGGGGATCGCCAGGATTAGAACTTGCGCCCCGCCGTTCGGGAATGGCCGCAAAGGGCAAAAGGTGCTGGGTTATCATGCGCAGGGGCACCGTTTGATCGGCCCGGCGAAAGGCGACGTTGCAGTTCAGATGCCGCCCGCGCGGCCCCGTTTCATAGGGGCCGAGCACCCCCTCGACGGACAGAACTTCATCGAGGCGGACACGTCCGATCTGGAAAATCCGTTGGCTGATCAGGACCCGTCCATCGTTGGGCAACCCGGCCTTGGCAATGACGCGGGAAACATCCTGGGCAAAGATGGAGGCATCGGCCAGATCGGCGAACGCCGCCCCCGCCACATCCGAAATTTGGTGGTATTGGTCTTGCCGCGCCCGATCCAAATGAGACGGCATGACCGGCAGTCTGGTCCCGGCCGGTGCCCCATCATAAGCATTTAAATCGCCGCTCAAATCGCCAGCCAAACCACTACCCAAATCGCTGCTGGGGGGCTGGTTCTGATCGCTCGCCTGGTCGTTCATATGCGTTTTCTTTTTCCGGCAACGGGACGGGTTCAGCTTGGCGTTGCCTTTCACCGCAGAGATAGCATATTACCGATGTGAACGGTCAATCCAAAGCCAGCGACAAATTCCAACTGACCGGCACCAACCGAAGGGCCCGCCAACATGAGTGCATATCAAGCTCCCCTCAAGGATATCCGCTTTACCCTGAACCAGATTTGCGATCTGGAGGGAATGTTGAGGCTGCCCATTTTCGCCGACACGGATGTCGAGACCGCCAATGCGGTGCTGGAGGAGGCCGGGCGCCTGGCGGCGGGCATCCTCGCACCCCTGAACCGCCAGGGAGATACCCAAGGCGCCAGTCTGGCCAATGGCGTCGTGACCACGGCGGATGGCTTCCGGGAGGCCTACGCGGCGTTTCGCGACGGTGGCTGGAACGGCATTCCGTTCGACCCCAATTACGGCGGCATGGGCCTGCCCATATCGATCGCCAATGCCTGCGCCGAGTTGTGGAACAGCGCCAACATGGGCTTTGCGCTCTGCCCCATGCTGACCCAAGGCGCGATCGATGCCATCGGCGCCCACGGCAGTGACGAGTTGAAGAAAACCTATCTGGAAAAACTGGTCACCGGCGAATGGACCGGCACCATGAACCTGACCGAACCGCAAGCGGGCTCCGATGTCGGCGCCTTGCGCAGCCGGGCCGAGCCGGCGGGGAACGGTTCGTGGCGCATCAAGGGGCAAAAGATCTTCATTACCTACGGCGAACACGACTACACCGATAATATCATTCACCTGGTACTGGCCCGCACGCCCGGCAGTCCCGACGGCACGCGGGGCATTTCATTGTTCGTGGTGCCCAAATTCCTGGTAAATAAAGACGGCAGCCTGGGTCAGCGCAACGATCTGCGCTGCATCACCTTGGAGGAAAAACTTGGCATCCATGCCTCGCCCACCGCCGTGATGAGTTTTGGCGACAACGAGGGTGCGGTGGGTTACATGCTGGGCGAGGAAAACAAGGGCATGCGCTGTATGTTCACGATGATGAACACGGCCCGCCTGTCGGTTGGGATCGAGGGCCTGGCCATCGCCGAGGGCGCCTATCAGCACGCCGTCGCCTATGCCCTGGAACGGCGTCAGGGCAAGGCCATTGGCGCCACGGAACCGGGCTCCTCGGCCATCGTGGAACATGCCGATGTGCGCCGCATGCTGATGACCATGAAGGCGCAAAT
>JAPYPT010000168.1:0-9016 GCA_029937535.1 Alphaproteobacteria bacterium
GGTCGATCAGGGGCCCGATGACGTCGCCGTCCTCGGGGCCCAGGCCCACCTTCATGGCGGACACGGCGGTGGCCAGTTTGTCCAGGAAGGCGTCATGGACGCTATCCTGCACCAACAGGCGGTTGGCGCAGACGCAGGTCTGTCCGGCATTTCGGTATTTCGAGGCCAGGGCGCCTTCAACAGCGGCGTCCAGGTCCGCATCATCAAAGACGATAAACGGCGCGTTGCCACCCAGTTCCATCGTGGCTTTCTTCACCGTATCGGCGCATTTCTTCATCAACACCTTGCCGACTTCGGTGGAGCCGGTGAAGGTCAACTTGCGCACGATGGGATTGGCGGTCATCTCCTCGCCAATCTCGCTCGAGGCGCCGGCCAGGACCGACATCACGCCCGCTGGCAAACCGGCCCGCTCGGCAAGTTCGGCCAGGGCCAGGGCCGAAAACGGCGTCTGGCTGGCTGGCTTGACGACCATGGTGCAGCCGGCGGCCAGGGCCGGGCCTACCTTGCGGGTGATCATGGCGGCGGGAAAATTCCACGGCGTAATGGCGGCGCAGACCCCGATGGGTTCCTTGATCACCACGATGCGCTTGTCCGCCTGGTGGCTGGGTATGGTGTCGCCGTACAGGCGCTTGCCTTCCTCGGCGAACCATTCGATGAAGGAGGCGGCATAGGCGATCTCGCCCTTGGCCTCGGCCAGGGGTTTGCCCTGCTCCAGGGTCATGATCATGGCCAGGTCGTCCACATGCTGGTGCATCAAATTGAACCAGTCGCGCAGGATTTTCGCCCGCTGGGCGGCGGTCAGGGCGCGCCAGGGTCCCAGCGCCAGATTTGCGGCCTCGATGGCGCGGCGGGTTTCCGCCCCGCCGGCGCGGGGCACGGTGCCGATAATCTCTCCCGTGGCCGGGTTATCAACCTCGATCACGCCACCGCCATCGGCATCGCACCAGCCACCGGCGATATAATTTTGCTGACGAAACAGACTGCTATCGTTGAGTTGCATGACGGGGTCTCCCTTCATCGGCCCAATGCGGTATTACACCGTCACTCCCGCGCAGGCGGAAGAACTGGGCGGACATGGGTTCCCGCCTGCGCGGGACGACCGGATCAGCCACCTGGGCGATCACGATGCCTGAATAGTGAACCTTATGCCGGTTGCAGGCAACTGGTGCGTGGGGTTAGGCCTTGGCGCTGGGCCGGGCGGAAACCACACCGTGCCAGCGCGCCAGGTTGGGCCATTCATCGCTGACCTTCATGCCGACCACGCGGGCGAAATCCACGCCGATCATGGCGGTGATATCGGCCACGGAATAGTTGTCGCCGGCGATGAATTCCCGGTCCGTAAGTGCCTGATCCAACCAGGCGAAACGTTCGGGCAGCTTGCTCTTATTCAATTCGCCCCAAGCTGGCACCTGATCCTCCAACTCCTTAAAGAAATCCGATGTATGGCGGAAGCCGGCGGCGACGCAGCCCGAGATATTAAACTCGACCCGGCGGCTCCACATTTCCACCTGGGCCTTTTCCACCGGATCGCGTCCAAACAGAGGTGGGTCGGGCTGGATTTCCTCGAAATAGCGGCAGATCGCCATGCTTTCGGAAATATGGCTGCCGTCATCAAGTTCCAGGGTTGGCACCTGGCCCATGTTGTTGATATTGGCGATATAGTCGTCCGACTTGTGCTCCCGCTTGCCGATATCCACCGCCACCAGCTCCACGTCGATGCCCTTTTCGGCCAGAAATACGCGGACCCGGCGCGGGTTCGGCGCCATTTTCATATCGTAAAGTTTCATATCTGGTCTCCCTGTTGGCGGCTATTCGGTTGCCGCGGAATTGACAAATGCCGCCGCGCCCTCGGCCTTGGCGAAACGCTTGTCGTTGGCGCTGGGCAGCTTGGCCAGGCCGTTGCAGCGCATGACGGGACCCTTGGGACCGATCATCAGACCGGAGGCGAAGCCCAGGCGCCGGGTCGTGTGGCGGAAATCGATCTCGCTGACCAGCCATTCATCTTTAAACGCGGGCTGGAGAAAATCATAACTCATTTGAATGGTCGGCGAGAAGGCCTCCGTCTTGGCGGCTATTTGCACATTCATGCCCACGGCCATGTCCATCAGGGTCATCATCATGCCGCCGTGGCAAATTCCCGCCGGGTTCAGATGGATGTCCAGGACCACGAAGCCCATGATGCCGACGCCCTCATCGACGCGGAAGTACAAGGGCCCCACATGATCGGTAAAGCCTTGATCTTCGGGGAAGGGTTGAAATCCGTCCGGTACGTTTGGATGTATGGCTGCCTGCGTCACGCTGGGTCCGACCTCTCAAAAACATTGGAACCGCCACGCCGAACGGCGCGCGGGCCTTCATACGGTGAAAGCGCCGTTCGGGGCAATCCGGAAATCATTGTTTGAAGGCAGGGATCACACGACACGATACAATGCCTCATCAACGTCATTGCCGGGCTCGACCCGGCAATCCAGGGCAATAAACGCCAGTGTTCGCAGCCCTGGATCCACGGGTCTCCGCTTCGCTGCGCCCGAGGATGACGAAGTGCCGTGTTGTGTAGGCATGGCTGGAAGATTTGCTTCTGTAAAACCAGCTAACAAGCAAATCTAGAATTCAGCCAGCAGGCCTTGTGCCGTGGCCCGGTCTTCGGGGCAATCCCCGTCCGCAATGCCGTCATGGATAGGTTGGAGCAATGCCGACGCTTCCACGGTCCGGCCATTTACATGCCAAAGCCTGGCCAGGTCGATGGCGGCGCGCAGTTCCCACAATTTCCCACCCTGTTCCCGCGCCACGTCGATGGCCTCGGTCAGGTGCGTTTCAGCTTCCGCAATATTGCCGGCATCCACCGCCAACGCGCCCTCCAGGCGGCATAAGTCCGCCAAGGCAAAGGTTTCGCCGGTTTCAACGATGATTTGACGGGCCATCGCGGCCAGCTTGATTGCCGGTTCCCGAAAGCCCATGGCGAGGGCGCGTCGCGCGGCCTCTATTCGAAACAGCGGTACAAAAAGCGTGGACTTTGTTGCCACGATATCCGCGTCCGCCTGCAAATAGCGTTGGATGCTCGACTCGTCCCCCTTTCGGGCGGCTGTCAGTTCTTGCAAATTTGCAACATAGCCGAGCCACAAAACCAGATTTTGCTCGCCGGCAATTGGGATTATTGCCGCAGTATGGCGTTCCAACATGCCTTCATCACAGGACAACAGTGCAAATATTGCAAGATGCAAATGCATATAGACAATTGTGTTTGCATGGCTGCTCGCAAGTGCGGCCTCTTCTGCCTTTCGCGCCTGCGTGCCGGCGCGCCCTGTCTCCCCGCACACCATCAGGTTGAGCCCGGAGTAACAATGCACCGACGTCCCGATGTCCTGTCCAAATTGATTTGCAAGACCCGTGTGCCGTACTGGATCATAGATCGATAACGCGCGATCAAGGTCTGTTTGTGCTTCGCTAAATCGTCCCTGTAAGCCCAACGACGTAGCAACCAATCGGTTTGCGACGACCAGAGGCGCTGTTTCCGCCGACGCCTCCGCCAAAAGGACGAGTGCCTCTGCCTGAGATAACGCTTCGGCATGTTTCGACCGTAGATGCATTCCGGCCCACAGGCCATATAGGACGGAATACCGCATCGGTGTATCGCCGATTTTGTCAGCAAGGGCGAGGGCATGCTCAAAAGCTGATTTCGTCTCGTCGGCGCCATAGCCCGCCCTTGACAGTAACGCGAAGCCAAGTTGGATTTGCAGGCTCAGCGCCAGTTCAAGCACGGCTCGATCTTGGCCTTCCATGCGTGGTGAAATGAGCGCGATAGCGCGCTTCAAATGGGAGATGCCTTCGTCATAGGCCGGGCGGGCGATGGCGGCCTTGCTGGCAACTTCCCACAAATCGATCGCGCGTTCCGTTTGTCCCGCCGCTTCGGCGTGGTGGGCGCGTACTTCGGGCGCGATATCGGGGTATTCTTCAAGAGCCGCCAGTATCTCATCGTGAATGTTGCGGCGGCGTTCCTTCAGCAGGCTTTCATAAGCCGCGTCACGGACCAATGCGTGTTTGAACAGGTAGATCGCCTCGGGCGGCACGCCGCGCCGGTAAACAAGCTCGGCCTTGATCAGGCCTTCCAGCGCGGTGTTCAGATCGGCTTCCATTAGCGGTGAAATGGCCGCCAGCAGTTGGTGCTCAAACTCCCGGCCGATGCAGGCCGCCGTCTGGGCGACTTCCTTGATGGGTTGCAGACGATCCAGCCGCGCCATGAGACTATCATGCAAGGTAGAGGGAATGGCGAGTGTGTCCAACGGGCCATCGAGGACAAGCCTGTCTCCCGCCTCGATCAGGACCTCGGATTCCAGAATGGTCTTGGTCAATTCTTCGACAAACAGTGGCACGCCATCGGTGCGGTCGGTAATGATCTCCATGACTTCCGCCGGCAGGGATTTGCCGTCCGTCAGTTTATTTACAATCGAAAGAGTATGCTCCCTGCCCAGCCGGTTAAGGGCAAAACGGGTCACTATGGGATGGCCGCCGAAGCCGTGTTCGAAGGTCGGCCGTGCCGTCGCCAGGATCAGTATTGCTTTGCCGGTAATCGCATCAAGGGTCATGTCGAGTAGTTCGAGGGTGGTGGGATCGACCCAATGCAGGTCTTCAAAGATGGCGAGCAGGGGTTTCCCCTCCGCCTGTTGGACAAGCTGGCTGATCAGGGCCCGCATGGTCCGGGCCCTTATCTGCGCCGGTGTTAGATCAAGCGGGTCATATCGGTCATTTGCATCAATACCCAAGAGCAAGGCCATCAGAGCAGTGTTCTCCGGGTCGGTTCCAACGACGCCCTCAAGCTTTTCAAGGCGTTCGAGGTTTCCATCCGTTGGCAATATTCCAGCCGCGAAGGTCATTTGCTGGATGATCGGATAAAACGCGCTGTCCGTATGATAAGGCGAACATTGATAGGTCAGGCGAATGTGGTCATCCTGGGCAATCCCGTCCATCACGGCGCGGGTTATGCGCGATTTACCGATGCCCGCCTCGCCGCTGACCAGGATCATCTGGCCGGAGCCGGCTTTTGCCTTTGCCCACCGCTCGCTCATCAGCTCCAGTTCCTGTTCGCGTCCCACGATGGCCGCGAGGGTTCCGGACTGGCGGGCATCAAACCGGCTTTCCCGCGCGGCTTCACCCATGACAACATAGGCGTCAACCGGATCCGCAATGCCCTTCAGGCCATGGGCGCCGATTGGCTTCAGATCAAATATATTGCCAAGCAGGCTTTGCGTTTCCCGCGGCAGGACAAGCTGGTCGGGCTCAGCCAGTCCCTGCAAACGGGCGGCAAGATTGGGTGTTTCGCCGACGACGGCAGCCTCCTGCGTGGCGCCGCTGCCGATCAGATCGCCGACAATCACGACGCCGGTGGCAATGCCAACCCTGGAGGCAAGGGGCCCGCCTTCCGGTCCGGAGGACGCCTTGACGGCGCTAATAATGTCCAAGCCGGCACGCACGGCGCGCTCGGCATCATCCTCGTTGGCGCGGGGCCAGCCGAAATAGCACAACACCCCGTCGCCCATGAACTTGGCAACAAACCCTTCGTAGCGGGCCACCACGCCGGCAACGGTATTTTGATAACTGGTAATGACATTGCGCATGTCTTCGGGATCAATCTTCGTCGCCATCTCGGTCGAGCCCACGAGATCCACGAACATCACCGTCAGGTGACGCCGCTCCGCCTCGGTCTGTTGCGCTGGCGCGGCCTCGTTTGGCTGGCCGGCTGCGGGCGTGGCGTTTTCCCCATCAGGCGACGGGGAACCGGCGCCATCGGCAAGGCGTTTGATCGCCTCATTCACCCGCCGGCGCGGCCCCACGGGCAATCCAACCTCTTTTAGGTCCTCGTCGGTCAGATAGGGCAGATCCGCAAAATCAATTTCCGCATCGGCAAATGCCGAGACGTATTTTTCCAGTCCAAGCCCAGACAGCCACTGTGCAATATTCGACAATTTTTGAAGCCCCAAGTCTGACCCGTTACCACGAAGGGTGCGCCGCCGCCGTTCTCTTTGCACCGCCATTCTATCTCAGTTGGGAAATTGCCGATACCGCCCGTGGCCAACCGATGTTTGGCCCAGGCCTGAAGCGACATGCGCGTCCTATCCGATCCACATGGATTCTCCAATCAGGTGCAGCTACACTTTACCCCCATGGTGGAAAGAACCTAGATGAGGAAACAAATGAGATTGCGGGACAAGGTAGCCGTCGTCACGGGTGCGCAACAAGGTATCGGCATGGCGATCGCCATGGCTTTTGCCGACGAGGGCGCCGCCGTGGTGATAAATTATCTCGACGACCGGGCCGCCGCCGACAGCGCGGTTGGGGGGATTGTCGAGGTGGGCGGACGGGCCACGGCGGTGGCCGGCAATGTTACCGAGCCATCCGATGTCGAACGGATGATGGCCGCGGCGGACGAATTTGGCGGCATCAATATCCTGGTCAACAATGCCGGTATCTTTCCACGGGTCGAATTCCTGGAAATGACGGAGGCGGATTGGGATCGCGTCCAGAATGTTAATCTGAAAGCCGGTTTCTTTTGCGCCCAGGCGGCTGCCCGGCGGATGGCTGCAGCCAAACAAGGTGGCGCCATTATCAACATAGCCTCCGTCGCCGCCTATAGCGGTCCGCCCCTCGGCATTCATTATGCCGCCTCCAAAGGTGGCGTGATTGGAATGACCCGCGCCTTGGCCATGGCCTTGGCGGGGCGGGAGATCCGGGTGAACGCCATCGCGCCCGGCATAACGGATACGGCGCAACCTCGGGACGGCGGCACCGAGGCCGAAATCGCCGCGACGGCGGCAAAATTGCCCCTGGGCCGGATCATCCAACCAAAGGAAATCGCCGATGCGGCCGTGTTCCTCGCCTCAAACGAAGCCGTCCAGATGACCGGCCAAGTGATGCATATAAACGGCGGTCAAATATTTCGTTAAAGGCGTTTCGGATCACGTCGCGCCAAGTGCCCCTGTTGCATGAAGGATTTTATCGGATGAACGACAGAATAGGCTTTATCGGCCTTGGCAATATGGGCAAGCCCATGGCCGAGAACCTCGTCCGGGCGGGTTTCGAGGTTACCGTGCATGATTTGAAGCCGGAGTTGGTCGCCGACCTGGTAGCGCTCGGCGCCAAATCAGCCGCGACGCCGCGCGCGGTCGCCGAACAAAGCGATATCATCGCCTCGGTGGTGATGAACGACCGCCAGACCCTTGATGTGTTTCTTGAAGGGGACGGCACGGGCGTGCTCGCGGGCGCCGCGCCGGGATCTCTGATCGTGATCCACAGCACCGTCAGCCCCGCCCTGTGCCAGCAGGTGGCCGATGCCGCCGCGATCAAGGGTATCGGCGTGATCGACGCGGCGGTAAGCGGCGCGGAGGGAAAATCGAAAGCCGGAACCCTGACAATCATGGTCGGCGGCGAGGACGCTCTCGTGGCCCGTTGCCAACCGCTCTTTGACGTGGTCGGCGAGCATGTCTTTCACATGGGCGGGCTGGGCATGGGCCAGGCGGCTAAGATCTGCAACAATCTTGTCTCTCTGGTCAGCGTGCATGTGATCGAGGAGGCCATTCGCCTGGCCGGCGCGGCTGGGATTTCCGAGACGAGGTTCCGCGAACTGGCCGAAGTGAGCTCCGGCGACAGCTGGGTTTTGCGCCATATGGACCAAATGCGCGAGCTGGCGGCCTTAACCTCGAAAGGACCCTTCGACATGAAAATCTTCGGCCGCAAGGATATTTCATTGGCCGTCAAATACGCCCAGGCCATCGATTGCGACCTTCCGATCACCTCATTCGTCTTCGATGAAACCAAGCGTTAGTTGTTTAGTCCCGGAATGTGATGGATTGGGTGATCGAACGAATTACGGACACGCACGAGTTGCATCAGCAGGATGAGATTTGACGATCCAGCAAGATGCTTTGAACGGCGCTGGCTGTAACAGCATCAGGAGCAAGAAGGTATCCAGAACATCCGTGCCGGGTAGAGGCGAACTTTAAGTGCTGTCGGATTTTCTACGGAAGGGCCATGTTCTGGTGGTGACGAGGATTGATCATCTCGCTCGATCCATTCGTGACCTACAAAGCATTGTCTTTGATCTGGACGCCAAGGGAGTGATACTGCAAGTCACCGAGCAAGCGGTGGATACCTCTACCGCAGCGGGGAAGTGCTTTCTTGACATGCTAGGTGTCTTCTCAGAGTTCGAGACGAACCTGCGGCGTGAGCGGCAAATTGAGGGTATTGCGAAAGCGAATGCGGCTGGGAAGCACCTGGGAAGGAAATCCACCATCGATCCCGGCAAGATCCAGGAATTGCAGCGGGGTGGCTTGAGCGCGGATGCGGTTGCAGCGGAGATGGGTATCAGTCGAGCGAGTGTTTATCGCTTGTCGAAGACGGAGTGATTTTACCCTCCCACCGAAATCTGTCCCTGGTCGCATCATAGTCTGGATCAGATGGCATATAATGCCGGGGGAGGTTCCTGATGAATTGTGCAATTAGACGCATTCGACGCAATTTCAGCAACATCAATCCGACACCCGGTATTCCGGTGCGGAGAACCACCAGGTTTCATTGCGACTCGCGCGCGTATCTGATGTTTGCCATAATGGCGCTCTATCCAGGCTGATATCGATGCTTTCTTGTTGATCGTGGTAATTCAGTTTGATAACGCAAAATCGCGCCATTTTGAGACCCCGGAATTAGAGATGATAAAGCATTTTAGATATGCCTTGATTGTCGCGACATTGGCGGTTGGTATGTTCGGCGAAGCCAATTCACAGAAAGCAGAATTGCCTGCACATGCAATCTTAAACGTCTACGGCAATGATTGGATTTGCGAAAATGGCTACCGGAAATCAGGTCAACGTTGCGTCTGGGTAAATATACCAGAACACGGAACCCTGAACGTCTACGGCAATGATTGGACTTGCGAAAATGGCTACCGGAAATCAGGTCAACGCTGCCTCAGGGTAAATATACCAGAACACGGAACCCTGAACGTCTACGGCAATGATTGGACTTG
>JAPYPT010000168.1:9116-12123 GCA_029937535.1 Alphaproteobacteria bacterium
CGAAAATGGCTACCGGAAATCTGGTCAACGCTGCATCAGGGTAAATATACCAGAACATGGAACTCTAAACGTCTACGGCAATGATTGGACTTGCGAGCATGGTTATCGGAAATCAGGTCAACGTTGCGTTCAAGTCGGAGTGATGGTGCGAGATAGTACAAATGAATCTCGCCCTTCAACAGATACCGCAAATTCAACAAAACTCCAAAAGCAACTCGAAGAACTACGCAAAGAAAATGCCCGACTAATAGCAGAGAGAAACTCCGCACCGAAGGTCGTGAAAAAGGCGAAGCCAAGAATAGACCGTCAACAACGCCTGGAACTGGCGCGGCGCACACAGGAAGCACTGCAAGTGCTCGGTCTATATTCTGGAAAACTCGATGGCATCATCGGTGTAAAAACAAAGTCCGCTATTCGACGATGGCAGATGCGCAACGGTTATCCTGGAACGGGTGATGTCAACCGCGTGCAACTCGCAAGATTGGAAAACGAAGCAATCGCCCGTCTGGCAAAAAAGAAATCCGAACCGAGAGTCGCTGACAAAATAAGACCACCGCCGCGCACCAAATCAGGAACATCAGGTTCAGGGTTTTTTGTCTCCAAATCAGGGCATGTCGTCACGAACGAACATGTCGTCAGATCGTGCAAACTCCTCACAATGGGAGACAACGCAAAGACCCAGGTTCGGGCAACGGTCATCGAGACAGACAAACGAAACGATCTGGCACTCCTGAAAATATCCTCCACGGAAATGGCATCAGAAGAAACCAAATCCCTCATTCGAAAGTTGGGATCAACCTTCACCAGCAATCTTGGACTCAAAGTGGTTCCACTGTCATCCAATGGATTGCTGCGATCCGACGATGTTGAACTCGGCGAAGGGCTACTCGTGGCGGGTTATCCCTACGGAGAAATCTTCTCCAACACCATTAAAGTCACTAAAGGAATTGTCAGCGCAATCCGTGGCATCGGAGACGACAGCGGGCAATTTCAACTTGATGCAGCGGTTCAACCTGGGAACTCGGGTGGACCGATTTACGATGAGAACGGAAACATCGTCGGCGTGGTTGTCGCACAATTGAACAAACTCAAGATGGCAAAAACAATCGGATCGCTTCCAGAGAATGTGAACTTCGGCATCAAGGCATCCACTGTGCGACAATTTCTTACATCCGCTGGATTGCCCACGAAATGGTCATCGCGGACGAACTCCATGTCCAACCGAGAATTGGCGAAGATCGCGAAGAATCAGACAGTCATGGTTGTTTGTCATCGGTGATTCCTTGATCTGATCCAGAATTTATACAATAAAAATCATTCCACCGTCACCGACTTCGCCAGGTTGCGCGGCTGGTCCACGTCCGTGCCCTTGAGGACGGCGATGTGGTAGGCCAAGAGCTGCACGGGGATCGAATACAATATGGGCGCCACGAAGGGATGCACGCTGGGCAGGCGGATGGTGGCCCAGGCGGTGTCGCCCGTGCTGTCAACGCCCTTGCTATCGGAAATCAGCACCACCTTGCCGCCACGGGCCGCGACCTCGGCCATATTGGAGGCGACTTTCTCGAACCATCGATCGGTGGGCGCCACCACGATGACGGGCACCTGTTCGTCGATCAGGGCGATGGGGCCGTGCTTCATCTCGCCAGCGGGATAGCCCTCGGCATGGATATAGGAAATTTCCTTCAGCTTCAGGGCTCCTTCCATGGCGATGGGATAGCTGGTGCCCCGGCCCAGATACAGGGCGTCGCGGGCCTTGAAAATATCCAGGGCCAGCTTTTGGATATGTTCGTCATGGTGCAGGACTTCAACGCAGCGGGAGGGCACTTCCGTGATGGCCTGGCTCAATATGGCTTCAGCCTGGGCATCCAGTTTGCCCCGTTGCTTGGCCGCCGTAATGGCCAGGCAGGCCAGGACCACAAGCTGCGTCGTGAAGGCCTTGGTGGAGGCGACGCCGATTTCCGGTCCGGCCAGGGTTTGCAGCACCACATCGCTTTCCCGCGCGATGGAGCTGTCCGCGACGTTGACAATGGACAGAATGCGCTGGCCCTGGGCCTTGCATAGTTTCAGGGCCTCCAGAGTGTCCATGGTTTCGCCCGATTGGGAGAGAAATATGGCCACGCCGCCGTCGGGCAGGGGGGCGTCGCGATAGCGGAATTCCGAGGCGACGTCGAGTTCCACGGGAATGCGCGCCATGCTTTCGAACCAGTATTTCGAGACCATGGCCGCATAGGACGAGGTGCCGCAGGCGATCAGGGTCAATTTCGGCACGTCGGCGAAATCGAACGGCAGTTCGGGCAGCTGGATCGATCGTTCCTCGGGATTGAAAAAGGAATGAATGGTATCGCCGATCACGGTTGGCTGCTCGTAAATCTCCTTCAGCATGTAGTGGCGGTAGTTGCCTTTGGAGATATCGCCCAGGGAGGCGGCGGTCAGCTTGATCTCCCGCTCCACCACCTTGCCGGAGGCCTCGTGAATTTCGGCGCCGTCGCGGCGCAACACCACCCAATCGCCCTCGTCCAGATAGCAAATCCGCTTGGTCCAGGGGGCCAGTGCAATGGCATCGGAACCAAGGAACATCTCGCCGTCGCCAAAACCGACGACCAAGGGGCTGCCGCGCCGCGCGCCCACCATCAGGTCATGCTCGCCGGAAAAAATCACCGCCAGGGCAAAGGCGCCTTCCAGGCGTTTCAGGGTGGCCTCCGCCGCCGCCACCGGGTCCATGCCGTCCTTCAAATACTGGCTGATCAAATGAACCACGACTTCCGTATCGGTTTCCGAGGCGAAATTGGCGCCGCGGTCCACCAGTTCGGCTTTCAGCTCCTTGAAATTCTCAATAATGCCGTTGTGTACCAGGGCCACGTTGGAGGTGGCGTGGGGATGGGCGTTGGCCTCGTTCGGCACGCCGTGGGTGGCCCAGCGGGTGTGCCCGATGCCCACGTCGCCCGCCAGGGGTTCCTCCTCCAGACGGTTGGAAAGGTTAATCAGCTTGCCCTCGGCCCGGCGG
>JAPYPT010000458.1 GCA_029937535.1 Alphaproteobacteria bacterium
ACAATTATACCAATTTACGAACAGACAATTCCCGCGAAGGCGGGAATCCATATCTATCTTGCAAACGTGGGTGTTTGAGGCTCTGGGCACCCGCTTTCGCGAGTGTGACGGGCAATTGTTTTTTGTGTAACTCCTTGGATTTTCGCAATGGGTTTGTTGGCCAGACACTAAGGTATTTTGGGAATATCCATGACCATGCGATAGCGCGGGGGTTGGCCGTGGTTGGTGCGCAAGTCCGGTACATCGCTCTCCGATAAAATTTCCATGCCCTGGCGGCGATAGAAGGATATGGCGGGGTTATCGCTGACCACGTCCAGATGCAGGGCGGTAAAGCCCTCGCTCCGGGCCCGGCCGACGATGGCTTGAAATAGCAGTTCGCCAATGCGTCTCCCGCGCATGGTGCCGCGTACGGCAATATTCTGCAGGTAGAGTGCATTGCTGGGGATTTCTGGATGAAACTGGCTCAAAGCTTCCATTCGATCGTAGAAATCGGGGATTTCCTGTTCCGTTGCAAGGGCGGCCATATGTTGGCCGGTGAGGTTTCTCTGGCCATTTTCCTGATCGCCGCCGAACGCCAGCGCCAGGCCAAGGATCTCGTTTTTCGCACCGTCGGTTGCCAGCAGAGCATGTCGGTGGCTCAATAGTCCCGCCGCTTGCAGCCAATGGTATTGCAAATCTTCAAACGCGCGCCGTTGTTTGCCGGCATAAAGATGCTCCAGAAAGTGATCCGATGAATCCCAGACCAAATGCGCGGCGGCAAGGGCCTTTGCCGGATCGTTGCTGGCCGGAACAATGGTGACATTCATAAGGGCGATCCTTTCTTTGGGAGCGTAGGATGGCGCTTGGCCGGTCCGTATTTTCTGCTATATGTGCCGGGCATTGCAAGCATGGGAGACGGACGGGGTGGACCTGGCAAAACAGCATCTGGATATTGGCCTCTATACCAATCGGCGCGAGGAGCAGTTGGCCTTTTGGCAGCGGACGGTCGGTCTGGAATTCGATCATATTGGCAAGTTGGGCGGCGGCGTTCATCAATTGCGCCACCACATGAATGGCTCGATCCTGAAGATCAATCATGCCCGCGACCCCTTGCCGGAATTGGCCCCGTCGGGTTACCGCCGCCTGTTGATTGCACGGCGGGGATTTACCGCGCCCGCCTCCCTGACCGATCCGGACGGCAATGCCGTGGACATCGTGCCGGCCGGATACCGGGGCGTCGTGGGCATCGGCATTGAAATTGCCGTCAGCGACCTTGATGCGGCCAAGGCTTACTGGGCCGGCGCTCTGGAATTCGACTTGGGCGAAAATGACACGGTGATCGCCGGCGATACGGTCTTATTCCTGCGCCAGGACAACGCGGTCCAGCCAACGCCGGACGAGAAGAACGCGCTTGGCTATCGCTACACAACGGTGCAGATCCACAAATGCGATGGTGAACATGAAGGCATTTTGGCGCGCGGCGGCCGGGAAGGCGGGCCGCCCCGCACCATCGGCACAACAACGCGGTATTCCTTCGTGCGGGACCCGGACGGCAATTGGCTGGAGGTTTCCCAGCGCGCGCAACTAACGGGCACTTTGGAACAATAAAGGTAGAATGAGATGAACCAACAATCCTGGAATGTATATTTGTCAGGCGAAATTCACAGCGACTGGCGGGAGCGGATTATCGAGGGCGCGGGCGCGGCCGGGTTGACGATCGAATTCTGCTCTCCGGTCACCGATCATGCCTCCTCCGATGATTGCGGCGTCAACATATTGGGCGGCGAGGATCAGGCCTTTTGGCATGATCACAAGGGCGCCAAGGTCAATGCAATCCGCACCCGCACCCTGATCGACCGGGCCGACATCGTGGTCGTGCGCTTTGGCGACAAGTACAAGCAATGGAATGCCGCCTTCGATGCCGGCTATGCCGCCGCCATGGGTACCTCCATTATCACCTTGCATGATCCGGCCCTGCGCCATGCCCTCAAGGAGGTGGACGGCGCGGCCATGGCCACGGCGGAGACGCCGGAACAGGTGGTGCGGATACTCGACTACGTCATCAACGGCCGTCTGGCCGCCTCCGCCTGAAGTGGGAGAGGCCGGGCATAGCACGGGCCGGCGGCGTATCAGCCGCGCCGATGTGGAGGCCTCCTTCAATGGCCAGGTCCGCAACATGGCCATTGTGCGCCATAT
>JAPYPT010000169.1 GCA_029937535.1 Alphaproteobacteria bacterium
GATTACGATGTCATTGTGGTGGGTGCGGGCAATGCGGCCCTGGCGGCGGCGAATTCGGCGCGGGAACAAGGCGCGGAACGGGTTTTGGTGCTGGAAAAGGCGCCCGAGGCGGACCGGGGCGGCAATACCCATTACAGCGGCGGTCTGCTGCGCATCGCCTATGGTCAGGCGGAAGCCTTGAGAACCCTGGTGCCCGACGCCGAGGATGAACTGCCTGGCTTTTTCGAGGACGTGCCCACCTATACCGAAGATGAAATGATGGCCGATCTGATGCGGGTCACCGCCGGCAAGACGGATCAAACCCTGGCCAAGACCCTGATCTCCAAATCCTACGAGACCATATGCTGGATGCATGACTACGCCGGTATCCCCATGGAACCCGCCGTCAGCCTGTCCGCCATCCGCGTGGGCAACCAGGTAAAATGGCAAAAGGGCG
Source organism: Alphaproteobacteria bacterium (assembly GCA_029937535.1). GTDB lineage: Bacteria > Pseudomonadota > Alphaproteobacteria. The sequence continues at coordinate 437 of JAPYPT010000169.1, forward strand.
CCATTGTCCGCGCTCTGCACGAGGGCGTGGGACTGTCCAATACCTGGTTCGCCAAGTCCGAGGCCAACGGCATCGAAGTCCGCTATGGCACCGCCGTGACGGAACTTATCCAGGATGGGGACGGCGCCGTGGTCGGCGTCGCGGTCAACAATGGCGAAACCATCGAGGAGATCACGGCGCCTGCCGTTATCCTGGGCTGCGGCGGCTTCGAGGCCAATGCGCAGATGCGGGCGCAGTATCTGGGCGCGCCGTGGGATCATGCCAAGGTGCGCGGCAGCGCCCATAACCAGGGCGACGGCCTGCGCATGGCGTTGGAAATTGGCGCCTTGCCCTGGGGCCAGTGGAGCGGTCGGCACTCCACGCCGATTTCCTATGAATGGCCGGATTTCGCGGACCGGGAACGGACCGACCGCTCGAACCGCCTTTCCTATCCCTACAGCGTCCTAATCAACAGGGACGGCAAACGCTTCCTGGACGAGGGCGAGGACATGGGCATGTACACCTATGCCAAGTACGGCGGCCGCATCCTGAGCGAACCGGGTTCCCTGGCCTGGCAGATATTCGACCAGCAGACCGTGCATTTGCTGGAGCCGCGCTACAACACCTCCGAACCGATCACTTCCGACACATTGGAAGGCCTGGTGGATCAACTGATCATCGATGACAAGACGCAAGCGCTTCGGACCCTGGAGGCATACAACGCGTCCGTACCGGCGTCGGGCGCCAACGACGGTTTCGACCCGACGCAAAAGGACGGCCTCTCCTCCACCGGCCTGTCGCCCGAGAAGAGCAATTGGGCCACGCGCCTTGATCAGCCCCCCTTCGTTGCCTATTCCGCCACGGGGGGCGTCACCTTCACCTTCGGTGGCTTGAAGATCGACGAGGAGGCCCGCGTGATCGGCACCGACTGGCGCCCCATCCGGGGTTTGTTCTGTTGTGGCGAAATGGTTGGCGGGCTGTTCCATTTCAATTATCCAGGCGGCACCGGGCTGGTCTCGGGCGCCGTATTCGGCAAAATCGCGGGCGCCAGCGCCTCGCGCGGCGCCGCCGGTTGATTGCGGGATGATCTCGCGATGAGCCAGAGGCGCGTGCCGGCGGTTTTCATGCGCGGCGGCACCTCGAAGGGCGTGTTTTTTCACGCCAGGGATCTGCCGGCGGATTTGGACCGGCGCAACGCCATTTTTTGCGCCGCCATCGGCAGCCCCGACCCCTACGGCCGGCAGCTCGACGGCCTGGGCGGCGGCATCTCATCGCTGTCGAAAGTCGTGATCATCGAACCCTCCACCCGACCCGGCATCGATGTGGATTACACCTTTGGCCAGGTGGTGGTGGACGCCCCGGTGGTCGATTACGGCGCCACCTGCGGTAATCTATCCTCCGCCGTGGGGCCGTTCGCGGTCGATGAAGGGCTTTTGGAGGTCCCTGACGGCGAGGCGGTGGTGCGGGTTCACAATACCAACACCGACAAGGTATTCGAGAGCCGCTTTACCGTCAGCAACGGTACGGCCCAAACTCAGGGCGATTTCACCATTCCCGGCGTGGCGGGCGGCGGCGCCCGGGTTCAATTGGATTTCCTGGATCCCGCCGGCGCCAGAACAGGGCGGCTGTTGCCGACCGGGCGCATATCCGACCGGATAGGATTGCTGGGCGGCGGGGCGGCCGAGATTTGCTGTGTCGATGCCACAACCCCTTGCGTATTCGTGGCCGCCGCCGATCTGGGCCTGACGGCGACGGAACTGCCCGACGCGCTGGAAACAAGGACCGAGGCGCTGGCCCAATTGGAAGACATTCGCGCCAAGGCCGGCGTGCTCATGGGGCTGGACAAAACAGCGGCGGCGATCAGCAATACCTCGCGGTCCAGTCCGCGGCTCGCCCTGGTCGCGGGGCCCGGGGAGGCAACCTTGCTGGACGGAACCATTTCGCGGGCCAATGACATGGACCTATCCGTGCGCGCAATCTCCATGGGCCAACCGCACCGGGCAGTGCCCTTGACAAGCGGCATGTGTCTGGCCGTGGCCGCCAACCTGCCCGGCAGCCTGGTTCAGCGCCTGACCCGGCCCGGCGCGACGGGCGATATCCGCCTGGGCACGCCATCCGGCGTGATCCCCATCGGCGCCAAGCTCGGCGCGGACGGAACGGTGGACCGGGTCACCACCTACCGCACCGCCCGCCGCCTGATGGAAGGCCGGGTGCTGGTGCCTGAAGCCTAGACTTTTATCGTTCACGCCAGTGCGCTGAAGCGCACGGCTCCACAGGGGCGGCACAGGGGCGCCGGGCTGCCGTCGCAGCCTTGATTGCGCAATTCAATACCGAAATCGGGCTAATTCGGCTTCGCCTGGGCGCCGCGCAGCAACTGGCCGGGCAATTCGCCGGTGGCCTCGCCGTCGCGCATGACTTCCACGCCCGAAACAAAGGTATGGCGATAGCCGTCCGCTTTTTGAATGATCCGCCGGCCACCGGCGGGCAGGTCGTAGACCAGTTCGGGGCGGTGCAGGCGCAGGGCGTCGAAGTCGATCAGATTGAAATCCGCCTTGTAGCCGGGCGCGATGACGCCCCGGTCGAGCAAGCCATAGGTCCGTGCCGTGTCATGGGTCTGCTTGCGGACCAGGAATTCCAGGGGCAGCTTTTCGCCCCGCTGCCGGTCCCGGCCCCAATGGGTCAACAACGAGGTCGGCGAGGAGGCATCGCAGATGATGCCCACATGGGCGCCCGCATCGGCCACGCCGCAGACCGTGTTGGGATCTTCCAGCATTTCCTGGACGACACGGAGATCACCGGTGCAGTAATTCTCGAACGGGTGCAGCAACAGGGTCCCGCCGTCATTTTCGAGCATCAGTTCCAGGGCCAGTTCAAACGGGTCCACTCCCATGGCCCTGGCCTTGACCGCGATGCATTGTTCGGGCGCGGGTTCATAGTCAACTTTATCATCCAGCTCGAAGGTCCGTTCCAGGACCTCTCGCATCATGCGCACATGGCCGTCATCGGGCAGTTCGGCAACCAGGCGGCGGCGCAATTCGGGTTCGTTTTTAAGGCGGGCAAAACGCTCCCGGGGCGAGAGATCAGCCATTTCCAGCCACAGGGGATGCGTGGAAAAGGGGTGCATGGTGGCTTCCAAGCCGATCAGCATGCCGATGGCGCGGCTGCCGACCTGGGCCGTGACCTCCATCCCCTCGGCACAGGCGGCGCCGACCTGATCCAGGGTCTCGCGCCATAAATCCGGCGCTTTGTCGACCTGCACCAACAGCACCGAAAGGGGCCGACCCGCGATCTCGGCGGCCCGGCGCAGGCGGGCGAAATCGCCCTCGCCGAAATCCGAATTGACTTCCAGAACCCCGGCATCGGCGCGCTTCATGGCCAGGGCCAGGCCGGTTAATTCGGCTTCCGCGGCGCCATAGCCTGGCGTCAGACGGCCGTCGGCGGCCCGGTGCTTGACCGTGCGCGAGGTGGTGAAGCCCAGGGCGCCGGCTTTCAATGACTCCTCCAACAACGCGCTCATTTGTTCAATTTCAGCTGTCGTGGGCTTTTCGGCGAAATCGGCGCCGCGCTCGCCCATGACGTAATAGCGCAGGGCGGCATGGGGCACCTGCGCGCCGATATCCATGATCCGCGGCGTGGAGGCCAGGACATCAAGATAGTCGGGGAAACTTTCCCAACGGAAATCGATGCCTTCCGCCAACACGGTTTCCGGAATATCTTCCACGCCCTCCATCAGATTGATCAAATAGGGTTCATTGCCGGGACGGACGGGCGCGAAACCGACGCTGCAATTGCCGAACACGGCCGTGGTCACGCCGTGCCATGATGACGGCGTCAGATAGGGGTCCCAGGTGGCCTGGCCGTCATAGTGGGTATGGATATCCACCCAGCCCGGCGTCAGCAGCAGACCATCGGCATCAATCTCGCGGCGACCCGGCCCAACCTCCACGCCATTTTGTACGGCGGAAATAACGCCGTCATCCACGGCGACATCGGCCACTTTGCCTGTCGCGCCCGTGCCATCGATTACCTTCGCGCCGCGAATTACCAGATCATGCATCGTCCAACTCCAAATTTTCGCACCGCTTCACAATAGCATATAGGTGGAGGTAACGTGCGCCACCGGCTTGTCCGGATCGCCGGCGGTCAGGGTGACCTCGCCATACATGATGGTGCGGCCCGGTTTGATAATGGTTGCCCGGGCCACCAGATCAGCGTCCGCCGCGGGACGCAGGAAGGATGATGTCTGATTGATCGTGGTTACTGGCCTGAATTCACCCAAAAACCCGGCGATGGCAAAGATCATGGCGGTATCGGCAAGGGCCATGATGGCCTGACCGCAAATGGTGCCGCCGACACGGTTCAGGCGCGGCGAGGGCGGTACGCGCAGCACCGCGCCATCCGGCCCAATGGCGTCGAAGGTGACATCCATGTCCTGGATCCAGGGCGCGAGATTAGCCCGAAACATCTCCTCCGCCGCCGCGATTGTCAGCTCGGTCATATGCGCCTCTTCCCTAACGCGTCATTTTCTTGACGAAAACCACGACGAACAGCGCCAGGACAAATGCTCCCAGACATGCACGGAGGATTTATTTCGCGAAAGCCGGCGGCGCCTTACCAGCTATTCCGCAATTCCCGTAATTTCACAAACACTTCCCGTGGTTCCGGCGCATCGGAAAGATCGGGGAAACTTTCCCGCAGCTGGGCGATGACGCTGGGACTACGCAGACGCAGAAAGGTGTTGATCTCCTTCTCCAACGCCATGGTGGAAACCAGGGCGCTGTTGGGGTCCTGATCGCCGATTTCATCCAGCAATGATTTCGCCTTGGCGTTATCGGGCTCCCGGTCGAGGGTGAAGCCGAGGTTGCCCGACATGTAGTCATGGCCGGGATAGATCAAGGTATTGTCGGGCAGGTTGGCGAGCAGATTGGCGAAGGTGTCGTACAGCTCGTTCGGATGGCCGCCATTGTGGCAATTGCCGGCGCCCGCATTGAACAAGGTGTCGCCGCAGATCAGGGCCGGTTGGTCGGTGCGGGTCAACAGGCAAACGTGGCTCATGGTGTGGCCCGGCGTATCCAGCGCCTCGATCTCCACCGAACTGCCGATCTTGATCACATCGCCCGCTTCCAGGCCCCGGTCCATGCCCGGTATCTTGCCCTTGGCATTCGCATGGGCCAGCAGTTTGGCGCCCGTGGCCTCGATCACGGCATCGTTGCCGCCCGTATGGTCGCCATGTTCGTGGGTGTTTAGAACCTGAGTGATGCTCCAGCCCTTGGCCTTGGCCAGGCCCAGGCATTTTTCATGATCCAGCGGATCAACCGCCATGGCCTCGCCGGTATCGGGGCAGACGATCAGATAGTTGAAGTTTCGATATGCATTGCCGGTCCAGATCTGTTCGATGATCATGACTGTCTTCTCCTAATTATTGGTATACCGCCGGTTTGCCGCGAACGCTGATACGCCACAGCAAACGTTCCGTGCCGGGGCCGTCCGGGGCGTCGATCGGCGTCGCGCAATGCAGGGTCATCTGAGTGTCCCACATGGCGATGTCGCCGACCTCGTATTTATGTTTGTAGATGAATTTGTCCTGCAGGCAATGGGCTTTCAATTCGGCGATCAGCGCCTCGGCCTCTTCCCTCCCCATGCCCTCTATGCCAAAGGCGGTGCCGGCGACCCCATAGAGAGCCTTTGCGCCGGTGACCGAATGGCGGCGGACCAGGGGGTGCGCCGTCGGCGGCACTTCATCGGCTTGCGATGTATTCAGCGCCAGGGTGGCTTCCTCGCCGTCCCGGCCGGCGGTGGCGCCGTACAGATGCAGGGCCACCAGGCCGTCGATGTGTTTCTTCATGCCCTGGTCAAGGTCATCATAGGCGGCCTTGGTATCAACCACCCGTGTCTCGCCGCCCATATCTGGGACAATGCGCGCATACAGCATGGTCGATGTGGCCGGATTGGCGTCGTAGGACTGATCGGTGTGCCAGAAGGCGGCGTTGTTGCGGCTTTGCCGGTCCTTGGAGCGTTCGGTCATATTACCGATTTCAAGCATTTCGGGATAGCCCGGCATGCGATGGGTGTCCAGCACATGGGGGATGGGGGCGCCCCATTGGCGGCCGAAAGCCAGGAAGTCGTCCGCGTCACCAGTCTGGTTTTTCAGCACCAGAACCCGGTTTTCATAGAGCGTTTCGTGCAGCTTTTGGTAGGTTTGCGGATCGAGACCCGATCCGATATCCACGCCTCGGACCTGACAACCAAAGGCCCCGTCCGTAGGCTCAATCTTCATCATGGCAAAACCTCCGTTCCGCAATCTCTGTTGCCTCTGTCGCGGCATCCCTTGCCCCCATGACGGTAAAGGGGATACCGTCCCAGGAAAACAAGGTACAATGCCAAGGCGCAATTGGCAAAGCGTGACACAGGTTAGGAGACGGTCAAGTGCAAAGCGAAATTCCCATTCTCGACCTTGGCGATTTTTTGGCCGGCAAGCCCGGCGCGGCGGAGGCCACCGCGAAGGAGCTGCAACACGCCGCCCTGAATGTAGGATTTTTCTTTATCAAGGGCCATGGGGTTGCCCAGGATCTGATCGATGCCACGTTCGATGCCTCGCGGCAATTTCATGATCTGCCCGATGCGCAAAAAATCGCGCTGAAAGCCAATGAACACAACATCGGCTATATGGCCTACGGGGCCTCGGTCTCCCGCGCCAGCCAGGTTTATGAAGGGGAGAGGAAGGCCAATTTGGTCTCGGCGTATTTCCTCAAACGCGATCTGCCCGCCGATCATCCCGACATCGTCAATAACAAACGCTTTCGCGGCGCCAATCAATGGCCCGAAAACCTAGGTGGCTTCCGCGACACCGCCAATGCCTACATGAACGCCTTGGAGGCGTTGGCGAAAAGCATGCTGCCGCTTTATGCCCGCGCCCTTGACCTCGACCCCGATTTCTTCGCCGAAGGGTTTCGGGAGCCGCAATACACCTTGCGCCTCTCGCACTATCCCCCGGCCGAAGCGGAGGATAATCAATTCGGTCTGGCGCCCCATACGGATTCTTCCTTCCTCACCCTGTTGGCGCAGAACAAGGTGGAGGGCCTGCAGGTGCGCCGGGCGAATGGCACCTGGATTGATGCGCCCGCCCTGCCGGGAACATTTTTGGTCAACAGCGGCGATATGCTGCGGCGCTGGACCAACCATCGCTTCCTCTCCACCCCGCACCGGGCCAAGGCCTCGGCGCCGGACAGGGACCGCTACGCCATTCCGTTCTTTTTCGATGCCCACGCGGATTATGTGCAGGAATGCCTGCCGACCTGCCAAAGCGCCGACAACCCGCCGCGCTACGAGCCGACCACATACACGGACTACATGCTGTGGTTCGCCAGAAAGAATTACGCCCATTTCCGCGATGCCGAGGGCGGCCTGGAAGGCGAGGCGGCGGAGTAAGGGGAGGCTAGCCGCGATGGACGATCTCGGTCCCATCGAGGCCTTCAACGTCTCCGATCCCGAGCTATACCGGGCCGACAACTGGCGGGATTATTTTTGGCAACTGCGGGAACGGGCGCCGGTGCATTACTGCGCCGACAGCGTTTATGGACCCTATTGGTCGGTTTGCACCTATGACTTGATCATGCAGGTGGAACTGGATCATGGGACCTATTCAAACCTGGCGAAATGTGGCGGCATCCAGTTGCAGGATATCGCCGAAAACATGAACCGCCCCAGTTTCGTTTCCATGGATCCGCCGGAACATACCGGACGGCGGCGGGCCGTGGCCCCCATGACCAACCGGACCAGCCTGGCCGGCATGACCGACCTGATCCGCGAACGCACGGTTGCGGTTCTGGACGCCTTGCCCCGGAACCAGGTTTTCAACTGGGTCGATCTGGTTTCCACCGAGCTGACGGGAATGATGCTGGCGACCATGTTCGGCTATCCCCAGGACAGGCGTCTGGACCTGATCCATTGGTCGGATGTGGCGACCGCCAACATCCATGCCGAGAACGCCGTGGTGAAGTCCGAGGCGGCGCGTTACCGGGAGCTGGAGTCCATGGCCGATGCCTTCGCGCCCTTGTGGCGGGAACGGGCGGAGGGCAAGGGCGGCTTTGATCTGATCACCATGCTGGCCAACAGCGAGGCGACCAAGGACATGGACCGGGAGGAATTCATCGGCACCCTGTTTCTGTTGATCGTTGGCGGCAACGACACCACGCGGAATTCCATGACGGGGGGCCTTTTGGCCCTGCATGATAATCCCGAACAGTTGGCAAAGGTGCGCGAAGACCCCGGTCTGATAGCCAACATGGTCCAGGAGATGATCCGCTATCAGACCCCCGTCATACACATGCGCCGCACGGCGCTACGGGATGCCGAACTAAATGGCCAGGCCATAGCCAAGGGCGACAAGGTGGCCATGTGGTACATCTCCGGAAATTTCGACGACAGCGTTTTCGAAAGTCCTGATGACTTTATCATCGACCGGGACAATGCGCGCCGCCACCTCTCATTCGGCGCCGGCATCCACAGATGCGTCGGCGACCGTCTGGCGGAGCTGCAATTGCGCATTCTGTGGGAAGAAATATTCGCCCGCGAGATGCGGATCGAAGTCATGGGACCGGCCGAACGCCTCTATTCGAACTTCATTCGCGGCTTCTCGTCCCTGCCCGTGAGGATCGCCGGCTGAACTTACCGCCGTCTATTTTGGCAGGCCGAGGGCCTGCAAGCGGTCGTAGTACCGTTCAACGAAGGCCCGGTCCTTGTATTGTGACAGATCAATCGGCTTGATTGTCGTGATGGTATAATCAGGCTGGCGTTTCAGTATTGTGGCGATATGCGCCTTGGCTTCGTCGGTTCGGCCCAATTGCCCATAGGCATAGGCCAGTTGTTCATGGGCCTTGGTCGTGTAAAACCCAGCTTCCGATTTCACATAAGATTCGCCAACGGAAATCACCTCGTCAAATTTGCCGATAAAAACCAGACTTCGCAGGAGCTCGGCGGGGTACCACGATAAATCGCGCGGACTGCGGCGGATTACTTTTTTGATGGCAGTCAGGCCTTTTTCCGGCAGGCCGGCGCGGTTGTATACGCCGGCGGCGACCGCCAAGTTCATGGTGTGATTGGGGTCCAGTTTTAGCGCCTTTTCCGCAAAGGCCACAGCCTTGTCGTGGGCGCCGCTAACGGCCTCGATTTGCGCTTGGACCAGATACAGGTCGGGAAATTTGTCGTCGATGCTCAGCGCATGATCGACGATTTCAGCACTCTTTTTCAAGTCCGCCGCCGGGTCTTCGCTCCAGCCATAAGCCACCTCCAAAAAATAACCCAAGGACAATACAAACCAGGCGCCGGAACAATTGGGCGCCAATTTTACCGCCTGTTCCGACAACCGTCGAACCAGGACGTTGTCCTCCTTGGTGAAACGGCGCAGAGCATCACTGGCCTTCCAGGCCAATTCGGTGGCTTCAATGCTGTTCTTACAAATGTAAAAGCTGCTGCGCGCATACTCGCCCTCGGTCAGCTTGACGCGCATCTCGGTGGCGATTTTTTGGATAATCTCATCCTGCAGGGCAAAAGTGTCGTCCAGGTCGCGGTCGTATTTTTCCGCCCACAGATGTTCCCCCGTCTTGCCGTCAATCAACTGCGCCGTGACGCGGATGCGCTGGCCGGCCCGTTGAATGCTGCCCTCGACGATATAACGTACGCCCAGTTCCTCGGCGATCCGCTGAACTTTCGTGGCCTTGCCCTTGTAGGTGAAGGTGGAATTGCGTGCGATCACGAACAGTTCCGAGATTTTCGATACGGCGGCGATCAGGCTATCCGTGAAGCCATCGGCGAAATACTCCTGTGCCGCATCGCCGCTGAGATTGTCGAACGACAGAATAGCGAGAGAGGGTTTGTCGGTTGGCGGGTTTTCGGGCAGGCCCAGCCTGGCCAGGATCGGCGTATACTTTTTGAAAGCCCAGTCTCCCTTGTAGGGATGTTCAAGGCGATCAAATCGTGCCCGAATGTTGATTTTGGGTTTTTTGGATTTCAGGGATTTTATTACCGCCCGCGCCTTATCAACTTGGCCCAATTCAGAAAGCGCGATCGCTTCATAGACGAAGGTAAAGGTAAATGACGATGGGGGAAATGTCCGCCTATACCGGCCGATCCATTTCAGGGCGGTGGGATATTTGCCGGCATCGACCAAGGCGATAATACGTGCCCACGATGAAAAGCGGCTCGGCGCGGCTTGCAGGCGTTCCGCGCGATCCAAAGCGGCCAATGCATCGTCCGGACGAAGATTATACAAATAGGCCTGTGCAAGTTGGCGGTTGATGCCGCTGTGGTTTGGGAATTTCTCAAACGCTTGTTCCGTTCTTTCAATGGCACGGGCATATTGTTCCCGCCATAGATCCAAATACCCTTGCATCGACAAGCCATGAATATAGCCGGGCCGGATCGCCGCGGCTTTATCGGCAAGCTTCATCGCCCCGGCGATCGCCCCCCTGCGGTCCTTGACGAAGGCAAGCCGGCCGGCGACCAAATAGCTGATGGAACGGAAAATTAGTGCCGCAACAAATTTTGGATCCTCTTTTTCAGCTTCCGAGAAAAGCTTGTTAGCCTTGGCCCGGCCTTCCTTGGTATATTTTCCAAATTCGGCCCTTCCCTGATTGTAGAACTTTAACGCCTTCAGGTTGCTTGTGGTCCTGGCGGCTGAAAAACCAAAATCGCCGGTGCCGAAATTTACCTCTAAAGCCGCTAGCATCCGTTTAGCGATCTCGTCCTGAATTTCGAACAATTTGGCCGGGGCCCGGTCAAAGGTAGTGGACCATATTTGCCGGCCATTTTTGGTGTCCGACAAGTGAACCGATATTCTGAGATCATCACCGGACCGCTGTACGCTGCCTTTCAGCACATATTGAACACCGAGCTTCTCGGCCACCGCGCCAAGCCCGATCTTGTCAGCATCAAGGGATTTGCTGGCAGCCCAGTCGATGATGAAAATAAAGGGCATGGAGCCAAGGGAAGAGACGATTGTCTCGCTCAACCCTGTTGCAATATATGCATTTGCCTCGGCATCCGGACCCAAATATTTGAACGGCAGAACAGCAATCGATGGCTTGTCCGGCAGCTTGAAGGCCAGTTTGGCCGGATCGGCAGGTGCGAAATCTGGTTGCTGCTGCCACCACCACCAACCGCCGGCGCCCGCGATGATGGCCAGAACGATCACCGCCGCCGCATATCTCTTCCATGTCGGTTTGGCGGGAGCCGCCGGCGCGCGGGCCGTCTCGCCCTCGCCCAGAACCCGAAACACCCGCACTGGGCGGGCGATGTTCTTGACCTCAACCTCGCCCAGATCTTCCAGATCGATGTCCATGCGGTCGCGCACATTGTCCCGTGCGGTGCGGGAGAGGCAGATGCCGCCCGGTTCCGCCAGGCCTTCGATGCGGGCGGCGATGTTGACGCCGTCGCCGAATAGATCCTCGCCCTCGGCCATGACATCGCCGACGTTGATACCCACGCGGAATTCAATGCGTTGATCAGCGGGCACATCGGCGTTGCGCCGGGCCATGCCCGCCTGTATCCCTATGACGCAGCGCAGGGCATCGACGACGGAGGGGAATTCAAGCAGGAAACTGTCGCCGGCGGTATTGGCG
>JAPYPT010000170.1 GCA_029937535.1 Alphaproteobacteria bacterium
CGTTATCCCGACATTACCTATGATGAATATATTCACTGGTGGTATGACGCCAATTACAACACGGCCGATCAGAACGATCTGGGCCTCACCGCCTGAAGCCCTTGGAGCCTGAAGCTTAACCTTGGCTTAAGGCAAATATTGGACAGTAACCCCGTTGTGCGGGAAATTTAACAGTCAGAAACGATGGCAAAGCCGAGTCCAACGGACAGTACATCTCAATCTGGAAACTTCATGACGTCCCTGACGTCCCGCCTTTCGTCCTGGTGGGAGGGCGAGGAGACGGATGATGAGAGCGGCGGGAACGCGGACCTGGCGGCGGATGTCGCCGGGGCCGAGACCGCGAAAGGCGCCGGCTGGCCCGCCCCGCGCCTGGCCGCCGCGCAAATGCTGTTTGGCGAGGGCTGCACCTTTCCCGGCAGCATGCCGGCCGTTACCCAATTGATCGAACCGCTGCAACTGGATGAGAGCATGACGGTGGTGGATATCGGTGCCGGTATCGGGACCGCCACGCGGATCATCGCAGAGAAAACCGGCGCCTGGGTCGAGGGGTTGGAGACCGATCCGGCACAGTTGGAACAAGCGGCCCAATTGGCGGAGCAAGCGGGCCTCGGAGAACGGGTGTCGATGTTCGAAGGTGATTTGGCAAACAACGGCATCGAACCAGCCAGCCGGGGTGCCATATTCGGCCGCGAGACCTTGTTGGGTACGTCGGACAAGGATGCGGCGTTTTTGCAAATGTGGTCGCTGCTGAAACCCGGCGGCCAGATCTTGTTGGCGGATTTCGTCGCCAAGACACCGGCCGGGGCCAAGGACGACGCCGCTGAATGGGCCAAATTCGAAAAGCTGAAGCCGCATCTTGCCACCGTGGATCAGATCAAACAGGGCCTGTCGGCGACACATCTTGATGTTCACGGGGCGGAAGACCTGTCGGAGGCTCTTTGCGGCCATATTTTGCGCGGTCTGGCCGGATTGACGGCCACCCTGAAACAAGGCTCCGTGCCAAAAAGCCAGCGCCCCTGGGTCATGTGGGAGGTCGAACTATGGGCCCGCCGGGTCAGCGCCCTGCAGCTCGGCAATATTGGATATTACCGCTTTCATGCCAGCAAGGCCGCCAAGTAGACCGCATTACGTGGCCCGGCCAAATAGGTGGCGTTGACAGCCCGGCGGACCGTCTGTATGTTCCGCCGGTCTTGTTGCTCCGCATCGATATTCGTGAACGGGGCTGGGAACGGGTGATGTGATGAAAGTTCGGAATTCCTTGAGGTCGGCGAAAAACCGCCACCGTGATTGCCGGGTGGTCCGCCGCAAGGGCCGGGTCTATGTGATCAACAAAACCAACCGCCGTTTCAAGGCGCGCCAGGGCTAAAGCCCGGGCAGAGCGGGCCCGCGGGGGCCTGGACGCCGCGCCTATCGGGCGCGGTTTTTCGTTGTCCATTTTCTGCCGCCGACCCTATTGTTGCGGCTGGTCAATGTCATTGGCGGGAGTTGAGACATGCTTATGCCCAAACCCGAAGGCGCGATTTTGGCGCAGCGCCAGGGCCTGCTTACGGATCTGCGTGAAATTGTCCCCGGCGAAGGCGTCATCGCCGACAATGTCGCCCTGCGCGCCTATGAAAGCGACGGTTTATCGGCCTACCGGTCCGTGCCCCTGGCCGTGGTCTTGCCCGAAACCGTTCCACAAGTGGCCGCCATCATGCAATTGTGCGAGCGCCGCGGCATCAAGGTGGTGCCCCGTGGCGCCGGCACCTCGCTCTCGGGCGGCGCCCTGCCGCTGGAAGACGGCATCATCCTGGGCCTGGGCAAGTTCAACAGAATTTTGGAAATTGACTATGAAAACCGCGCCGTCCGGGTGCAGCCGGGCGTCACCAATCTGGGCATCAGCCTGGCGGTGGATGATAACGGCTTCTATTACGCGCCGGACCCCTCCAGCCAGATCGCTTGTTCCATTGGCGGCAATGTGGCGGAAAACGCCGGCGGCGTGCACTGTCTGAAATACGGCGTCACCACGAACAATCTGCTGGGTCTGGAAATGGTGCTGCTGTCGGGCGAGGTGATCCGTCTGGGTGGCAAACATCTCGACAGCGGCGGCTATGACCTGATGGGCCTTTTGACCGGTTCGGAAGGCCTGTTGGGGGTTGTCACGGAAATTACCGTGCGCATCCTGAAAAAGCCCGAAACCGCCCGCGCCGTGCTGATCGGCTTCCCATCCTCCGAGCAGGCGGGAGATTGCGTCAGCCGGGTCATTGGCGCCGGCATTATTCCCGGCGGCATGGAAATGATGGACAGGGCGGCGATCCATGCCTCGGAAGAATTCTGCCATGCCGGCTACCCTCTGGAGGCGGAGGCGTTGTTGATCGTCGAGCTGGACGGCCCCGGCCGGGAAGTGGACCATCTGATCGACAGGGTGGGCGAGATCGCCACCCAATGCGGTTCAACCTCGTTGCGCATATCCCAGAACGAAGAAGAACGTGCGGCGTTCTGGGCCGGGCGCAAGGCGGCCTTCCCGGCCATTGGCCGGATCAGCCCGGACTATATGTGCATGGACGGCACCATCCCGCGCAACCGCCTGGCCGAGGTTCTGAAGCGCATGGCCGAGCTGAGCGAACACCACGGCCTCCGCGTGGCCAATGTGTTTCATGCCGGCGACGGCAATCTGCATCCCCTGATCCTGTTCGACGCCAACGCCGGGGAATTGGAGACGGCGGAGAAATTCGGCGCCGATATCCTGCGCCTTTGTGTCGAGGTGGGCGGCGTGTTGAGCGGCGAACACGGCATCGGCATCGAAAAACGCGATCTGATGGCGGAGGTCTTCACGGAAGAGGACCTGGCCCAGCAGCAACGGGTGAAATGCGCCTTCGATCCCAATGGCCGGCTTAATCCGGGCAAGGTCTTCCCGGTTCTGCACCGCTGCGCCGAATTGGGGAAAATGGTGGTGCACCAAGGCAAAATCCCGTTTCCGGATATCCCGCGGTTCTGATGGCGGAAGATCTGCAACCAACCGATGCCGGCCAGGTGACCGAAATGCTGGCCTGGGCGGCGGGGTCGAAAAAGACCGTCGAACTGGTCGGTGGCGGCAGCAAGGCGGCGCTGGGCCGGGTGGTCGAAACGGACTACCGACTGCACCTTTCGGCCCTGGATGGCGTCAATCTTTATGAGCCGGAGGAACTCGTGCTCCGCGCCGGCGCGGCGACATCTCTGGGGCAAATTCAGGCCATGCTGGCGCAACAACGCCAGCAACTGGCGTTCGAGCCACCTGATTTTGGCGATTTGTACGGCACCACCAAGGAGCAGACTATCGGCGGCGTACTGGCCGCGAACCTGGCCGGACCGCGCCGCCTCAAGGCGGGCGCGGCACGGGATCATTTCCTTGGCCTGGAAGGCGTCTCGGGCCGGGGCGCGGCCTTTAAATCAGGGGGGCGGGTGGTCAAGAACGTGACCGGCTACGATCTGTGCAAGCTGATGGCCGGCAGTTTCGGCACCTTGGCGGCCTTGACGGAGGTCACGGTCAAGGTCCTGCCCAGCCCGGAGAAAATCCGCACGGTTTTGCTGTTCGCTCAGGATGACGCCGCCGCCATAACGGCCATGAGCCAGGCCGCCGGCAGCCCGCACGAAGTATCCGCCCTGGCCCATTTGCCCGCGGCCATCGCCGCCCGTTCGGCGGTGTCCTATGTCAAGGGCGCGGGCGACGCAGTCACCGCCGTGCGCGTGGAAGGCCCAGGCCCGTCCGTGGAACACCGCACGGAGGCCCTGCGCCGGCAATGGGGCGCCCTGGGCGCGGTGGAGGAACTGCACGGCCACAACTCCAACATTCTATGGCGGGAGATCGCCAATGTGGCGCCCTTGCTGCCCGACCGGGACGCCATTGTCTGGAAACTTTCGGTCACGCCGTCCCTCGGCGCGGAGGTCATGCGCGGGGCCTTGGCGGCGGGGGGCGCGGGCTATTACGATTGGGCCGGCGGCCTGCTCTGGCTCGCCCTGCCGGCCAATGAAATTAGCAGCGAGGATGGCGGCGCCGGGCTGGTCCGGGGCGCCTTTGGCGGCGCTGGCCATGCCACCCTGATGCGCGGGCCGGAAGACCTGCGGGCCAGTGTGGAGGTCTTCCAGCCCACCCCGCCGGCGCTGGCCGCCTTGAGCGCGCGGATCAAGGACGCCTTCGATCCGCACGGAATTTTGAATCCTGGCCGCATGCACGGGGCATTTTGAGATGCAGACCGATTTTCAGCCGGCGCAACTGGCCGAGCCCGAGGTGGCGGCGGCCGACGGCATTCTGCGCAAATGCGTCCATTGCGGCTTTTGCACGGCGACCTGTCCAACCTATGTGCTGTTGGGCGATGAACTGGACAGCCCCCGGGGGCGGATCTATCTGATCAAAAACATGCTGGAAAGCGGCAAGCCCCCGGACGAGCGCACCGTGCGCCATCTCGACCGCTGCCTGACCTGCCTGTCCTGCACCACGACCTGCCCCTCGGGCGTTGACTATATGCACCTGCTCGACAGCGCCCGGACCCGCATTGAGAGAGATTACCGCCGCCCCCTGCCAGAACGCATGCTGCGCCGGGTCCTGTCCCTGGTGCTGCCAAGGCCGGGCCTGTTCCGCCTGGCGCTGATGGCGGCCCGTCTGGTGAAGCCATTCGCCGGCCTGGCGCCGGGCCGCTTGCGCGGTTTGCTGGCCATGGCGCCGGGCGCCTTGCCACCGCCCGGTATCGGCGGCAACGCCGGGGTTCACCGGGCCATGGGAGAGCGGAAATTGCGCGTCGCCATGCTGGCCGGCTGCGCGCAAAAGGTTTTGGACCCGGCGATAAACGAGGCCACCATCCGGCTGCTGACCCGCCTGGGCTGCGATGTGGTGATCGCGGAAGGCGCCGGGT
This sequence comes from Alphaproteobacteria bacterium, assembly GCA_029937535.1. GTDB lineage: Bacteria > Pseudomonadota > Alphaproteobacteria. The sequence goes on from JAPYPT010000170.1 coordinate 4,869, forward strand.
GCTGCGGCGCGCTGAACCAACACATGGGCCGGGCGGATGCCGCGGCGTCGGCGGTCCGCGCCAATGTGGCGGCCTGGAGCGCCGAACTGGATGGCGAAGGCCTGGACGCGGTGGTGATCAATGCATCGGGTTGCGGCACCACGGTCAAGGATTACGGCCATATTCTGGCCAGCGAGCCCCTCTGGGCGGCACCGGCGGCGCGCATATCCGAACTGGCGGTGGATATTACCGAATTGCTGATGCGCCTTGAAATGCCGTCCACCAGCCTGGCACGGCCCCTGAAGGTGGCCTATCACGCGGCCTGTTCCCTGCAACATGGCCAAAAAGTTGTCGATCCGCCCAAACAACTATTGGAACGGGCGGGGTTCGAGGTTTTGGCGGTGCCCGAAGGCCATCTTTGTTGCGGTTCGGCGGGAACCTACAATCTGCTGCAGCCCGATCTGGCCGGCCGCCTGCTGGAGCGGAAAGCTGGCAATATCAATAGCCTGTCGCCCGATGTGGTCGCAGCCGGCAACATCGGCTGCATGGTGCAACTGCGCACCGGCCTGGATATCCCCGTGGTGCACACGGTGGAATTGCTCGACTGGGCCACGGGCGGCCCAAAACCGGCGGTCCTTTAATCCAGTCGTTCCACGGGGAACATCCGGTCCGGCGCTGTAATCTGGTCCCGGGCCGGTATGACCGCCAGTTCGTCCGCGCCAAGATCCATGCTGGCCTGGATCAGGCCCCCCAAGGCGGCGGCGGCCCAGGCCAGGGCGGCGGCAATATCGCCATGGTTAAGATAATGGCCCAGCAGAATGGCGGCGAAGGCATCGCCCGTGCCCTTGGGCACATTGGCGCTGTCCGCCACGAAGGGCACGCGCACCTGAAATGTACCGCTGCCCGTTACGGCCAAATTATGCAGCCAATCGCCTGATTGCGCGGCGGAGGTGCAGACAACGATATCCGGCCCCAGGCGCCGCACGGCCTGGGCCGCATTGACCGCGTCATCCAGATTGGAAATCTCCCGGCCGGCCAACCAGCCCAATTCAAACCGGTTCGGTGTCAATAGATCGGCGCGGGGCACCAGGCGGTCGCGCATCGCCGCCGCCAGGTCGGCGGCGACATACAGCCCGCCGTCATCGCCCAGCACGGGGTCACACAACAGCGGTCCGTCAACCACCTCCAGGGCCCGCAACGCCACCTCCACGCTGCCCGCCTGCCCCAGGTATCCCGTATGCATGGCGTCACAACCCGCCAGAAACCCGCCGTCCACCAGACCATCCAATAGACTATTTTGCCGCGCGATCTCCACCGGGCCGCCGCCAAAGGCGCCGTGTCCGGGATGGTTCGAAAACAGCACGGTCGGCAGATGCCAAACCTCGTGCCCCAACGCCTGCCATGCCGGCCCGCTGGCTTGTCCGCCCACATGACCATAAACCACGTGGGATGTAAGACTGAAGATATTGGCCATTCCGTCCGGTCTTTCCCGCTATGCCGGTGAACAGCGTGCAGCATATACCGCCCTGCGCCCTTGGCGCCAGACAGCCGCGATTTGGCTATCGGCGCGTTGCAAAAATTGGCTATGGTTTGGGTCGAGGTAAACACAATCGAGCGTAATCCGGGAGGCGGACTGAATGGCGGCAAGAAACGGCGCACAATTCCTAGCGGGTCTCGACAATGGGCGGGAGATTTGGGTCGGTGACGAGAAAGTGGCGTCAATTACCGATCATCCGGCGTTGTCCGGGGCGGCGGGGGCGTTGGCCGAAGTGTATGATTTACAGTTGCGGGAAGCCGAAGACTGTCTAATGCCGGACCCGGAGACGGGCGAGGCGATCAACGTCAGCCATATGATCCCCCGCTCGCTGGAAGACCTCCAACGGCGTCATCGCGGTTTGGAGCGGACGGCGGAATATTCCGGCGGCCTGATGGGCCGGACGCCCGACTACATGAACGTGACCTTCGCCGGGTTCGCGGGACGGGCGGACGAGTGGGCGAACAATGGCAACGGGCACGGCGCCGAAAACCTGGTCAATTATCAGAAACTGCTGGCCCGGCGGGACCTATCCCTGACCCATACGATTGTCCATACCACGGTCAATCTGGGCGCGGGCAATGTGCCGGACGGCTTGGACCCGGTGCAACTGCACAAGGTGGAAGATACCGAGCACGGGATCATCGTGCGCGGCTCCCGCGTGCTGGCGACCTTGGCGCCGTTCGCGGATGAACTGGCGGTCTATCCCGGCGCGCCCATGCCCGATGCCGCCGCCCACCATGCCCTGTCATTTTGCATTCCCCTGGATGCCCCAGGCCTGAAGTTTATTTGCCGCGATAGTGTCTCGGTGAACAGCAACAAATTCGACCATCCGCTTTCCACCCGCTTCGACGAACAGGATGCCTTCGTGATCTTCGATGATGTTGAGGTGCCCCGGGAGCGGCTGTTCATCGATGCCAATCTGGAGGTCTACAACACGGTGATGAAGACCAGTTGGTGGCCCAATATCATGCAGCAGACCATGATCCGCGCCCAGACCAAGCTGGAATTCGCCCGAGGCTTGGGCCTGGCCATGGCAGGAGCGATCAACCGCGATGATGACCAAACCCGGCAGATGCTGGGTGAAATCGCGATGTTTACCGAGTTCGCGCGCTCTTCCATATTTGCCGCCGAACAGGCCGCCCATGAATACGGCAACGGGCTGTGGTGTTGTGCCGCCCCACCGCTGTTTGCCCTGCGCGCGGCGTTGCCGGTCTGGTTTCCCCGGGTGAATGAAATCCTGCGCAAGATCGGCTCCCACAATCTGCTGACCACGCCTTCGAAGGCGGCCTTGGCGGATGCGGAGCTGCGCCCCCTGATCGACCGGTATTTGGGCGGCGTCGGCGTCGATGCGGAACAGCGTGACCGCATCTTCAGGCTGGCCTGGGATTTTGCCGGCACCGCGCTGGGCAGCCGCAACGAGCAATATGAGCGCTTCTATCTGGGCTCCGAAGGGCGAAATCTAAATTGGGCCCATGAAGCCATGGATCGGGAGCGGAGCGCGCGCCTGGTTGACCGATTCTTGTCGGAGGAAATCGATTGATCCTCGATGCGGTCGTCAGAAAATAAACGGCCCCCAACGACCGCCGCTCGAAGCGACCCGAAGCGAAGGTATTTTCAGGTTGTGGGTCTCCGCCCTCTCCGTGCCGCCCCAAGACCCAACAGGCCCAGTCCGAAAAGGGCCAGGGTAGCGGGTTCGGGAATGGCACTGGAATTGGAGAAAGCAAGCTCGCGCACGACAGACGCAAAGGGCGCGCCGATACTTGCCGCCGTGCCAGCCGTTGTGTTGACGGTATAAAGCCGCTTTGTGTGAAAATCCGTGGCGAACAATATATCGTTTTCATCAAAGGCCAATCCCTGCGTCGCTTCCACTCCGCTGGGATTAAAATCAATGGCGCCAGTAACGGCGGTTGCCGCGCCCGTTGACGTGTTGATATTCAAAAGCTTGTCGGTGACCGTGTCCAGGCCGAAAAGCGTTCCGCTCGAATCGAAATCGAGGCCAAGTACGTTGCTAAACCCGAGGGCGCCACCAACGGCGGTAGCCGCCCCCGTCGTCTTGTTGATAGTCACAAGTTTGTTGGTCACGGTATCCACGGCGAACAATGTATCGCCGGAACTAGTAGTGAGGGATCGCACACTGCCAAACCCGAGGGAGCCGACCGCGGTTGCCGCGCCCGTGGCCGTGTTGATGGTCAATAGCTGATCCGTAAAAGATGACACGCCATACAATGTGCCGCTGGCGTCAAAGGAGAGGCCGTGTACACCATTAAACCCGAGGGCGCCAACAGTGGTCGCCGCGCCCGTCGTCGTATTGATGGTTAAGAGCTGCGTTGCATTCGTGCCGTACAAGGTTGCGTGTGCGTGCGTAGTTCCAATCAATATGGCGACTGTCGCACAAATGAATAATCTTAAGGTACTCATGTCGTTCCTCCTCCAGGAAGGATAGTTTTTTTTATCACGCGCCAGCGGTTTGAACTTCGCCGGCTTATAGTTCACGAATTAATCAAGCAAGAAACATGCCAGAATAACCCGTCCTAATAAAATCAATGACTTAGGATGAATTTTACATAATAATACCTACCCATACTGTAAAATATTCCGACAGTTTTGGGGAATTCCAGCGGCCCCGCATCGGTCATCATTAAGGCTATGTCGAAAAAATTGACATGTTGGGCGGTCCGGCGGCCCTCACCGCCCCGTCCATTTTGGCGGCCGTTTTTCGGCGAACGCGCGCGGCCCTTCCAGGGTATCGGCTGAGTTCTCTCGGCGCCGGTTGGCGGGGTAGGCGGTGTAGTAGGCTTGCGGCAGGGGATGGTCGAGGCCGCGCATGGTGGCTTCCTTGGTGGCCCGGACGGCCAGCGGCGAGCAGCGGAGGATATCGTCGACCCACTCCCCGACTGTTTCATCCAGCTTATCCAGGGGCACGACCTGATTGACGAGGCCAAGCTCGTAAGCCCGCGCCGCCGGGATGTGCCGGCCGGTCAGCATGTACCCCATGGCCGGTTTCAGGCCGATCTGGCGCGGCAGGCGGTGAACGCCGGCGGAACCCGCGATCAGGCCACGCCGGGGTTCGGGCAGGCCGAACTCCGCATGATCGGCGGCGACGATAATGTCGCAGGCCAACGCTTGTTCAAGGCCACCGCCGAGGGCGAAGCCGTTGACGCGGGCGATGATGGGTTTGGGAAAATGCCAGCGTTCGATCAGGCTGGTGGTCTCGGTTTCCAGTTTCCGCCACTGCGCGCGCTGGGCCGCGTCCGCCTCGCGCTCCCGGGCGCGGTGTTTCAGGTCGGCGCCGGCGGAGAAGGCGCGCTCGCCGGCCCCGGTCACGACCGCGAGCCAGATATCATCGTTCGCCTCCACCTCGTCCCAATGCTGGGAAAGCTCCCAGCGGAGTTCCGGATTCATGGAATTCATGGCCTCGGGTCGGTTCAGGGTAATCCAGGCTACATGATCCTTCACCTCGAAGATGGAGACTGTCTGGTTTTCGGCCGCCATGGGGTTCCTCCCGTCAATGGTTTATGGTTGCTTCCAACCTAGCAAAGAGTCGAAAGAGGATCGAGGGATGACCATGAACCAACAATGGCTGTTGGCCCGCACGCCGCCCGAGGGACTGCCCCTGGCGGAGGATTTCGAATGGCGCGAAAGCCCACTGCCCGATCCCGGCGCCGGACAATTGCTCTGCCGGACCCTCTATCTCTCCCTCGATCCCTATCAATGGGGCCGCCGGCGCCGGGGACTTGAAGAGCCCGGTGAGGTTTGCCACGGCCGCACGGTCTGCCAAGTGCTCAAGAGCAATATGCACGGCTACGGGGAAGGGGATTTTCTGTTCAACACCAACGGCTGGCAAAGCCATGGCCTCACCGGCGAGGGCATATCCGTCTTCAATTATATGTTCCCGCGCAAACTGGACCCTGACCTGGCGCCGCTGTCCACCGCCATCGGCATCCTGGGCATGCTGGGCCTGACCGCCTATTCCGGCCTGGTGGTGCAATGCCAGCCCCAGCGTGGTGAAACCGTCGTGGTTTCCGCCGCCTCCGGTGGGGTCGGCCAGGCGGTGGGACAAATGGCCAATATCCTAGGCTGCCGCGTTGTTGGTATCGCCGGGCGGGCGGAGAAATGCGCCTACGTCACCGAAGAACTGGGTTTCGATGCCTGCGTCTCTCACCTCGGCGAAGATCTGTCCGGCGATCTGGCGGCGGCCTGCCCCGACGGCATCGATATTTATTTCGAGAATGTTGGCGGCAAGACCTTTGAAGCGGTGCTGCAACATCTGAACAAAAACGCCCGTATCACCCGCTGCGGCCTGATTTCACAATACAGCAATCTGGATGGCCGCGACCCGGCGGAGGTGTGGATGGAAACCGGCCAGGCGGTGTTCGACAAACAGAACTGCGGCGTCTTCCCCCTGGCGGTGGGCAATTTCGTGGCCGATCACCAGGAGGCCTTTTTGTCGCAAATGGCCGGTTGGTTAAAGGACGGCCAAGTGAAATACCTCGAAGACATCCGTCCCGGCCTGGAAAACACACCGAAGGTTTTCCGCGCCATGCTGGACGGCGGAAATTTCGGCAAGACCATGATCCAGGTCTCGGACGATCCGACCCGGTAGATCGCGCCAGATTTTGGGCCGCCCGCCGTGCCTGTCTGGCGTTTTTGACTTTTGTGATTACAATGACCATCCCTGAGGCCATCCCTGAACCACGCGGAGACCGTGGCTATGCCGAAACTTGAGCATGTTCCATCCACCGCCCCGCCCGGCACCGTCCATGGCCTGTTGGAACGGGACGGCGCCGTTGTGATTGATAATATTCTCTCGCCGGACCGGTTGGGCGCGCTCAACAGCGAGCTGGATGGATTGATTGCCGGCACCGCGCCGGGCCTGCGCCATCCGGCCCATGAACGGATGGTGGAATTCTACGGTCTTTCAACGGTCCGCATTGACGGCCTGCCCGCTAAGTCCGAAACCTTTATCGATGTCATGTTGACGCCGCTGCTCTGTGGCGCGGCGGATCATTTTCTGTTGCCCAATTGCCATGACTATATCTTCAACACCGGTCAACTGATCCAGATCGGCCCCGGCGAGGATGCCCAAATACTGCATCGGGACGAAGATGCCTGGAGCTTTTTGAAGGCGCCGAAGCACCCGCTGGAGGTTGAGGCGATGTTCGCCCTGACGGATTTCACGGTTGAGAATGGCGCCACGCGGGTAGCGCCGGGCAGTCATTTATGGCCGCCCGGACGGGAGGCTCTGGAGGCGGAAATTGTCCAGGCGGAGATGCCGGCCGGCTCGGCGCTGCTCTATCTCGGCTCCGCCCTGCATGGCGGCGGCGCCAACCGTACGGAAGATCAGCACCGGCGCGGGATGTTCCTTGGCTATGTGGTCGGCTGGCTGCGGGCGGAGGAAAACAGCTTCCTCACCGTACCCATCGAAAAAGTGCGCCACATGCCCGTGCGAATACAGGAACTATTGGGCTACAAGGCCCATCAAGCCATCGGCGTGGTGGATGTGGGCAGCCCCATGGCGCTGTTGCAACGTCAGCCATGAATGGCTGCCTCCGAAGGCCTGAATAACAGCCCGCTAGAGCAACCCGCATTCAATTGGATTCAATTGAATGCGGATAAGTTGCTCG
>JAPYPT010000459.1 GCA_029937535.1 Alphaproteobacteria bacterium
CCTCGATACGCACGCGGATCACCGATCTGGGCAACCGCGCCTCGCCGTCAAAGCGCCCGCGGACGGCATCGTCGATGATGATATCCGCCTGGCCGTTCAGACGCAGGGTTTCGTTGACGCCGGGCACCAGGAACAACAACCCCACGCCAGGGCTTTCGATAATATTCTCCAGGCTGTCCAGCCGGTTGTTGCCGGGCCAGTCGGGCAGCAGGAGCGTTCGGGCGTCGTCCACCAGGACAAATCCAGGCGCCCCGCCCCGTGGCGTCGCATCGCCCAGGCCATCGGCGCCCTTGGTGGCCAAGATCACGAACGGCGAAAGCTCGATGAAGCGGCGGCAATGGACATCAAGGGACCGCATCTGTTTTTGCAGGGAGCGTTCCTTGGCAGGCTGGTAGATCCGCCGCAATTGTTCCTTGGAATTGATGGTCTGCATGGGAATGTCGCTCCTGAAGTTCCTGCTTTAGCGGGGATCGTCGGCGAAGGTATGTTCGGTCGGCTGCGGCGTCGCCGTCATCACGGTCACGCCGTCGGGCGCATTGAAGCGGTGCCAGTGATCCCGGGGGACCACGACCAGATTGCCGGCGGTCAATTCCAGCACCTCTTCGCCCTGGGCGGTCAAAATGGTCAGGGTGGTGGCGCCGTCGAGGATTTGCACGATCTCATCGCCCTTGGCGTGTTTCTCCCAGCCGCTGTCGCCCTCGAATGATCCGGCGAAAACCGCGCCATCGCGAAAGTCCGCCAGTCTGGCAAAGGCCGCGTTCGCTTCTGCCTCGCTGGTATCGGCGCCCCGGCACGTCAGTTTGCTCAATGGCGCCAATTCCGCCCGGATGTCGACGATCTTGATGGCCATGCCCCCGCTCCCCTGCGATTGAGCGTCCAGTCTATCGCGAATTCGCCTGCCTGTTTACCTGCAATCGTTCCCCTCACCCCATGGATTGAGTATGAAGGGGGCTGTATCCGAGACATGACAGGGACGATGGAATGAATAACAAGATGTGTGAGATGTTTGGCATCGAGGTGCCGATCTTCGCCTTTTCCCATTGCCGCGACGTGGTGGTCGAGGTCTCCAAGGCCGGCGGCATGGGGGTCCTCGGCATGGCGCGCATGAGCCCGGAGCGGGTGGAGGCGGAGCTGAGCTGGATCGATGAGCATATCGACGGCAAGCCCTATGGCATCGATGTGCTGATGCCCAGCCGCTTTGACGACAGCGCAGGGCAAAAATTCGATCCTGGCGCCCTGCTGCCCCCCGACCACATTGATTTTGTGCGCAATATGCTGGACGAGGCCGGCGTGCCGCCCCTGCCCGAGGGCGAGGCGGACGAGATCAAGCGGGAGATCGTCAAGGGCCTCAACTTCACTCCGGCGGAAAGCCTGGCCATGGTGGAGGCGGCCATGACCCATCCCATCAAGCTGATCGTCAACGCCCTGGGTTCGCCCCCCGTTGAACTGGTGGAGCGCGCCCATGCCCAGGGCATCAAGGTCGGCGCCCTGGCCGGCAAGCCCAAGCATGCCATGCGCCACCGCCAGGCCGGCTGCGATTTCGTCGTCGCCGTGGGGACGGAGGCCGGCGGCCATACGGGCGAGGTCTCCTCCATGGTGCTGTGGCCCACCATCGTCGATGCCGTCGCACCCCTGCCCGTGCTGGGCGCGGGCGGCGTGGGCCGGGGCCGGCAAATGGCCGCCGCCCTGGTGCTGGGCTGCGAAGGTGTCTGGACCGGCTCCCTCTGGCTCAAGACGGCACAAAGCGAGGTAACGCCGGAGATCAAACAAAAGATGTTCGAGGCTAGCGCGGAAGACGCCATGCTGACCACCTCCGTCACCGGCAAACCCTGCCGCACCCTGCGCAATAAATTTTCCGAAGCCTACGAACAGCCCGGCGCCCCCGCGACCCTGCCCGCCCCAACGCAGAATTACCTCTGGTGGCAGGAAGGCCGCACCCGCGTCGAACGGGTCCGCGCCAAGGACTTTTTGACGTATCCGGTGGGCCAGATCGTTGGCGACATGGAGGAGGAAATCTCCGTCAAGGAGGTCGTCTACGACCTCCTCAACGAAATGCTCGAAGCCAGGGAAAGGTTGGAGGAGATGCTGGGGTATCGTGTCGCCAATCTAACTACCTTCCGATACCCTAATTTTCGCTTCAATTTTG